>CAZCZX010000022.1:0-21787 GCA_964503095.1 uncultured Sangeribacter sp.
CGCCAATGCGGGCTACCATTACATTTTCCGGTTTAATATCGTTGTGTATTACGCCCCGGCTGTGCAGATAAGATGTTGCTTCGAGAAGTTGGCGACATATGCGCCGGATGAATTCGGGAGATTTCAGGCGGTCGTCATCGCTATCAATCATTTCTCGCAATGAGGAGCCATCGATGTATTCTTCATAGACTGCCCCATCTTCCAACTTCATATATCTGGCTATGTTGGGATGGTTTAGATTATAGCCGATGTAAAATTCTTTTTTGAGCGACTCAATTGTCATCAGGTCATGGCGGAACTCAGCGGTAGGACGCTTTACGAAGTGGAGCGCACCGAAGTATCTCACCTTGAAGAATTCGTAATGACCTGATCCGTGGTGAGTGATAGGTTGCCAGTCAGGGCCGGATGTATATTTGCTTTCAGATTTGAATCCGCTTTCCATAGAATGATTATTCTTCTAATATGTTGAAGCGGGTGATTCCTGAGCCGTCGGCTGCTCGGTAACTGCCGAGGGGCTTTTCTTGGCGGAATACTTTGTCGGCTATGAAGGGGAAGCCGATGGCAAGTTGGGAGAGTGACAGGAGATCGCCCGGAAGAAGTTTGCCTTTTTCTGATTCCACTACCTCATACTGTCCGTTGCCGTCATGGCGGATGAGAAGGCGGCGATCCGGTTTCCACCATATCTCTACCATTGTGTCTTCTTCAAGATCAGACATCTCGATGAAGATATTGCTCTCGCCAAAACCGGAGCCACGCATTTCTGTGTCTTCTTGCAGAGAATCCCAACTGGCGTATCCGAGATAGTTGGCGATGATATTCAAGGTGGTGCTGCGTGGAGTGCTATCGGAAGGAAGGACTCCAACCAGTCTCTTTATAGTGTTAAGACCAAGAAGAGCCCCGGTCTTATCCAGTATATCAAGTGCCAACACTGACGCCCCTCCGGGAGTAGTGACATCCTGATTGATTTTTTCAGAAAGCCTTTCGAGTTGAAGTCTATTTAGTGTCATTTGAGAATCATCCTAAATGAGGACCGGTGTTGTATTATAGTTTTGGATTTCGTATTGGAGGCCTCTGGAGTCCTTTTTCTCATTATAGTTGGCGGCAATGAGGTAGATGGGACGAGAGTTTATGGAGTATCGATCAGGTGATAGAAACCAATCTCAACCTCACGATTCGGAAACCTGAGTTTATAGAGGTTGCTATTTGGATTGACATCTGCTATGGTCAAATATCCTGTCTGGAACATCAGTGGAATTGGGTTTCTGTCGTTGAGTCCAACCTCAATTAGTTTTTCTCTGCTGCACTCTGTGCCATTAATGTCAGCAGGAAACATCCCCATTGTCTTAATTCGTTTAGCCAAGAATGTTGGGGTGGCGCTCTCAAACCAATAAGGGTCTATCCTTTTTTTCTTTAAGGCTTTCAGTATGCTGAATGGATTGTAAAGTCGCGCTCCTTCTTCTGCGAAGAGATACCCATCATAGTAATTCCTCAATGTCTGCACTGTGACCCCGAAACTCTCTTTCCGTTTTTTCGCGAGAGCCTCGATTCCAGGACGGAAATTTTCGATAAGTTCCGTCTCAGTCCATCCGCAGATGTTGGCGAAGTCATCCTCAATTGATATGTCATCAAGATTATTCAGATCGCTGAATATGCTGACTTTGTTGAATCGGGCTACTCCTGTTATGAAAGCGAATCTAATATATTCATCCATCGTCTTCAGATTGCCGAAGAAACTTTTTAGAATAGCTTGGTTTTTTTCAAAAATAAATTTTTTATCTTCTATTCCCAAGAGGGGTTTGTCATACTCGTCGATGAGAATGACTACTTTTCGTCCAGTCTCCTCCACCGCCTTCTTTATGAGTTGGGAGAATCTTCCTGCTAAACTGTCAGCAATCTCAGAGATACCATACTGCTTCTCGTATTCTCCGAGCAGACGATTAAGCAGCTTATAAAGACCATCCTCTACGGTGAAATCCTCTGAGTTCAGGTCAAAGCGAACTACAGGTGAAGGAGTCCAGTCAAGATCCATAGAGTCTGCTGAGAGCCCTTTGAATAAATCACGCCTACCTTCGAAATAAGCCTTAAGAGTAGAGAGCAGAAGGCTTTTCCCGAAGCGGCGGGGACGGCTAAGAAAAATGAATTTACCCTGATTTAGTAGTAACTTGATGTATGCGGTCTTGTCTACATACACATAGCCATCCTCGATGATATTCGAGAAGGTCTGCATGCCGATGGGGTATCTCAATTCGTCCATAGCCTGAAAGTTTTTTGCAAATTTAACGAAATCTTATTTAAAATGCAAATAAATAATGTCGTATGCTGGCAATATTTTCTATAACCTGGCTCTTGGTTCTTTAAGAGTAGGACCTTAAATTTTCTCTGGGGAATGTAATCCGTATATTTGCTCGCGTATTTCACTTGCGATTTTTGGATAATTATTGCCTTCTTCTTTAAGTTGGGATATTGGTATGGGTTTGCCTATTATGATGCGGAAATGTTTGCCTCGGGATGCGCAAAGTTCGGCGGGGAGAGTGGCTTGCTCTATATTTACGTTGATGCCGAGTTTCTTGCGCCATTTGGCGAGGCGGTAGAAGCGACGGCGGTTTAGGGCTACGAAACGGATTGGCACGATGTCTCTGCCATACTCAATGGCTTTCTGCACAAAGGCTTTCTGCCATTTCAAGTCATGGACTTTGCCTCCCTCTTGCAATCGGGATACAAGTCCTGCCGGAAAAACCAGAAGCTGACGATCTGAGGCATATTCCTTGTTGATTGCATCAGCGGCAGCTCGCGCTTGTGAGCCATATTTGTTGATTGGGAGGAACACATTGCTCAATGGCTCCACATTCATTAGCAAATCGTTGACCATGAAGCGGATGTTCTCGTCGCCATAATGCTTGCCAAGTACAGCAATAAGTGCTATGCCGTCAAGTCCGCCAAGTGGATGGTTGGAGGCAAAGACTACGCGTCGGGTGAGAGGAGGGAGATTTTCTGCTCCTTCCACTTCAAGCGTAATGTTGAGATGCTTAAGCACTTTCTCTGAGAATTCACTCCCCTGTGAGGGGAAGGTCACGCGGAGTATCTCATTAAGGTCATCCTGATGGATAAGCCTGGCAAGCGCGCGATATAGGAAGTGAGGAATATAGCGCTCTTTTGAAGAAGGGATCCTCTGCTTGAGAATCCCTTCTATGTCTATTTGTAGTAATTGGCGGTCTGACATTTTTCTATTATTATTTACCGGTGCCTTTCTTGGCTCCTCGCCATGAGGCATCTTCGTCGTTGACAGATTGCTCCTCATCCCAGAACTCATCTGCCCACTCCTCATCGGTAGTCGGCATCCAATCTTCCTCTTCCTCATCATCCTGATGGAAAATGAATTCATCCTCTTCCTCCACTCGATGATGGCGGTCAAGATCGCGATGGGTGATGGTGGTCTTGGCAAGGTTGTCTTCTGAATTTATCTCACGCCATAGAATATCTTTCAATTCAGTAAGACCGAAGCCGGTGACAGCAGAGATGAACACAGTTGGAATCCCCTCGGGAAGTTCCTTTTTCATCTCCTCCATCATTTCCTCGTCGAGCATATCACTCTTTGAGATGGCAAGCACTCGGCTCTTGTCCATCAATTCGGGATTGAACTGGCGCAACTCATTGAGAAGGATTTCGTAATCCTTCTTGATGTCGGAGGAGTCTGCCGGAATCATGAAGAGAAGCACCGCATTACGCTCAATATGACGCAAGAATCTGAGTCCTAATCCTTTTCCCTCGCTTGCTCCCTCAATGATGCCAGGAATATCTGCCATTACGAAACTCTGTCCGTTGCGGTAGCTTACGATTCCGAGACTTGGCTCCATCGTAGTGAATGGATAGTCGGCAATCTTTGGTTTTGCAGCAGAAATTGCAGATAGGAGAGTTGACTTCCCTGCATTCGGAAATCCTACAAGACCCACGTCGCCAAGCAATTTCAATTCAAGCACGACTGCCTTTTCAATAGCCGGTTGGCCAGGTTGTGCATAGCGGGGAGCGCGGTTGGTAGAAGTGGCAAAATGCACATTGCCTCGTCCACCCTTGCCGCCACGAAGCAGTTTGATTTCCTCTCCATCTTGCGTTATCTCGCAGAGATATTGACCTGTATCGGCATCAAAAACCGTTGTTCCTACCGGAACCTCGATGATGCGGTCTTCGCCATCCTTGCCGGTCGAGCGGTTTTCGCCGCCGCTTTGTCCGTCGGTGGCGAATATATGTCTTTGGTATCTAAGGTCAAGGAGAGTCCATTTATGGCGGTTTCCGCGGAGGATGATGTGTCCTCCTCGTCCCCCGTCGCCTCCGTCAGGCCCCCCTTTCGGAATATATTTTGCACGGTGATAATGGCGGCTTCCGGCGCCACCCTTACCACTGCGGCAAAGTATCTTAACGTAGTCTATAAAATTTGATTCAGCCATCTTTCTGTTAATTTATAATGCACAATGCATAATGCATAATGTTCTGATAGAGAAACAAACTTAGTCCTGTTTGGTTTCAATGTCCTCCGGAATGAGGGGAGTGTCTCCATCTTTAGGTCCATCATACATTGCCTCTATTTCCTTCTCATAACGCTTTGCCACTACCGGACGGCGCACCTTCATAGTGTTTGTGACTTCTCCATGGGTGATAGAGAAATGATTCGGAAGCAATGTTATTTTCTTTATCTGCTCATATGAAGCAAGATCTTTCTGAAGTTCATTGATTTCTTCCATGAGCATGTCGATCACTACAGGATTTTTCAAGAGTGCCTCAACATTTTCAGTGTCAAGTTTCTTTGAGGCTGCCCAAGCAAGCAGTTGCGATAGATTAGGCACCACCAATGCAGTGACATACTTCCGCTCATCGCCAATGACTGCCACTTCGTCGATAAACTTGTTTTCTGCCAGTCGGCTTTCAAGCAACTGAGGCGCGATGTATTTGCCATTCGATGTCTTGAACAAATCTTTTACTCGCTCGGTAAGCACTAATGCACCCGATTCTGTAAAATATCCGGCGTCGCCGGTACGAAACCATCCGTCGTCGGTGAACGCCTTGGCATTGGCATCCGGATTGTTGTAATATCCGGCTGTCACTGTTGGACCTTTGACGAGTATCTCTCCCTCTTTGTCAATCTTAACTTTTACCATTGGGAGGGGCTTGCCAACTGTCCCGATTTCAAAGTCTTTGAATGGGAAAGCGGATACTGTCGCAGTGGTTTCACTCAGTCCATATCCGATGATGACGTTGATGCCAATCGACTGCATGAACTCGGTGATTCGTGGACTTAGTGGAGCTCCAGCCGTGGGGAACATCTTTGGGTCGGGCAACCCGATTGTGTTCTTAACTTTTGAGAACACTCTCTTGTCCCAGAATTTGTATTCTTTCTCAAGCCATGAGGGCACTGGCTTTCCCTCTCTTCTGAATCCGAGGTTTCTTCTATATCCTACTCTGATGGCTCGCCCAACCATAGTCTGCTGCAGTTTGCTCATCTTGGAGATCTTTTCCTTCACCCCGGCATAGACTTTTTCCCAGAAGCGTGGTACACACGTCATCAGATTTGGTCTCACTTGTGGCAAAGTGTCCTGAATTATGCGCGGGTCTTCATTGATTGCAATTCGTATCCCCTTTGTGAGGCAGAAGAAACACCATGCTTTCTCAAGAATATGGCTCATAGGCAAAAACGCCATTGAGAGATCCTTGTCAGTTACGTTAATGAGGAATTTGAGGTGGGCATCCATTGCAGCGTCATAGTTGGAATGGCTTAGGCAAACCCCCTTTGGTTCTCCAGTGGTGCCGGATGTGTAAATAAGTGTCGCTATATCTTCCGGCAGACCCCTTTCAGATCTTTGCTCTACGAGTATTCGGATGTCTTCATCGGCTTCAACTCCAAGTTTCATGAAATCTTCCCACACAATTGAGGCAGTGTCGTCGGGATTGATCTCTACCCCCTCTTTCTTGAAGATTATTATCTTGTCGATCTGGTCGGGATGATTCTTCCAATAATTATAGGCAAGAGGATATTGATGTTTTTCCCCTACGAATAGAATTCGTGGCTGTCCATCGTTGACAATAAAGTCATATTGAGCCTGGCTGCTGCTGGAATAGAGAGGAATAGTGGCAGCGCGATTGCGGAAGCCGGCAAACTCCGTGATAAGAATCTGTGGAGTATTGTTTGAGCACACTGCTATCGTGTCTTTTTCCTTCAAGCCAAGCCTTACAAGGGCGCGGGCCGCCACGTCGATCTGCACTCGGAATTCCTCCCAACTTGTGGGAAGCCATTCTCCGGCCTTGCGCCAGCAATAGCGGTAGGCTTCTCTATCTCCATATTTTTCCGCCTGGCGGCGAATCATTTCTACAAGTTTATTTGCCATCTTAATATATCATATTCTATTTCTTTCTTCTTAAGCCCCTTAACGGCTTTAAAGCCCTTAAAGCCTTTAAGTCCCTTAAAGCCACATAACCTCTATCTTTCGCTCGCGAAAGATGAGTTTCTACTTATATAACGATTAAGAAAATGTTTTTTCCCTAAAACAATACACCTTAATATTGTGTTTCTGAAATAAAAGTATTAATTTTGCGTCACGAAAATTGTGACAAAAGCGTAAATCACGCCAATTGATTGATTTGAAAGCCTGATTATTAAAAGCTTATGAATAATCTTGTAATAGTAGAGTCGCCTGCAAAAGCTAAAACCATTGAAAAATTCCTTGGTAAGGGATACACTGTGCTTTCTTCATATGGTCATATTCGCGACCTTAAGAAGAAAGGAATATCCATAGATTTTGATAATAATTTCCAGCCTGAATACGAGATACCCGCTGATAAGAAAGAAACGGTGCGCAAGCTCAAAGAGGCTGCCAAGAACGCCGATATGGTATGGCTCGCTTCCGATGAAGACCGCGAAGGAGAGGCGATTGCATGGCATCTTTATGAGGTGCTGGGGCTGAATCCGTCAAATACTAAAAGAATCGTTTTCCATGAGATTACGAAGCCCGCTATTCTCAATGCAATAGCAAATCCACGCGATATTGACCTCGACAGGGTCAATGCCCAGCAAGCCCGCAGGGTGCTCGATCGCATAGTGGGGTTTGAGCTTAGTCCGGTGCTTTGGAAAAAGATTAAGCCATCTCTTTCAGCCGGCAGAGTGCAGAGCGTGGCTGTGCGTCTCATTTGTGAGCGTGAGAAAGAAATTTCAGCCTTTGTCCCTGAATCTTACTACCGCGTGTCAGGAATGTTTGAGATTCCGGGCAGCGAGGCAGGGCTTAAAGCCGACCTCTCGCGCAGATGCGCCGATGAGAAAGATGCGATGGACGTATTGAGCGAGTGCCACGATGCTTCTTTCAGAATTGATGAAGTCAACGTAAGGCCCGGAAAGCGTCAGCCTTATCCTCCATTCACAACCTCAACCCTCCAGCAGGAGGCTTCACGCAGGCTCGGATTCTCCGTCAATCAGACTATGGTGATTGCGCAGAAACTTTACGAGGACGGAAAGATCACATATATGCGTACTGACTCTACCAATCTGTCGGAACTCGCTTTGCGCGACATATCAGACACTATCCGTAAAGATTTGGGAGAGGAATATCTGAAAGTGCGTCATTATCATACTCATTCCAAAGGGGCTCAGGAGGCTCACGAGGCTATCCGTCCTACTTATGTGACCAACCGCACTATCGATGGTGATGCCAAGGAGCAGAAACTCTATGATCTCATCTGGCGCAGAGCTGTTGCATCGCAAATGGCAGATGCTGATGTTGAGAAGACAACTGTAGACATTGCAATTGTGCCTTCGGCTGGCAAGGCCACTGAAGATACTACCCACGGAGTATTCAAGGCAGAGGGAGAAGTAGTTACGTTCCCCGGTTTCCTCACAGTATATCAGACAGGCTCCGGCAAGGATACATCACTTCCTCCACTTTCAGTAGGGATGAATCTTACTCCGAAGGAAATAATTGCCACTGAAGACTATACCCAGGCTCCTCCACGTTATTCAGAGGCTTCTTTGGTGAAAAAAATGGAGGAACTCGGCATAGGGCGTCCTTCTACTTACGCTCCGACTATCTCTACCATACAGCAGCGTGAATATGTGAAACGAGGAGAGAAAGAGGGCACTCCACGCGAGTTTAAGGAAATTGTGCTCAAGAAAGGGAAGATTTCAATGAAGACGAAGACCCTTTCTGTCGGATCTGAAAAAGGGAAACTTGTTCCTACTGATATTGGTATGGTGGTAAATGATTTCCTTACTGAGTATTTCCCCGACATTCTCGATTATAATTTCACTGCAAAAATCGAAGAGAAATTCGATGATATTGCTGAAGGAAAGTTGCCTTGGCAAAATGAGATGTCTGAATTTTATGGTGATTTCCATCCGGAGATTGAGAAAATCAACACTCTGAAGATGGAGCATAAGGTTGGAGAGCGTCAGCTCGGTGTCGATCCAAAGACTGGCAGAAATGTCTATGTGAAGATCGGGCGCTTCGGACCCGTAGTGCAGATAGGAGAAGCCACAGATGAGGACAAACCTCTGTTTGCATCCCTGCAGCCTGATCAGAGTGTGCAGACACTCACTCTTGAGGAAGCCCTGAAATTGTTTGAACTCCCTCGCGACGTCGGCATGTTTGAAGGGAAAAAGATACTGGCTGCTATAGGACGCTTCGGACCATATATACGCCACGACTCAATGTTTGTGTCGATACCCAAAGATATGTCGCCTATTTCTATTACGGAGCAGGAGGCTATTGAACTCATTGAGAAGAAACGTGCAGATGAGGCCAACAAGTTTATCAAGTCATTCCCGGAGCATCCTGAAATTGAAATTCTTAATGGTAGGTTCGGCCCATATTTCACATATCTTCCTGATGGAGCCAAAAAGAAAGTGAATTATAAGATTCCTAAAGGCACTGATGCCGCATCATTGACATATGAGGATGTGACTAAGTTGATGGAGCAGCAGGATGCCGCTCCCAAGAAGCGACCCGCTTCGAGATCAAAAAAATAAACATTTCAAATATTTGCAGTTAGAACTATTAAAGACTCAGGCCTCCTACTTCGCCTTCGCCATTCCAAGTCGAAAAAGGTCAATAAATTCCCCCTTTAGGGGGCAAGGGGGCTTTGAATTATGAATAGAAACATAAATGATAACACAAGAACAACTGAAAGAGGCGGAAGACCGTACCGCCGCACTCAAAAGATATCTGAACATTGACTCCAAGATTATTGAAGTGGAGGAGGAAGAGTTGCGTACTCACGTGGCTGATTTCTGGGAAGACCGCACTAAGGCTGAGGCCCAGATGAAGAAAATCAAAGACCTTCACTTCTGGATTGATTCTTATAAGGCACTTGAAAAGCAAGTGGAAGAACTTCGGCTTGCTTTCGATTTCGTCAAGGAGGGTCTTGTGACCGAAGAGGAGGTTGATGAGCAGTATGCAGTGGTGGCTAAGGATATTGAGAATCTTGAGCTCCGCAATATGCTCCGTCGGGAGGAAGATAAACTTGGCGTTGTGCTTAAGATCAATTCCGGAGCCGGTGGCACTGAAAGCCAGGACTGGGCTCAGATGCTCATGCGTCTTTACCTCCGATATGCCGAGCGACATGGCTATAAGACTTCTATCGCCCAACTCCTTGAGGGGGATGACGCAGGCATTAAATCTGTCACTATCAACATTGAGGGTGATTATGCTTATGGATATCTGAAGAGTGAGAACGGTGTGCATCGTCTGGTGCGTGTGAGCCCTTATAATGCTCAGGGTAAACGTATGACATCGTTTGCATCTGTCTTTGTGACCCCTCTTGTCGATGATACAATCGAAATCAATGTGGAGCAAGCCCGTATTTCTTGGGATACATTCCGTTCAGGTGGCGCCGGAGGTCAGAATGTGAATAAGGTGGAATCCGGAGTTCGTCTGCGTTATCAATACAAAGACCCTTATACCGGTGAGGAAGAGGAAATCTTGATTGAAAACACGGAAACACGCGACCAACCTAAGAATAAGGAAAATGCCCTTCGCCATTTGCGCTCAATCCTTTACGAAAAGGAGATGAACCATCGCCTTGAGGAGCAAGCAAAAGTTGAGGCTGGCAAAAAGAAAATTGAATGGGGATCTCAGATCCGCAGTTATGTCTTCGATGACCGCCGAGTAAAAGACCACCGCACCAACTATCAGACCTCAGATGTCAATTCAGTAATGGACGGAGAAATCGACGAATTCATCAAAGCCTACCTAATGGAATTCGCCGCCACCGAAGAATAATCCTTCATTGGGTCTCTTAAAAATCTTGGTAAGATGTTTTATGAATAGGAAGGATATATATAATAGAATAGAATACATAGTCTCTTGCATAGGTGCTTTTGCACAGAACTATCGTCTTAGTAATTCTCAAGCTTATGCCTATCTGCGAAGGTATTCAGGCATAGATTTTTTGCTTGACTGCTACGAGGCTGAGCATACACTATCAATAGAAGATGCCGTGGCCGATCTTCAAGTAATATGCTATCGTGAAGGAGGACGAATAGAATGATCACTCTTTACCATGGCTCAAATGTTGAAATAGAAAAGATAGATTTGTCTAAAGCAAAGCCTGGAAAAGATTTCGGACAGGGATTCTATCTTAACCCAAACTTTGAGCAGGCAAGGGCAATGGCAATTAAAACAAGAAGAACTCTTGGCTTTGGGACTGAAATAGTCAATGGATTTGAATTTGATGAGTCAGTGTTAGATGATGGTCGACTAATGGTAAAGATTTTTCCAGATTATAATGAAGAATGGGCCGATTTTATTGTAAAAAATCGAAAGAATAAAACATCTGGTCACATTCATAATTATGATATTGTTATTGGACCAATAGCAGATGATACAGTGGGAGTTCAAATTAGACGCTTTATTCAAGGATATATATCAGTAGAGAATCTAATAGAGGAACTAAAATTCAAAGGGAGTCATGCTATCCAGTACTTCTTTGGAACGGAAAAGGCTATTAGTTGCTTAAAAAAGACATGATATGAGTAATGATATACAATTCCAGATAGAGTGCTTGGCGATAGAACTCATCGATATGCTGATTGAAGAATATGGCTGGGATATAAAAAAATCTCTTGATGAACTTTATTCTTCAGAGACATTTGCAAAACTGAATGATCCGGAATGTGGATTATATTATGAAAGTGCTGTATACGTTTTCTCATTCCTAAAAAATGAGATAGAGACTGGCAGAGTCGCATAATGATTCCCCAATTACGTGAAAAGGGGGCTGTCCTGTAGCCCCCTTTAAGTCAATTGCTCTGTATCTTTTTGATGCATAAATATAGAGATAAGTCTGTTAAGTAGGATGTGAAACTTACCACGTAAATCGTATGCCTATAGGAATTGAAATCTCAAGTGGATTCTCCTGCCTGATGGTTGGATAGATGCTTGGAGTCTCAAAATAATAATTTATGGTAGGCTCTGTATAAATGCCAATCTTGGGTGTTAAATGATATTCAATTCCAATTCCTCCATTTACCGACCACTGTATGGGCAATGAGTATTTGTGTACTTGTATTTTGCCATTTTCAAACCTTTCAATCACATTCCCTCTTAACGGGAATTCCACCATACCACCAATATTGGTAGAAAGTGAAAATTTATCGAAAGACAAAAACTTAAAACGAAGTTTTAGTGGAACTCCTAAATAGTGTGCTGCAATATTCTGTTGGTTTTCTATCTTTGATTCTTCATATCCTATAGTGGTCTGAATTCGCTTTGTGCGCAATAATGTATACTGTAACCCGCTTTCAACACTCCAACAATTATAGATTTTTTTAGATACATTCAAACCAAAAGTTATTGGCAGATCGTTTTCTGTTTTCTCAATAACCTTGTCATTTGACCCAGACCAAATGGGATTATCTCCTGGGCTCAAATGAGAATTAGAGGTTATAAATCTGCCCATTACAGACCCTCCTATAGATATGTTGAAGTTGTGTTTGTTTGTTTTTATTGGAGTAAAATTATTGATGTCATGTGTAAATGCATAAGATTCATTATTATTTGGAGTTGGTATAATATCATGTATAACTGGATTAGTGTTCAAGACATTCTCAGTTTCTGTTTCAGAAATAATTATTTCCATTTTAGTAGAGAGGTGAGGCGATTTTTCCTCTTCTACACAAATTCCCGAAAGTTGTGCGGAACTTTCACAGTTTTGCAGTTCTGTCAACTTTATTAATCCTTCGGTTTGTTCTTCCTTTTTCTTTTTATAATTAATCCTTTCAGTTCTTTTTTGCGTTGTCCGATGTGCGATTGTATGCCGTCCTGTTTTATTATTATAATTATTCCATAGGAAGATTCCAATTGCTATGATAATGGCTAATGCAGTCAGTCCCTTTTTAATTTTAAAATTCAAAATCATTTTTCGGAGCAAATCCCGAGCATGAAACAATTGAGAGCCGGATGTCTGTTCTGAAATTCCAAGTAGTTTTGCTATTTCTTTATGGCTTTTGTTCTCCAGCACTGCAAGTTTGAAGACCTTTCGATAACCCATAGGAAGTTGGTTTATCATTATATCCAATTCCTCCATTGTGATTGATTCTTCAAACTCAGGTATATCTGGGGCATCGTAATCGTCTGCACGCAGATAGATAATATCATGCTCTTTAAGATATTGCAATGCTAAATTTTTCATTATAGCACCCATCCAATACTCAAGTTTTTCAGCATTTCGGAGTTGGTTGATACTGCTAAAAACAATAAGAAATCCGTCGTGCAGTATATCTTGAGCAGTGTCGAAATCAGGAATGTAGTGACGGATGACGCGAATCATCCGCTTTGAATAGGTTGTATAAAGCTGACCGAAGGCTTCTTTATCTCCTTTCTTACACCGTTCTAATAATTCCATGATTTTTTAGTTATCAATTATTAATGATAAAAGAATTCTTCTTTCTTTGCATAGGCATTACTATTTTTTTACATTTTTAACGATAGGCTTCTGGAAATGACGCTTTACCCATACGTCGAATCCTATGGCAACTTGATGCCTGGATAAGAAATAAATTAAAAAAAAGATTGTTGTTACAATGTAAAGTTAAATGATTTCTAAAGAATTTCAAATATTCCCCACCATTTTTTTTGAAAAATTAGTTCAAAATCCATATTCTTTCTATATGTTTGATAAAAATCGGCCCCCGCTACAAAACTGTAGCAGGGGTTATTATCCAGAAGCATGATGCCACATTATATATTGATTTCCTACTCTGGGTATACTCTGTTAAATTCTTATTATAATCTTTGGTGTATTGAAATGTTTCGTTATAGAGATGTTCGGATCATCCGTATGAATCTCAATAAGATGAATACCATTACCTCCATACATGTTATCATTACCTGGACAACTATCAGAGAAGTAAAACTTTCCTATTAGGTTGAACTTTTGTCCATCGACATTTATCGTGAGATAAGATTCTCCATATCCTTCCGATTGATCGTCTGAGAAGGTCATGGTAGAAAACATAGGGAGTGGAAACCCTGCACTTATTAGTTTCTCGTTGTCTCTTTCGTCGACCGAAAAAGATATTTTTCCACCATTCGTTCTATAAAAAGTCAATCCATTCATAATTATCTCATTATCTATGATGCTGTTGTCTTCTGAATCCAATATATCAACATATATAGAATTGGATATGTTGGAAGCATAAAAAGGATAGTCGAATTCTTCGGAATTATTGCAAGAATTCAATAATGTTAGCGCAAGAAAAACAAATACAATTTTAATTTGAGAGCACATAAGTCGATAGAATGTTTAACTTGTTATTAGTTTAATTCTTTTATTATGAGTCGTGCAAGCCTCAAACATTGCATGAGATTTTACAAAAAAAAAAAGAAATTTTTGTTATCTCAAGAGTCGCACGGAAATTTTTTACTCAAGTTTACTAGTAAAAATCTATTGATTCGCAATTCTATAGCGTAAGAATTGAACTTATTTCCTACTGCGCTTCGACCTTGGCTTGAAAGCCCACAATCTCGCGATGGGAGAAAAGCACTGGCCCCTAATCTCCCCCAACTGGCACCGCGACTTCCCCTTCCACTTCTCCATCGGCTACCCCTTCTAATTCCCCATCCCAATCTCAAATTTTGAATAGTGCTAATGAATTATCAATATAGTCACCAGAAAAATATCTTTAGCTATTGGCAATTTAAGGCACAGATCTTTCAGCTCAGAACCAACAGAATTGCCCAGAAATCAAATCCTCAACTTTATGACCGCTGACAGATTTTAAGAAACACTCTCTAATATCTGTTAGAGTAATTGTATTATGAGTTGATCTTAAGGAGTTGGTCGAGCAGGGAGCGGGTGTTGTTGAGGCGGGGGATTTTTTTCTGGCCTCCAAGCTTATGATTCCCGACTGAAGCAAGCCATTCATCGAAAAGTCCTGGACGGACGGTGATGATTTCAGGGGGATCAAGGAATATGGTGTGCGCGCGTTTTGCTTGATAGTCAGAGTTTACTTCCTGCAGAGTCTTGTCAAGGACTTCGCGGAATTTATCCATAGAATCAGGCTGCACATTCCATTCAATGAGCCATTGGTGATGACCCTTCTTATTGTCATGTGCATAGAAGGGCCCTGCAGTGTAATTGGCAATGCTGGCTCCCGTTGCCTCGCAGGCAGCCTCAATGGCCCGATTGGCATTGTCTTCCATCACTTCCTCTCCAAAAGCATTAATGAAACTTCGTGTCCTTCCAGCAATCCTAATCTTTACCGGATCAGTGGCAGTAACAGTGACAGTATCTCCTAAATGATAGCGCCAAAGACCATTGCTGCTCGAAATGAGCAACTCATAGGTTCTGCCAGCCTCTACTTCCCATGCTGGAAGAGTCTCGTCTCCTCCAAGAGGCAAAAACTCATAGAAAACACTTCCGTCGAGAATCAGAAGCATCGAATGGTCGGAAAAATCGTTCTGAAATGCAAAGAATCCTTCACTCGCATTGTATGTCTCCATAAAATGCATCTTCTCAGGATCGGTCAGTGCCTCATATTCCTTTCGATATGGACGGAAGTCGATGCCCCCATGGAAAAAGACCTCCAAATTTGGCCATACTTCAGATATTTTTTCTACTCCTTTTATCTTGCAAACCTCTTTGATTACTGTCAAAAACCAAGAAGGAACGCCTGAAATGTTGGTGATATTAGCATTTGATGCGGCTCCTGCAAGCGCAGGGAGTTTTTCGCTCCAATCTTCCATCAGAGCAATTCGCTTTTCCGGCACACGCACCATATCCGCAAGTTTTGGCATGCGGTCAATAAGGGTAGCACTCAAGTCGCCAACTTTCACGTCTGATCTCAGATTGAGTTCATTTGCAAAACTCCCTCCTAAAATTAGGCTTTTGCCGGAAAATATCCGACTCTTTGGATTCATCTCAAGATAATGGGCCACAACATCGGAGGTGCCGGGATAATGGTTTCTTTTGAGACAATCTTTTGTGATTGGTACGAATTTTGATTTCCCGCCACTCGTTCCGCTGCTTTGCGCAAACCTTTTGCATACACCGGGCCACAGCACATCTTTCTCCCCATCTACCATGCGCATGGCATAATGGCGAATATCATCATAAGTCACAGTGGGCACTGCGGCTTTATAGGCTGATACAATGTCGGGAGAATTCAGAATCTCTCTAAATCCATATTTCCGCCCTATTTCTGTATCGGCAGCACGCTTCAAAAGCCATTCGAGTTGTTTTCTCTGGATTTCTTCAACGTGTCCGCTCCATTTCTTTGTCCTTTTCGAGCGTGAAGCAAAAATATGTCTGGCAATAGGTGTAAAATCCATGGTAAAAATCAAATTTTCAAATTCTCATCCCCTTATCTAACGCACAAAACTAAAAAAACGTTGTCATGGCACCGGGTCATACCCCGATCCTCCCCAGGGATGGCATCGGCAAATGCGCTTTATCGTGAGCCATCCCCCTTTTAAAGCCCCATGTTTCTTTATGGCTTCAATGCCATATTGACTGCATGTCGGCACAAAGCGGCAACTCGGGGGAGTATGCGGAGAAATGGCATATTGATAGAAGCGAATTGCCCCGGTGAGTATAATCTGAGCTATGTTCATTTTTGACTGATATCCTCTTCTTTAGGAGGAAGATTAAGTTTTTTCCTGATCTTTGATAGGGCAGACCCCATCGCAGTCATAATGGTTTCCATATCAGCATTCTCTGTGTCCATATATACAATTGCGAGAGAGAGAGTTCGGATCGACGGGTCATCTTGAATCATCCTTTTCAGAGGATGCCATTGAAGCCGGAAGGCCTCACGTATTCGCCTCCGCATCAAGACTCTGTCTACTGCATGCCGACGTTTCTTTTTTGGAACGGTTATCATCATCTGCACCGGTCCCATCATGTCAGGTATTCTCACTCGAAACGATGCTTCAAGTTCTTCGTTTGAGAGCGGGCGAAATGTCACCCTAAGAGGTCCGGAATATACAGACTTCCCCTTTTGGAAAAGATTCTGCACCAGAGTCCGATGGCGAAGCTTTGCACTTTTCCGAAGGGTCAGCCGCTCGGGTCGTATAGGAGATGTGACTTCGAGTTCAGTCATTTTTAAATGCAAGTTTAAGAATATCAGAAGGGGAGCATACTATATGGTCGGCATACGCCTTGCGGAGTTCTGTGATAGGTCGGAATCCCCAAGTCACACCAACTGAGTCAATACAAGCCCTTCGTGCAGTCTCAATGTCTACGGCAGAGTCTCCGACATGCATAGTCTCGCTTTTGGGCGTAGGGTGAGCAAGAAGCACAGCAAAGTCTATGCTTGGATCCGGCTTCACCGGGCGGTCTTCTGTCTGTCCTAAGATGGCCACAAAAGGAATGTCTGGAAAGAAATGATCAATTATCTTCTTTGCCGCAGACTCATATTTGTTGGTGGCTACTGCCACAGCAATTTTATTTTCGGTGAGATGTTGCAGTAATTCAGGAATTCCAGGGTAGGGCTTTGTCAAATCGGTGCAATGCTCATCATAATATTCCCTGAAAAGAGTAAGCAATTCTTCTATTTCTTCGGGCGATGCATCGGGCTGTGCTCTTTCCATAAGTTTCCTCACCCCATTGCCTACCATATAAGGATAAGCCGCAAGGGGATGCTTATGATATCCTTTCTTCTCAAGAGCATAATTGCAAGCGGTTCCCAAATCTGCTATTGTGTCAAGAAGTGTTCCATCAAGGTCGAATATTATTAGTTTTTTCATATGGGTGTCAAGGTGTCAAGGTGTCAAGGTGTTGAGGTGTCAAGGTGTCGAGGTGTTGAGGTGTCGAGGTGTCGAGGTGTTGAGGTGTCAAGGTGTCGAGGGGAGGAGAATGGTTGAGGTGAAGGAGCCGTTGGCGGTGATAGTTTCGATTTGGTCGCCGGGGGCGACCATTGTGGTGTCGGTGACGGCTTTGCCTCCTATCTTCGTTATTGTGTAGCCACGCTTTAGAGTTGATGTGGGGCTTAAGACTTCGATTAACTTAGCGAGATTGTCGAGGTGCGTATTTTCGAGTTGGATGCGGGTCTGTGTCGCGAGACGAAGGGTAGTAGTGAGGGCCTCTACGCGGATGCTGGCTTTCGAGAGGGCATCACTTGCAGCAGCGGGGATGAGAGCCGAAATACCGTGGAGTTTCAGACGGGCATTTTTCAACTGACTCTCAGCGAGAGCCGGAATCATAGTCTCCAAGCTTTGAAGACGAATATGCTCCCCTTTCAGGCGTTCGGCCGCGAAATTGGCTATCCTTGTGGAGAGGTCGCAGGCACGTTGCCATGCCATCCCGGCAGTGTCAGAAAGCCAGGCTGCCACGGCTGTTGGGGTCTTGCATCGGATGCAGGCTATCTCATCAAGCACGCATCGGTCTCGTTCATGTCCGATTCCCACAATTATGGGTAAAGGGAATGTCGCGACTCTGCGTGCTAAGGCAAGGTCGTCAAATCCATTCATGTCAGTAGTGGCGCCTCCACCTCTTATTATTGCCACGCAGTCCCAGCCCACTATTGGGTTGGTCTGCTCAATAAGGTCGAGGGCTGCAAGCACACTTTGTGCAGTCTTGTCTCCTTGCATTACGGCTGGGAAAAGCAGTGTGTGAAATTCGACTCCTGCAGAATTATTGGCAAGCTGATTGATGAAATCTCCATATCCGGCAGCCTTTTCAGAAGAAATGACTGCTATTTTCAATGGAGGCTCAGTTATCTTCAGATTGCGGTTGAAGTCAATGATTCCCTCCTTCTGCAAGGCAGCCAAAATCTCACGTCGTAGGCGCTCAAGGTCGCCCATTGTGTATGACGGGTCAATTTCCCCGACATTGAAAGAAAGCCCATAGCTGCTGTGATAGTTGACTCCACCATATAGAAGCACTTTCATGCCATTGGAGATTTCTTTCCCTGTGGCTGCATAAAATTTATGTCGAAGATAACTGAAGCGATTTGCCCAAATGGTGGCTCTCATTCGCGCAATGGTTGTGCCTGTTGCATCTTTCTCAATGAGGGTCATGTAGCAATGTCCGCCGCTCGACGACATGTCGCTGATTTCTGCCGTCACCCATGCGCCCATTAATACAGGCTCCCGACTCAGCGCAGACGCCACAAATCGAGAGAATTGAGAAAGAGTATATGCCTTTGGGGTTTCCATATAATTTGCTTCCATAATGCAAATTTAGTGAAAAATCGCGATAGTGGAATAAAAAATCATAAGAATAATAAGATTTATGAGTTTTGGAACATTAGAAATTCGGAAAAAATATCTAAATTTGCAGTATGTTTCCACTCGGACTGAGAATACGTCATGGTAAAGTGCCGGTATCCATATGGATATTGGGCATGGCTTGCATTATTCTGTCGGCATGTTCCTCCAGCCGTCATGTCCCTGATGGAAGCTATCTGCTCGACAAGGTGAATATTCGGATTGATTCCACAGGGCATGATGATCGACTCGATGTGTCGGAAATGCAGGCATATCTGCGTCAAACTCCCAATCATAAGATGCTCTGGAGTATGAAATTTCGTCTCGGATTCTACAATCTGAGTGGCAAGGATTCTACTAATTGGTGGAATCGCTGGATGCGTAAGCTGGGCGAACCCCCGGTAATATACGATCCGGCCCTGTCGGATGCCAGTGCCGACCAACTTCTAAATTATCTTGCAAGCAAGGGGTATTTCAATGCCAATGTGGTAGTTGACTCAGTGAAAAATGATAAAAAGAAGAAGATAGAGGTCACTTACAATCTCTCCCCCGGTCCGCAGAAAGTGATATCTAAAATGGAATACGAATTCCCGGATTCTGCAGTGCGAAATATTGTCATGGCCGACTCTTCAAAATTCCTCACATTCCCGGGCAGACCACTTGCAAGAGATCTTCTTGAGGCTCAGCGTACTTTAGTGGCAAATAATCTCCGTAATAATGGATATTACAATTTTGGCAAAGAATGCATCACTTTTGTTGCTGACACCACGACTGGCTCTTCTGAGGCTGAACTCCTGATGAGAGTCAGTTATCCATCCTCTTCGTATTCAAATGATAACGCAGATCTATATTCAAGATTTCTTATAAGGAAGGTGACGGTGATAGCCGATGCTGAGGCTATCAATGCAGAAAATCCTCCGCTTGCAGTCGGGAAAGATTCTGTAAATTATAAGGGTATAGAAATCTTGTATGCTGATTCGCGCTATCTTCGCCCTTCAGTGATAGCCGACAACTGTTTTCTCACTCCGGGAGAAGTGTTTTCCCAAAGAAATGTTGATAAGACTTATAGGGCATTCTCACGTCTTGGCATTCTGAAGTTTATCAACGTATCTTTTGTTCCTGCCGGTCATATTGGCAATGAAGGAATCCTTGATGTGTATATTCTTCTCACTCCCGGCAAGTCGCAGACGGCGAGTGTCGAACTTGAGGGTACAAACTCGGAAGGTGACCTCGGTGTGGCTGTAGGACTTACCTACAACCATCGGAATATTGGAAGAGGGTCTGAGACATTTACCGGTAAACTCAGGGGTAGTTATGAATCTATTTCCGGCGACCTTAAAGGGCTGCTCAACAATAGATATATGGAATATTCAGTTGATCTTGGGCTGTCTATGCCGGAATTCAAGGCCCCAATCTCGAGGCGTGTGCGGCGTCAGATTCAAGCCTCAACAGAAGTGAATTTCTCAATGAACTATCAGGAGCGTCCTGAATATACGCGAGTGATTTCCACTGCCGGATGGAGTTATCACTGGATTGATGCTTTGAAACACAATCGCCATACGTTCACTCCAATCGACATCAACTACGTATATCTTCCGGCTTCGACAAATGATTTCATTGATCAAATTGCTCCCGACAATCCTCTGCTGCGGTATAGTTATGAAGATCACTTTATAATGCGTATGGGTTGGCGATGGTATCATTCTAATAAGAAAGAGGCGACGCCATGGCAGAAGACTTTGCAGCGCGACATCTATAATGTCCGTGTGAATGCTGAAATCGCTGGCAATCTGCTGTTCCTTATCTCAAATATCTTCGATCATCATCGCAATTTCCATGAAGATCCCTATGAAATCTTCGGAATCCACTATTCACAATATTTCAAAGTGGAGGCTGACTATGCTCTTCTACACCGTTTTGATGAGCGAAACTCAGTCGCCTTCCGCATTGGGGGTGGAGTAGGAGTGCCTTATGGCAATTCTGAGATGCTCCCGTTTGAAAAGCGTTTCTATGGAGGTGGTGCCAATGGTGTGCGAGGGTGGGCAGTGCGTACACTTGGCCCGGGTGCTTATCCCGGGCGCAACTCCGTGAGCGATTTCATCAATCAGTGTGGCGACATCCGACTCATCACGAGTGCAGAGTATCGAGCAAAACTTTTCTGGGTGTTGGAATTGGGCGCATTTATTGATATTGGCAATATCTGGACTATCCGAGACTATCCATTCCAACAGGGGGGCGTATTTAAGTTTAATGAATTTTATAAGCAATTAGCAGCCGCATATGGGCTTGGCATACGTATGGACTTCAACTATTTCCTCCTTCGATTTGACCTTGGCATGAAAGCCCATAACCCTGCAATGGGAGAAAAGTCCTGGCCCCTAATTTCCCCCAACTGGCACCGCGACTCCTCCTTCCACTTCTCCATCGGCTACCCCTTCTAAAAGCCCATTCCCTATCTCAAATTTTGAATAGGTCTCAGCCCGGAGGGCTGATTATCTAGTAAAGTCCTGATAGGTCTCAGCCCGGAGGGCTGATTATCTTGGTAACCCCGAGCGTTAGCTCGGGGAAAGGGATATCATTCTTTAATCGGCCCCGGAGGGGTCGAACTTTCCAGAAAAAAAGACAAGTAATTTTTTATCTTCAAAAATTTACACTTTTCAATACCAAAATTGGCTAAAAATTCACACTTTTCAATCCAATTTTGGACTGCAAATATACACTTTTCAATCCATATGACCAAATTTCTGCATCAAGTTATGTCATCATCCTTCATTATTTTTTAACTTTTCAGTCAAAAATTCGATAATTTTTCGGAATTATTTGGTCAGATGATAAAAAATTTCTAATTTTGTGTCGGACTGCTTTGCAGCCCGATTTTTTTACATATTACTTTAAGCGTTTTTGCTTTATCCTTGATCTGAAAATCGCCAAAATATTTCACACAGGATATAGCAGTCGAAACGCTCTTGCTTGTCGTATATCCGCTCCCCCGACAAGGGGTTATCGATATTCGATATGGCGTGGGAGCGGACTGTATATCGTGTGAATGGCATTTGGCGATGCCTCAGATCAGGTATATGGTGGAATATCGTCCCACGCTTTTTGTA
>CAZCZX010000023.1:0-21482 GCA_964503095.1 uncultured Sangeribacter sp.
ACAGTGAGATATTTACCGATAAAGACACCACCTGCAAGGCCAATAGCCAGCACAAGTGGTATCAATACGAATCCTATGTTTCTTTTCTTGCTCATTTATTCCTTTTCTTTATCTAAAGGGATATGCACTATTTCAATTCCGGCTTTACGAAGCAGATCAAGGCCATCTTGAATCCTATACAAATCGGAAAAAACAACTCGTTTAATTCCAGCCTGAATAATCAGTTTGCTGCATTCCATACAAGGGGAAGCAGTCACATAGAGAGTAGAGCCTTCGCTTGAGTTATTGCTTCTTGCCACTTTGGTGATGGCATTGGCCTCAGCGTGCAACACATAAGGAAATGTGACATTGTCTTCCTCACACACATTAGGGAAACCGGAAGGAGTACCATTGAACCCATCGGATATGATCATATTATCTCTCACTATGAGAGCACCCACTTTTCGGCGGACACAATATGAATTCTCACTCCATATCTGAGACATTCTCAGATAACGCTCATCCAGAAGCCGCTGCTTGTCGGAATGAAAAGTCTTTACTTCAGGCATTATATAGGATTTTGATTATAATTCATTTTTATCTGTCAAGAAATGCTCAGCATCGAGAGCAGCCTTTGCACCACTTCCTGCTGCCACAATAGCCTGGCGATAACGTGGGTCGGCAACGTCACCGGCAGCAAAGACACCCTCTACGCTGGTCTCGGTAGTGGCACCTCTAACTATTATATATCCCTGCTCATCAAGTTCTACTTGGCCATTAAGGAATTTAGTGTTAGGAGTGTGACCGATGCCAAGGAAGAATCCGTCAATCTTTATATCGAAATGATCTTCCTGTTCGGTTCCGGCAGCCCTCACTACATGAGCACCCTCCACTACCTCATCACCAAATAGACCTGTGATGTTACATTCAAATAGAATCTCAATATTTGGAGTATTTGCAACTCTCTTACGCATCACATCACTTGCCCTTAGGTAAGATTTGCGCACTATCAAATACACCTTATTGCAGAGAGAGGAAAGATATAGAGCCTCTTCGCAAGCAGTGTCGCCACCACCTACGACTGCAACATCTTTCTTGCGATAGAAGAAGCCATCGCAGACAGCGCATGCGCTTACACCCATACCTTGATATTTAATCTCATCGGGAATACCAAGATATTTTGCACTTGCGCCTGTGCTAATAATCACTGTGTTAGCAACAATTTCCTCCCCATGGTCGTCGATAGCAACAAAGGGACGCTTTGAGAGATCAATGCTTTCAATGTTGCGAGGACGCACTATGGCACCGAAGCGCTCAGCCTGCTTACGAAGCTGATCCATCATCTCCATACCCTGTACACCATCAGGATAGCCAGGGAAATTTTCTATCTCAGTGGTTTGAGTCAATTGACCTCCAGGTTGATTACCTTCATAAATAATGGGAGCAAGATTTGCTCTGCCAGCGTATATTCCGGCAGTGTATCCGGCAGGGCCGGAGCCTATAACTAAAACTTTAGCAGTTGACATAAAATATCCTTTCTTTATTTTTCTACTGTTTGATTTCTCAATTCAGTAGATATGGTTCTAATTTAAATGTTATCTTTACATATAACAAATAGAAACATAAAGTTTTCAGTAAAGAGAGAATTTTTTTCAAAAAAGCGTCAGCGGAGGTCGACGATTTCGACATTCGGATACTTTGATTTGGGATAAACAAAGGTGGCATCAGTCAATTTAATACCACTTTTGATTTGGGAAATAGAGACAGTCACTCTTTGTCCGGAAGTGGGGATTATCACAAGTTTAGAAGGGAAAACAGAACCGTCCGGAATAGTGACATGGACACTTTTATAACCTAATTTCTTTGATTTAGGTGTCAGCACAATAGTCTTGGAACCTTTTGTTTGGGTCTTGGCATAGACAGCCGTAAAATTTGCTGAGTATGAGTTAACAATAGAGAGAGGATTAGCCTCTGAGACTTCCTGAGCAGTAGGAATCATAAGGGTAGTCTCAGCATTACGGGGATTGTATGTCCACATGCTTTTCCCATCATACCAAGTAGAAGAGGAGGAAGTCTGCAAAGCGAATTTTTTCCCTGCAGCTTGAATAGTACCTGCGATTTTCTGCGAACCATAGTCAAGAGTAAACGAAGCAGTAAGCCCGGAAGTTCCGTTGATTCCAGCGGCAGTTTTCTTAAGCAGAGCATCAGCAGTTTCGGCAGCCGATAACGAAAAAGTCATTCCCAAAATCACCACCAAGCCAAATATTAACACTATTTTCTTAACTATCATATCAATAATCATTAATAATTTAGATTCTTATACATCATGCCAAGCCAAGTGTTGCCAATAGGTCTTCAAAAGCCATGGCCTCCATGAGGACACTTCTTGCTTTTCCACCTGTGGCAGGACCAACAACACCGTAAGCCTCGAGTTGGTCCATGATTCTACCGGCTCTGTTATAGCCGATTTCGTAACGACGCTGTATAGCGGATGTAGATGCAGTTCCGCTCATGATGACTTGACGACCAACTTCTGCAAAAAGAGGATCAAGTTTTCCAATACTTGCAGCATCCACTTCCTGAGAATCGCCATCACCAGAAATTTGAGGTTCAGGAAGAATGTATGGACCCTGAGGATATGGTTGACGAGCCACATAGTCGCAGACCTCTTCCACTTCCGGAGTATCAACAAAAGCACATTGAACGCGCACCATCTCGCCATTATTGCTAATAAGCATATCGCCTCGACCAATCAATTGCTGTGCACCTGTAGCATCAAGGATAGTCTTTGAGTCAACACCGGAACTCACCTTAAAGGCTATACGCACAGGGAAGTTTGCCTTGATCATACCCGTAATCACATTCGTGGATGGACGCTGAGTGGCAATAATCACATGAATACCCACAGCACGAGCAAGCTGAGCAAGACGCGCAATAGGGAGTTCCACTTCCTTTCCTGCAGTCATGATCAGATCGGCAAACTCATCAATAATCACCACAATATATGGCATATATCGGTGGCCCTCGCGAGGATCAAGTTTATGCTCTTTAAATTTCTCATTATATTCAGTCACTTGGCGAACGAAAGCCTTCTCAAGAAGCATGTATCTCTCATCCATCTCAGCACAAAGAGAACTAAGAGTGGCCACCACATTCTCCATATTAGTGATAATCGGTTGAGGAGCATTTGGAATCTTGGCAAGATAATACTTTTCTATTTTAGCATACAGAGAAAACTCCACACGCTTTGGATCGACCATTACAAACTTCAATTCTTCAGGACGCTTGGAATAGAGAAGAGACGTGATAATAGCGTTCAGACCTACAGACTTACCTTGACCAGTGGCACCTGCCACAAGAAGATGAGGCATCTTTGCAAGGTCGGCTATATAGACATCATTTGAAATCGTCGAACCAAGTGCAACCGGAAGTTTATATTTAGTATTTTGATAAATCTTAGATTGAATGATAGTACGCATAGAAACTGTTTGAGCCTCCTTGTTTGCGACCTCAATACCGACTGTTCCCTTACCTGGAATTGGAGCAATAATACGCACACCATTTGCAGCCAACGAGAGTGCAAGGTCATCGACAAGATTTCTAATTTTAGCAATCTTAACTCCAGTATCCGGGCGAATTTCATATAATGTCACTGTCGGACCTACGGTAGCCTCAATGCTTGTGATTGGAATACCGAAATCAAGAAGAGTCTGCTTGATCTTCTGCTTGTTTTCAAGAAGTTCGTCGGCATCCACAGAAATTTTATCCGACCCCGGACGAAGATAATCCGTAGGTGGGAATTTATATTCATGAGTGAAGAGTTGAGTATCGTAGGAGACTCCTGAATCTGCGGATCCTTTCTCAATTTGATTTACATTTACAGTCATCACCTGATCTTTCGGAGAGTCTGACTGCTCAATATTGTCTTTGTCAACGTCTGTCTGATCATCATGCAGCATAGCCGAATCAACAGGAAGAATAGCAGATTGAGTGTCAAATTGATCTTGAGATTCTAAAGAATCATGAGAATTTTGAGACTCACGAGACTCTTTGGAATCACGAGATTCCTGATACTCTTCAGACACTTGATAATCACGAGACTCTTGGGAATAATCAGTCTCTTGATATTCACCAGACTCTTGAGAAACCCGAGAACCCTGATTTGCTTGAGATGCTTCAGAGGCTTGAGATGCTTGAGATGAAAGTGTATAATCCGCTTGCTCTTCAACATACTGATTGTAGTCGTAAGGTTCCTCTGAAACAGCAAGAGAATCAGGATCATCATTTAATAAATCCACAAACGACTCTGCATCATCATCCTCTTCCTGAAGATCAAAAATAGTATCTGCATTAGGATCAAACTCTACTTTTTCTATTGATGGAGAAATGACATTTTGAGCAGCAGAATCCCCCCCATCTTCTGAAAGAGAAGATTCCGGCATGTCTTGCATCATATTTTCTTTTTCTTCCTTCTCCAGAGCCTCCATTTCGGCTTCTCTCATCAATCGGCGCTTCTCATCATAAGCACGTTTTTTCTTCAATATCCATTTAATGGCATCGCGCAGACAAATCACGACAAATATTGCAACAAGAACCACAGAGATGATGATGGCACCACTCCACCCGATATACTGATAGATGATCTCGTTGATATATCTTCCATGATAGCCACCCCAATTCACATCAGTATCAAGTCCGATAGAAAGCATCCCCACCACAACGCTAAGAGTGATGAAAGCAATAAGAGACTTCAAAGTGAAATCGAGAATCCTGAATTTCGGATAGCCTATGAGCAACTTCATTGAAATGCAAATAAGCCAGAGCACTATTACAAATGATCCGACACCGAAACCTTGATTAAAGAGCAATTCAGTGATACGAGCTCCACCCTCGCCGGCATCATTGCCTACGGTAGCCATAGCATCTGACGGGACATTCACGAGGCTCTGATCTGCTACACACTTACCTAAATAGGAGAAGAATGCTACTCCAAACCAAAATCCGAGACCACCGAATATTATGCCAATAACAGATCGGGTGACTGTAGAATTAAGCCAATCATTAAAAACCTTCCAAACAGATTCGGAATGTTGCTGATCTTTTAATTTATCTTTTTTTTCTTCTGACTTTCCATTTTTCACCCTTACTGAGTTTGTAACTTTTTCATTAGATGAATTCGCATCAGACTTTGGCCTGCGCCTTCTTTTTCCCGACACAGGAATTGGATCGGCCTCTTGCTGAGATTCGGTGACGTTTGATTCAGGATTATCGTCACCGGTCGGTATTTCAGGGGAATAATTATAGTAGTTTTCCATAAACTGGGAATGCTGAGGGTTGGTTTTTGAAACTCATATACAAAAAGGAATACAAAATTAGTAAAAAAAATCGGTATAATTCAAAAAAAATTGTTAACTTCGCATTTGAAATGAAACCGACAAGAATAGCTGGACTCGCAGTGCTTGCTCTTTTATGGGTATGGCTAAGCGTAGGACTGCTCACATCCGCTGATGGGTTTAACCTGAAAAATATACTGATAGCGGCTATGAGCGGTATCATTATCTTCGTGCCCCTATATAAAAAATACTTTGGAGGGGAAAAGAAATAACAGGAAATGAAACAGGAATCAAGACAAACACCAATTATTGCGACCGGGAACTCCGAGTATGGACTACTGGACAGCATCTCCTCGCCAGCGGATGTACGCAAGCTGCGTCTCGAGCAGTTGCCGAAGCTGTGCGATGACATAAGGCGTTTTCTTATTGACCATCTCTCCGTAAATCCAGGTCATTTTGCATCCAGTATGGGTGCAGTAGAGATAATCGTAGCCCTTCATTACGTATATGATACACCCTCAGATCATCTTTTCTGGGATGTAGGTCATCAGGCGTATGCCCACAAGATACTCACAGGAAGGAAAGAAGCATTCGCACATCAAAGAAAGAAAGGAGGAATAAGTGGGTTTCCGACGCCACTGGAATCAGAATACGACACTTTCATCACGGGACACGCCTCAAATTCCATCTCAGCAGCATTGGGACGCGCCATAGCCGACAGAAACACCCCGGGAAAAGAAAACAGCAAGACAGTAGCCATAATTGGCGATGCATCTATAAGCGGAGGTTTGGCGTTCGAAGGACTCAACAATGTAGCCAACAATCCCAACAATCTCCTTATTATATTAAATGATAATGAGATGAGTATAGATGCAAACGTTGGTGGGCTACATACATATCTTTCGGAATTGTCTACATCTGCCGGCTACAACAAATGGAGGGCCAGACTTTACAATGCCTTCAGAAGAAAAGGAGTGGTCACAGAAGAAGGGAAAGGAAGAATCCAGCGATTTGCAAATTCAGTCAAGAGTCTTGTCAGTGGCAAACAAAATATCTTTGAAGGATTAAACATAAGGTATTTCGGACCATTTGACGGTCATGATGTCATAAAGATAGTCAAAATACTTAATGACATAAAAGACATGCAAACCCCTCGGCTGCTGCATTTGCACACTGTAAAAGGAAAAGGATACAAACCTGCAGAAGAAAATCCGGCAAAATGGCATGCTCCCGGCATGTTTGATCCTGAAACCGGAGAAAAAATCTGCAAAGATTCCTCCGATGGTCCGCTTCCATGGCAAGAAGTATTCGGCAGAACACTCGTAGCGCTTGCAAAAGAGGATGAAAGAGTTATGGGAGTTACAGCCGCTATGCCAAGTGGCACATCAATCTCGAGGATGCTTGCTGAATACCCACATCGGACATTTGACGTAGGCATCTCAGAAGGGCATGCAGTAACTTTCTCTGCCGGCCTGGCAACCGGTGGAAAACGTCCGTTCACAGCCATATATTCATCTTTCTTGCAGCGCGCTTATGATAATATTGTGAACGATGTATGTATTCAGGGACTCCCTGTCACGTTCTGTATAGACCGAGCCGGCATCGTTGGAGAGGACGGAGTAACTCACCACGGACTTCTGGATATAGCATATCTAAGATGTATCCCCAACTTAAAGGTGGCTGCCCCGGGAGATGAAGAGACTCTTCGAAATCTAATGTATACATCACTTCAATCTGACGGCCCTATGGCTATCCGCTATCCAAGAGGAAAAGCCACTACGAAAGAGTGGGAGACAGAAATGAAGAAGATCGAAATAGGGAAAGGGAGAATCATCAATGAAAGTGGCGACTCTGAAATCGCGATACTTACAATAGGTCCGGCTCTTCACGATGCAAAAAAGGCACACAAAAAACTGGCAACACAAGGCATCAAAACTGATCTTTACGATATGATATGGGTGAAACCTATTGATTCTTCCCTCCTAAAGAAGATTGCAGACAATCATAAAGTGATCATCACAGTGGAAGATGGCGTAAAGACGGGAGGTTTCGGGACTGCAGTGACAGAATGGTGCCGAGACAACAATCCTGATATAAAAGTGATAGTGCTTGGAGCCCCGGATTCATGGGTGACACATGGAACAGTAGCCGAGCTCAAACATGACTGCGGGTATGACAGCGAAGGAATAGAAAAAGCTGTCGTATCAGCCAAAGAGAGTCTATAAAGAAAATTGAGACTATGAAAATAATCATAGCAGGAGCCGGAGAGGTAGGGACGCATCTTGCAAAGATGCTAAGCAATGAGAATCAAGACATCATACTGATTGATAGCGATCAGCAGAAACTTGACACGCTTGATTCTCATTACAATCTTATGACTCTTTGCGGATCTACATCCTCCTTCTCTACGATGCGACGCGCCGGAATAGATAACGCCGACTTGTATATTGCAGTGACTCCATTTGAGACACGCAATATCACTTCTTGCTCCATTGCAAAAAAACTTGGAGTGAGAAAGACTGTAGCCCGGATAGACAATTACGAGTTCATGAAGAAAGAAAACAAGATGATTCTAAAGGAACTTGGAATTGACACACTCATCTATCCAGAATATCTTGCAGCACAAGCAATCAATCTTGCACTTTCACACAATTGGGCACGATATTGGGGTGAAATGGGGGATGGACAGCTCATAATGGTTGGAGTCAAGATTAGAGACAACTCAAAACTTTGCGGGCTTAGGCTTCGTGAACTTCCGGTTTCGGCACATCATTTCCATGTGGCTGCCATCAAAAGGAACTCAGAGACAGTTATCCCGGGAGGTAATGACTCCATCGAAAAAGATGATATTGTATATTTTATCACTACTCCTGAGCATGTAGAGGAAGTCAGAGAACTATGTGGCAAAAAGAAACGAATCATAAAGAAAGTGATGATAATGGGTGGAAGCCAGATAGCCATGCGCTTCTGCTATGAATATCACGACAGGTATCAGATTCGACTTATTGACATCGACCGCGAGCGATGCGAGTATATTGCCACAGAGATTCCAGAGATCGAAGTTATCAACGGCGACGGCAGAGATGTAGAGGTGCTTCGCGAAAACAATATTTATCAGTATGATGCCTTTATGGCACTCACCTCAAAGTCTGAGACCAATATTCTGACATGTCTGACCTCGAAAGACTTTGGAGTGCCGAAAACAATCGCTGATGTGGAGAACCTTCAGTTCTATAGCGTAGCGGAAAGCCTGAATATCGGCACCTCAATCAATAAGAAACTGATGGCATCATCAAGTATCTTTCAGATTCTTCTTGATTCAGATGAATCCAACTCAAAATTCCTTGCACTCGCTGATGCAGAGGTATGCGAACTTGAAGTAAAGGAGAAAGCAAAGATAACGAAAGCACCTGTGAAAGACCTGAATCTACCTTGGGGAATGACCTTGGCAGCCCTTATCCGCACAGATGGAAAAGCCGAACTAATTGGGGGTATGACTCAAATACATTCCGGCGACAAAGTTGTAGTGTTCTGTCTCACCGGAACTATCTCAAAGATTGAAAAGTGGTTCAATTGAAATTCAAACATAATGCCTACATCAACCTCTGTATGCTGCTGCGTACCATAGGTTGGCTTCTCATGGTGCTTTCGGGCTTCATGATTTTTCCGCTTGTGACAGCAATAATATACGGAGATTCAGAAATACAACCCATCTTACTATCTATGGCGATAACATTTGGGTGTGCAATGGGGTTGATGAGTCTAAAACCGAAAAGCAAGGAGATGGGAAAGAGGGAAGCAATTTTGCTTACATCTCTGATTTGGGTGATATTATCTATGTTTGGGATGCTCCCCTTTCTTCTATGTGGCACACATGATAGTGTGACGGATGCTTTCTTTGAGACCATGAGTGGTTTCACTACTACGGGGGCATCCGTGCTTGGGTCGCTAAAGGATGTGCCTCACTCCTTATTATTGTGGCGCTGCCTATTGCAATGGATTGGCGGATTGGGTATAATACTTTTTACCCTTGCAGTGGTGCCAATGCTAAATAATAAGGGAGGAATGCTGATGTTTAATGAAGAAGTGACCGGCATCACACATGATAAGATACGCCCGCGCGTCAGCAACACTGCTAAAACCCTATGGGGAATTTATATAAGTCTTACTATAACATGCATATTATTGCTATGGCTCTCGAGTATGAATCTATTTGAGGCTATATGCCATGGCCTTTCAACACTTTCTACAGGAGGATTTTCCACCAATGATATGAGTGTAGGAGACTGGAAAAGTCCCTACATAATCATCATTCTTACTATATTTATGTTTATAGGGGGAATCAACTTCAATCTCATATTCACCACAGTACATGGGGAGTGGCGAAAACTATTGAAGAATGACGCATTCCGATGGTTTTGCTATACCTTGCTGTTTGGATATGTAGTGTTTACGATTTCCATCATAGGGAAACAGCATGTACATAGTTGGCAAGAAGTGACAATAATACCACTGTTTCAGAGTGTTTCAATTCTTACGTCCACCGGTCTTGTGGTTCCACATTTCACGCATTGGGGAGCAGTTCCTTATATAGTAATGCTAATATTCATGGTGGTAGGCGGCTGTGCAGGCAGCACATCGGGCGGAGCAAAGATTGATAGATTCATCATATTTTTCCGATTTTTGAAAAATGAGATGTATCGGACCATGTATCCCTCTACAATCCGGACTGTGACTGTAAATGGCAAAGGCACATCGTATGTAATAGTGATGAAAGTATTGGCATTCTTGGCACTCTATTTTCTTGTGATTTTGGGAGGGGGATTCCTGCTGACAGTGCTCGGAGTGCCATTTAATGAAAGTTTCTTCTACTCGCTGTCAGCTATTTCAAACGCAGGTATAGGAACGGAGGTGCAGGAAGGGGTGTCATGCTTTGCTATGATCCCGGATGCCGCTAAGTGGATACTTAGTTTCGTGATGCTTACGGGGCGTCTGGAACTTTATACTGTGTTGCTGCTATTTACGCCTGCATTTTGGAAAAAATAGGGTACTACCCCTCCGGGGTAGAAAAGAGAGATGTATACACATACCCCGAGCTGAAGCTCGGGGTTAATAAGATAATCAGCCCTCCGGGCTGATAGGCAGAGGGATAAATTATAGTGGGATGGGAAATTAGCTATTGGCGGCTAACTTGTAGATTTTTTCGGCTACTTCTTGATTGATCTTGATGTAGTTGCCAAAAATGCTTCCTTTATTTTCGGTGACCTTCTTTGCCAAAAGTTCTACGTCAGGATTGTCAATGCCAAGTTCCTTCATATTGACGGGCATGCCAATTGACTTCAAGAATTTCTTGAGAGCCTCAATACCAAGCAAAGCGGCTTTCTTGTCGTCAGCCTCATCCACGTTGAAAACTCGGCGTGCAAACTGCGCGATCTTGCCGGGATTTTCCTGCATTGCATAAGACATCCACGCCGGGAACATTACAGCAAGTCCGGCACCGTGAGTGACATCGTATACAGCACTTAGTTCATGCTCAAGGCCATGAGTGGCCCAATCTTCTTCACGACCACCGCTGCAAACTCCATTATGGGCAAGAGTTCCGCTCCACATAATGTTGGCGCGGGCATCATAGTCCTCGGGATTAGCAATTACCTTCGGAGCCTCAGTGATTATAGCCTTGAGCACACCTTCCGCTACCCTATCAGTAATCTCGACATTTGGGGTATTGGAGAAATATCTCTCCATTATATGAGCCATCATGTCTGTGATGCCGGCAGCAGTCTGATAAGGAGGGAGAGTGAATGTGAGTTCAGGATTCATCAAAGCGAACTTTGGACGGAGCACATCGCTTCCCATTCCAAGTTTGTGGAGGCCATCAAGTTTAGTGATGACAGTATTACCGGAACCTTCGCTTCCTGCTGCAGGAATAGTCAGGACCACTCCAACGGGGAGTGCCTTTGTCACTTTCGCTTTTCCACAAAAGAAATCCCAGAAATCACCGTCGTAAGGAATAGCAGCAGCAATAGCCTTTGCCGTATCAATTGAACTGCCACCTCCGATAGCCAGCACTGAATCGATACCTTCTTTCTTGGCTATTTCAATTCCCTCATAGACTTTTGAGTCAACAGGGTTTGGTTGGACGCCTCCCAATTCAGCGTATGGAATACCAGCCTCTTCAAGACTTTTCTTAACACGGTCAAGGAGGCCAGAACGAACAACTGAACCTTTACCATAGACCAGCAGTGGCTTCTTCATTTCAAAAGATTGCAGCTGATCTGCCACTTTATTTTCCACTCCTTTGCCAAACACATACTTTGTGGCAGGGAAAAACACAAAATTATTCATAATTCAATATTTTACTCAACTTTCGCTTGCGAAAGTTGAAGGTTACGTAGGTTATAAGGTTAAACTAAAAATGAAGAACAATGAAGAGCAAAATTAGTCAATAATTCCTATATTTCAAAATTAAATGTCGTAATATGTGAGCAAATTTTGCGTATATGAGTTTTTTTTCCTAACTTTGAATCGAATTTATCTACTACCGAACATTTATGAAAATATATCATTATACCTCTATTGAAAACCTTGCGCTGATACTTAAGCACAAGACAATTCGCTTTAATCGTCTTGATCTGATGGAAGATCCTTGCGAAAAGACCTTCCTTATGAATCAACTTGATTGGAGTCCTTATACCTATGTGTCTTGCTGGACCGAAAATCCATTGGAGAATGTTCCACTATGGAAATTCTACACTAACGGTAAAGGAGTCAGAATTGGAATTGACAAAGATTTCATCGATTGGGATAAGCAGTCAATAGCCTTTAGTGCGCCTGCACGTCCTCGCCATCATAAATCATTGAGCAAAGATTCTTCCGGAACAGTCTCTATTACATTCAACCCAATACGTATATACCGTCCGCTTTCAACAGATATATGCTACAATAAGGTGAAATATGCCACGGAAGAAGAATACAACGAATTTGAAAAAAACATAGGAAGAAAGAATACATATATGGAAATTGACGAGGGGATGATGCGTCAATATGTAGGAGTATTCAGAAAAGAAAAATGGGCATTTCAAGATGAAAGCAGATTTGTCATTTATGCTGTTCCTTACACCTCAACTGATGCAGTAGTCTCTCACAATGACTTCGTTAATCTTATCCGTATGGTAATGCCTAACAAGATTAATCACATTGATGTGCCCATCAAAGAGGATAAACTAAAGGAAATCGAAGTTACATTCGGACCCAAAATTGATGAAGGACAAGCGATTTTAGCAAAAGCGGTGCTTAATAAGTATGCACCGGATGCAAAATTAAGAGTCAGCTCAATTAGTGACAGTCCTATCCAACTAATGATGTGATTGCGCCATGATGAGGATACTTTGGCTTTCTATTTTGATTGTATGCTGTCTGCAATCATTTGCCTCAGATACCATTGAGTTTAATGGATCTACGTATGAATTAAATGACAATACTTTGCTTCTGGATGCGGAGGGTATTTACAGTTATGAAAATGCCTATACTGACCCACTTGATGCCTTTGCTCGAATAAATAAAATAGGGAAAGAAGTCACCTTGCTGGTGGCTCCATCGGTGTATTGGCTTGATGATCCGGATGATCCCGAAGTCAGGACCGACAAAGGAGGTACGCCCTATGCCATAAAAATAAATTGTGAGTCATTGAATATTATAGGATTGACCACTAATCCAGAAGAAGTGGTATTTGCTGTAAACCGCGGACAAACGCAAGGAGCCATAGGGAATTTCACGATGTTTCATTACTTGGGCAACAGCCTTGAGCTCAAAAACATCACTTTCGGCAACTACTGTAACACCGACCTCGTATATCCTCGCAATCCGAGTTTAAACCGAAATAAGCGCAAAGATGCAATAGTTCAGGCACAGATTGGAATTTGCGACAAAACAGACCGTCTGTTTGCTGAAAACTGCCGTTTTTTAAGTCGTCTTAATCTCTGTCCCTTCGTGGGAGCACATAGAAGCCTCTATGACAATTGTTATTTTGAATGTACAGATGATGCATTGTCCGGTTCTGCTATCTACCTTAATTGCAGATTCACATTTTTCAGCAGCAAACCTTTCTATTCCACGGCAGAAACCGGAGCTGTATTTCTCAACTGCGATATCACATGTATTGGATCTGGCACGCAATACTTTACGAAGGTCCCCGGACAGGTGACAGCCATAGACACTCGTTTCCATTGTGACAACCCAATAGACATCAAATGGACACGCGATGCCTCCGACATCACTTGCCATCAACTTAACGTGACACTGAATGGAAAGCCCTATACAATTGATTCTGACAGACTTTATCTTGGTCCAGATCTTTCATCATCTCCTCTTAAAGATGCTTTCACGATTGATAAAGATGGAGAAAAAATTTACAATCTTCCAAACCTATTAAATGGTCACGACGGTTGGGATCCCAAAGAAATGAATTCCTTGATATCTGCTCTTGAATCTCAATCCGGCAAAAAACTTACCGGCATTCCAGTGTCACTTCTTCTTAATTCGGATAAAATAAATCTGCGTGCTGAAAATGACACTGCTCATATTTCATCACTTCCCCTCTTGTGGGGAGGATATAACGGGGGCACTACGTCAGAAACCACATACATATCCGATAATACTTCACCTGAAGAAAAAGAAATGATCATTAAAGTTTCTACACCGGATGGACTTTCAGGAAGGAAAACACTTAAGATTGGTCCTAACTTACGCAAGGCACCTGAATTAAAGCGAAATCCGAAGATTTATTACGATGAAGCAGTTGGAGGACTAAAACTAAAATATGCTCTGGCAGGGAAAGGAGAAGACAAAAGCACGATAATGTGGGGACGAATCATCAGAGATGGCAACAATGCAAATGTTGTACTTCTGAAAAAAGGAGAAGGGAATTCGGGAAATATCTATTATCCTACTGCAGGAGACCTTGGATATGAAATTATAGCCTTGATATTCCCTAAATATAAGGATTCCGTTTATGGGAAAATGGAGACTTCCAAACCTTATACCATATTAGAATCGACTTATATAAAAGAAATTCCTGAATCAACTCTAATTACCGACTTCAGTGAAGTGCCAATTGACAAAAGAGAAGCCGGACATGTCGGAGCATGGAGTTTTGATGTGTATAAACCTTTTGATACATCCGGAGCGGATTGGACTGCTTCAGAGGGAGCTGGATGGTATTATGGCAAAGGATTTGATGCCTCCACCGGTGAAGGTATAGTTCAAAATGAAAAGGGCGCAAGAATGAGTTATATTCCGGCTCGCGACATATGCCATAATATGACGGCAAGTCTGATAGCAGAACCTGCCAAAAGCGGAGGGCAAGGATTTGGAAGCGCCACGAGCCAATATATGGATATATGCGTAAAATTCGATCCTATTGATCTAAACGGGTATGCACTGAGAATTGAAAGGACTCCGGATCATGATCGGGCTGTGACTTTTTCACTCATTAAATATGAAAATGGAAAGACTTCCGTCATTTCGGATAAAGTGGTGAGCAACTGCTACAGAACTCCATGCCATATCAATGTAGGCATAACCGATGGAATCCTGAAAGCAAATGCTCATACGGATGCAGCATCAAGCAATAAATGCTGCGATGAAGTTATGGAGAGCGTTACGCTGAGTACACCTGTTGAAGAGAGCAATCTTACCGGATTTTGCATCCAGCATACAGGCTCAACCGGACCATCTTCCACTCTGATACGCGATTTGAAACTACACTGGGAATAACTAATTGCTAACAACCTAATAAAACCATAATAACAAATGAAAAAATCTAATTTTTTACTCTTGGCACTCGCTGCAGGAAGTCTTGCCACCTCCAGCGCCTATGCCGACGTTTCGAAAGCCTATGTCTCTGATTTAGGCAACGGCAAATATCAGAATCCAATCATCAATGCCGACTACTCGGATCCGGATGTAGTGCGCGTAGGGAATGACTACTACATGACATCATCAAGTTTTGCAAATCTGCCGGCACTCCAGATACTACATTCCAACGACCTCGTGAACTGGACCATCATAGGAGCAGTAGCAGACAAATATCCTGCGCCTGAATTTGACGGAGTAAGCCATGGCAATGGAGTGTGGGCACCTTCCATTCGCTACCATAACGGGAAATACTATGTGATGTATGGCGATCCTGACAGGGGCATATATGTGGCAGACGCTGAAGACCCTAAGGGACCCTGGAGTCCGCTGCGACTGATTTATCCGGTTGTAGGCGTAATCGATCCGTGTCCATTCTGGGATGAAGACGGACGTGCTTATATTGCTCACGGATATGCAGGGAGTCGTGCAGGAGTAAAGAGTATCCTCGGAATGATTGAAATGACCCCGGATGCAACAGGAGTGATCGGAATGGACCGTGTTATCTACGACGGTCACCTGGAAAATGAGACCATAGAAGGCGCAAAAATGTATAAACGCGGACCATGGTATTATATCTTCTCGCCGGCTGGTGGTGTAGCAACCGGCTGGCAAGTAGTGATGCGCAGCAAGAATCCGTGGGGTCCTTACGAACAGCGCAATGTCATGGAGCAGGGAGACACAGACATCAACGGACCTCACCAAGGAGCATGGGTTGACACTCCCGATGGAAAGGAACATTGGTTTATTCATTTCCAAGACAAGGGTCCTTACGGACGAGTAATAAATCTGGAACCAATGGTATGGAATGAAGATGGTTGGCCGGTAATAGGCATAGATAAAGACGGAGACGGAAGAGGAATACCTGTGAGAACATACAAAAAACCCAACGTTGGAAAGACCTACCCAATTGCCACTCCTCAGGATAGCGACGAATTCGACTCCACTACCCTTGGCTACCAATGGCAATGGAATGGCAATCCACAGCCACTGTGGTATTTCTGCGATGCTGAGAATTCAGTGCTGAGACTCTTCTCCCACCACACACCGGATGCCAAGAATCTGTATGACATGCCAAACGTGCTGATGCAGAAATTCCCAAATGAGAATTTCACAGCAACTGCCAAAGTATCGTTCCATCCAAGAGTAAAAGATGGCAAGGCCATGGTAGGAGAAAAAGGAGGCATCGCAGTGATGGGATACAATTTTGCCACACTTGCACTTGAAAGCCGCGAGGATGGAATCTATCTTGTACAGACCGACTGCGTAGGAGCTAACAAAGGAAAAGATGAGGTAGAGACAGCAGCAGAGAAACTCACAACCAATGGACCAATTTGGCTTCAGGCAGTAGTCAAGATGACCGGCAAGAAGAACCCAAAAGCAAAGCCTGACTATAAATGCACAGTGACATTCCGCTACAGTCTTGATGGCAAGAAATTTAAGGATTTCGGACGCTCTATGGATGTGCGCGAAGGTCACTGGATTGGTGCAAAAGTGGGAGTATTCTGCACTCGCCCATGGAAGAGCAATGACAGTGGATGGATGGACGTCGACTCCTTCGTCATTGACAAATAATCGCACATATATCAATTTATTATCTATGCGAGTTATCCAAAACAAAATGCTATATAGTTAATATTTAGATATTTAAAATATTTTCATTCTCCAAAAGTTTTCCAAAAAGAAATTTTTAGAAAATTTTTGGAGAATTTTTTTTGTCAATTTGAATATATTGCTTAACTTTGCATGCAGAAACAAATCTCAAGAAAATTCTCCCATGATACAGACTATACAGAAGCGCGACGGGCGCATCGTAGGATATAATGAAGAAAAGATAAAAGCCGCCATTCGGAAGGCTATGCTTGCCACTTCTGCCGGGGAAGATGAATCGCTTATACAGCGAATCACTGACAGGATTGGTATGACTGGCAAAGAACGAATGACAGTGGAAGACATCCAGGACCGAGTAGAAATCGAACTGATGAAATCCGCTCGAAAGGATGTGGCAAAAAAGTATATTGCTTACCGCGACCAGCGTTCGATAGCCCGTAGGGCCAAGACTCGCGACATATTTTTGGAAATCATTGAGACCAAAAGCAATGATATAACTCGCGAGAATGCCAATATGAATGCCGACACGCCAGCCGGCATGATGATGAAGTTTGCTTCTGAGACAACAAAACCATTTGTCGACGATTATCTTCTTTCTCCGGAGGTGAAGCAAGCAGTAAAAAACAACTATCTTCACATTCACGACAAGGACTATTACCCTACTAAGAGTCTGACATGTGTGCAACATCCACTTGACTATTTACTTGATAACGGATATGTGGCAGGGCACGCAGAAAGCCGCGCTCCAAAGCGCATAGAGACTGCCGGTGTGATTGCATGTATTTCTCTTGAGACAGCACAGAATGAAATGCACGGTGGCCAGGCGATTCCTGCTTTCGATTTCTACCTTGCTCCTTTTGTTCGCTCTTCTTTCAAAGAAGAAGTTCGTATTCTTGAGTCTCTTACAGGGAAAGATCTTTCAAACTTTTATGACAAGGATATAAAAGACTATGTAAAGAAAGATTTGGAAGGTCTGGAGGGAGATGAAAGGCTTCTTCAACATGCCATCAACCGGACGGTGGGGCGTGTGCATCAATCAATGGAAGCTTTCATCCATAATATGAACACGATACATTCTCGCGGTGGGAATCAGGTAGTGTTCAGCTCCATCAACTATGGCACGGACACTTCAGCCGAAGGGAGGTGCGTGATACGTGAGATTCTGAACTGCACTTATGAGGGAGTTGGGAATGGAGCAACTGCCATATTCCCGATACAGATATGGAAGAAAAAGCGTGGTGTCAGCTATTTGCCGGAAGATCCAAACTATGATCTTTACCGTTTGGCATGCAAGGTGGCAGCAAAACGTTTTTTTCCTAACTTTTTGAATCTTGATGCTACTTTCAATCAGCATGAGCTTTGGAATGCCGATGATCCGCGTCGCTTTGAGTATGAGGTGGCAACTATGGGATGTCGCACCCGCGTGTTTGAGAATCGATATGGCAAGAAGACATCCGTAGGGAGAGGGAATATCTCATTCTCTACTATCAATATTGTTCGCCTGGCAATAGAATGTATGGGTATAAAGGATGAAAACGAGAGGATTGACCGCTTTTTTGAGCGTCTTGACGAGATTCTTGAGATTACTGCAAAACAATTGGATGATCGCTATCAGTTCCAAAAGACGGCACTTGCCAAGCAGTTTCCGCTCGTGATGAGCACTCTTTGGAACGGTGCAGACAAACTTGGACCCAATGACACAATCGAGAGTGTAATCAATCAAGGAACTCTTGGCATTGGATTCATCGGACTTGCCGAGTGCCTTATAGCCTTGACTGGTAAGCACCACGGAGAAAGCGAGGAAGCTCAGAAACTTGGGCTTCGGATAGTGGGGCATATGCGATCGAAGGCAAATGAATTCTGTGAGAGGTATGGTCATAATTACTCTGTGCTTGCTACTCCTGCAGAGGGATTGAGCGGCAGATTCACAAAGCGAGATCGTGCTTCATTTGGCGTGATTGAAGGAATTACTGATAAGGATTACTATACTAACTCCAATCATGTACCTGTATATTACCATTGTTCACCTCGACATAAGGCAAAGGTAGAGGCTCCGTATCATGAGTTGACTCGCGGTGGACACATTTTCTATGTAGAAATTGATGGAGATGCAACACACAATGAGGATTGCATTATGCAGATTGTGGACATGATGGACAAGTATAATATGGGATATGGTTCTGTCAACCATAATCGCAATCATTGTCCGAAATGTGGATATGAGAATGCGGATATGGATATGAAGGAGTGCCCGAAATGTGGAACTAAATTTGAGACTATTCAGAGAATTACGGGGTATCTTGTTGGCACGACAGACCGTTGGAACTCTGGAAAACTTGCGGAACTTCATGACCGCGTTGTCCACAAATAATATATAGACGTGTATAGAGTTCTTGATATAGTAAGAGGTACTACTGTTGACGGTCCGGGATTCCGGACCGCCATCTATTTTGCGGGATGCGGCCATCAATGTCCTGGGTGCCATAATCCGCAGTCGTGGGATTTTGATGGTGGCACAGAAATGTCGCTTTCTGAATTGATGAAGATAATCGAGGAAGAGGATTTTGATGTCACTTTGACGGGTGGGGATCCTCTTTATCATCCTGAATCAATTGCAGAGTTGGCCAAGACAATACAGGAATCAGGGCATAAAGTCTGGCTATATACTGGGTTTACAATTGAGGAGATTATGGCCTCGGAGAAGTTGTCGCTGCCACTCCCCTATTTGGATGCCATTGTGGAAGGTCCTTTCATCCAATCCCTTCGGGATCCGGACCTTCCCTTCCGAGGCTCATCCAATCAGCGTATTATCCACGCCCCCTTCACTCCTGTTTAGAAGCAAAACATGATCCACATATGACCATAAGAGTCAAACGCTATCTACTATTGCATTCGTAGTTTAAGGGTCCATCTCGATGGAGACGGACCCTTATTTTTATCAAATTTATACCTAATGCACTGAATGTATATAATTCAGCGGACTATTATTTTGGCGGCTTCTTTTGAAGAGCCATTGCTTGAAACAGTCACCACATAAACTCCTTGATTGAAGCCTGATGTGTTGATATCAAGTTGCGTTTGACCAGCAGCGATCTTAGTGTTTAGCATTGTCTGTCCTGAGGCAGAAACTACTTGAACCATTGCACCCTCGCTAACAGTCGAATCAAGAGACACAGTCACGTTCTCACCACGCCTTGGATTGCGAGGAGACACTTTAGATGTCGGTGCCATGGTCACTAAAGAAACGCTGTTGTTAGAGTCTAATCGATATACTATTGAGTAATCTTTACCTTCTTCTATATTTTCTGCATCTGCAACGATATAGAGATTGCCTCCTAACTTTAATAAATTCAGAGTCCAACTATTTCCATCAAATCCCTTTCGGAAGATCAATTCTTGCAACTTCCTCATTTGATGAATTATATACTTGATAACCGATAGTAGTATAAGTAACACTCCACTCTTTATAATATATCCATCCAGGCACACCAGGGTATTCTTTTTCTTCTAAATAACTTTCCTTTTCACAAATTGGTAATACATAGCAAACATCATCATTAAAAACACCTCTTGTGAGATTCGTGTAACATTCACCATAATCCGAATAAATATTAACGTATACTATCTCACCATAGTTATGGCTCCATCCATATGGAATCTCCCATTCTCCAAAAGGACCCCAAATCGTGGCATTACCATAATCTGCAGTACAGTGGTACCAGCGGCCGCGATCCTCTGAATAAAAGTCGTTTGGAAATTTTTTGCCGTACTTTTCTTCTTCATAATAAGAAAGTGCAACGACCTGCCATGAATGATCACTGCCTACGACAGTGGCAATCTCACCCTTACCATATAGGGCATACACATAACTTTGAACTCTCTCTATAGAGAGGTCATAAGATTCTCCATTTATTTCTAAAACGTCGTCTCCCCAATGAACATACTGCAAAGCAATAGAATCCAAAGTCATATACTCATCTGATCTTTTTTGCGAAAAATGCTCTTCTACATATTCTGGAACTGGAAGAGTGACAAAACTTTTCACTAAAGAAAAGTCTTCATCATAGATTGAGAATTTGCTTACCCTCGAATCATCAGAATTTTCGTCATCTTCGAAATATACCATGCTTTTGCCATCTTTTGCAAGGTATCCTGGCAAAACGTTAAACTCATCTGAAGGCACCGTCGTTACCTCTTTAGCTGCCGTTGCAAGTAAACACGCAGAGCTTACAAGCATCGTTGCAAGATAAAATTTCCTCATATTTGATTTGAAATTTTTTGGGTCTCCCAGCTCCTTGAGACATGAATATAAGAAAAGCGTGGAACTGTATGCCACGTCTTAAAGAGAAGGTGCTAGGAAAACCTTTAGAGCAGATGTGGGAGAAACAGCCCCACGTGTATCGACTATACGCGGAGACCGTCTGCCATCTCTTGCTCTTGAGTTGAAGTTTCCTAGGCTTTTCTCTTACAAGAAGAAAGCATAACGCTTTTTTATAATATTTCACAAATTGGCAAAGCCAATTACTTCGCAAAGTTAATAAAAAATTTATTATGTTCCAACAAAAAAGTGATTTTTTTAATTTCATTTTAGTGAATATTAAAGATACTACCTATGCGGATAAGAATTAACTTTGAATTCTTTTTGGA
>CAZCZX010000024.1:0-5461 GCA_964503095.1 uncultured Sangeribacter sp.
CGCCTGCAATGACAAGGGAGCAATAGCCATGGCGACAGATGCTGCAATGATCTTGGGAATAAAGATTTTTTTCATGTCTTTTTTTTGATTAGATTAAAAAATTTGCTGTTCTCTCGTTAATATTTATTTTGGTACCAAAATATCAAACTGAATCTAAAATTCGGTTGCAAAGTTAGTAAAAACTACATTTAATGTCAAGTTAAAAAGTTTAATGGTTGCTTTTTTATAATATTACTAATCAACAAAATAAATAAGCAGACCTCATCCGAGTTTAATATTGGACTTCCGATGTTTCATTTTGAATATTTTGATTAAGAAAATAGCGATACGAACACCAAGTTCATTAATCTTGATATTCAATATTTGAAGTCACTCCATAAGTATTTTTTGATTGAGGAGTGAAGAATTTTTATTAACTTTGTTGTCTAAACTTAAAGTAATGAGTAAAAAGACACTTCTTCAGTCAATATTGAGTCTAATGCTATTTATTAGTATAATGGCATGTAGCAATTCAAAGAGAATAGAAGCTATTGATAACATTTTGAATCAAGCTGAACACTTGATGGAGAACCACCCAGATTCGTCTCTCTTAATATTGAATGAGATAGATAATGAGGTGCTTAAAGATCGCCATATTAAAGCACGATATGCTTTATTGAAATCAATGGCTTTGGATAAGAATTATATAGACGCTACTACGTTCGATGTGCTTCAGCCGGCAATTGATTACTATCTAAAGAATGGGAATGCTGATGAGAAATTGAGAACTTATTATTATCAAGGGGTGATATATAATAATTCGCATGATTACGATAATGCGATGCATGCATGTCTAAATGCATTTGCAGTCAAAGGTAATGTTTGCGATTCCTTAACATTGGCACGACTTCTTGCTGCTCAGGCCACTCTTTTTTATAGTCAATACCGCATAGCAGATTTTTTGAGTAATAATTTAAAAGCTGGAAAAATATTCGGATCTAAGGGGAAGACCCAACAGCAATTGAGATGCTATTTAAAGGCATTGAATGGAGCTACGATTCTAAACGACAAATCATTAGCGGATAGCGTAAAGACAATTTGTGATAATATCATTCAAGAAGATCCACGCTTAAAGAAAATATCATTGAGAGCTTATTTAGTATATACTGTAAAGTTCGGAAATATTGCAGAGATCAAAAATATGATTAATGTAGTGGAAGAAAATGATATTTTCGGAGATGTTATGATGAATCTTGCGCAAGCATATGCTATAATTGGAGAGCCGAACAAGGGATTGCTGTATCTAAATGAAGCAGGAATAAGCCAAGATAATATACTGGACTCATTGACCTACTGGTCGATAAAGTCAGATATATTAGAGAAAATGAATGATGACAAGGGAGCCTTGGATGCTTTTAAGAACTATTCCAGAGTGCTTGAAATCTACCATGACAGGCTTTTTTCAAATGATCTTCTCTTTTCGGAGAAAAAACATGAGATGGAAATAGAGAGTTTGGGGCAGATTCATAAGAGAGACAATCTAATCAAATGGATATTAGCCGGAACGGCGATTCTTTTGGTCCTAATTGTATTCTTCTATTATCGATATAGGATGAGCAGGGCAGCCCGATTGATCGCAGAGCAGAATAGCGAGAAACTGAAGTTGGAGGCTGAAAAACTTCAACTGGAGTCTGATAATCTTCATCTCGAACTCGAAAACCTTGAAGATGAGAGAGAAAGACTTTCCAGCCTGTTGCAGCAAAAAGATACTCTTTCTGATGAGATGCTTGGAGTAATCAGGGAAAGGCTTGATATGCTCAATGGGTTGCTCGCCAAGGAAATAACAAATGAGGAAAGTTATGCCAAGCCTTTCCGGAAGCATATCGAGTTGCTGAAAAAGGATCATAAGAAATTCCAAGATTCAACCAGAAAATATTTTCAGGCAGCCTATCCGAAATTTATGGCATATCTAATTGCTCATGGTCTTACGGAAAAAGAGATAAACTATGTGTGTCTCTATGCCCTCGGACTGCGAGGGAAAGAGGTAGGCAACTACCTTGACACCGCAGTGCACTACAACATCAGCAGCGTGATCCGCCATAAACTCGGACTCGACTCCAATGGCTCTAATCTCGGCCCATATATCCGCCAATTATTGAAAGACCTCTAATTCTTTTATTCAGTCCAAGTTACTATCTTATATTCCAGGCCTCGCTTATTCTTTTTTTCGTTGAAATTTGCTACGACGAGGTAAAGCGTACGGTTGTCAAGGGCATAGCGTCCGGCGTAGTCGCGTGTCAGGATTTGGTCCATGGCCTCTTTTACGCTTTTGTTGTATTTGAACTCGAATATGTAGATATACCTTCCCGCAAATATCTCTATGTCGCTGCGTCCTTGGTAGCTGCGATGTTCAGCAATGGTAGTGTTACCACATAATACTGCTAATAAGTATGTAATTGCGCGGTAGGTGGACTCGTTGTGGTCCTCTCCCGGTAGATCTTTCAGAAGTATAGAAAGTCGATGCATAAAATCTTCGATATTGCCTTTTGCAAGATCTTTCTTAAACAGTGTGAATTCCAGGCCGCTTCCACGTCTGATGGTCAGTGGGGCGTAGCATCTGAGGAGATGCTTGAAAAAACCTATCTCCACCTCCCTGTTGGGCAGCCGCAAATGATAGAGTTCGGATTCCCGATCGTAGTGTGCAATGGTAAGGTATCCGGTCTGGAACATCAGAGGTATGGGGTCAAGTTCATCAAATCCCACCGAGGCAAGTTCGTCGGCAGTGGCACTCAAATCATCAATTTCCCTGGGATTAATTCCATTGTTTCTGACCCATTTTGCTAAGAATGTCGGAGTTCCGGTTTCGTACCAGAATGGACTTATGGCCTTTTTGTCAAGTGCATTTAATACGCTATATGGATTGTAGAGTCGGGATCCCTCTGCCGCAAAAAGATAGCCGTCGTAGTAATTTCGGAGTATCTGGATGGTAGTGTCAACATCCTCTTCCCGTCTTTCTGCAAGGGTTTTTATTCCAAGATTGAAGTTATCAAGCAGTTCATTTTCTGTCCATCCGCATATATCCGCATACTCATTATCCATCGATATATCCTTTAGATTGTTGAGGTCGCTGAATATGCTGACTTTGCTGAAACGGGCAACTCCGGTGATAAACGCAAATTGGATATAGCTATCCATCGACTTTAGGTTGCCATAGAAACTTTTTAATGTCCGCTGATTCTTGTCAAACATCTCGTTGAATTCTTCAAGACCCAATAGGGGCTTGTCGTATTCATCAATGAGTATTATCACTCGCCTACCCGTCTGATCGTAAGCAGCCTTTATAAGGCTTTTAAAGCGTTGGGAAATAGTAGTATCTTCCGGATGATTGCCATATATTTTCTCGTAGTCTCTTAAATACCATTCAATCAAATGTTTGAGACCATCCTCTGCGCTGAATTCCTCGGCATTGAAATCAAAACGAAGCACTGGTGATGGAGTCCAATCCAAGTCCATTTTGTCGGCTGCGAGTCCTTTGAAAAGTTCGCGTCGTCCTTCAAAATAAGCTTGCAATGTAGATATCAGAAGGCTTTTCCCAAATCGCCTTGGCCGACTGAGGAAAATGAATTGGCCTTGATTTAGGAGAGGTTTTATATAATCAGTCTTGTCTACATAAGTATACCCTTCCTCGATAATCTTCGAGAAGGTCTGCATTCCGACGGGATATCTGAGTTCTTCCATAATCTCAAACTTTTCCACAAAGATAGCGAAAAATCCTTACATCTCCAAATTTGCAGAATTGCTGGATTATTATTAATTTTGTGTTGTCAAAAACTTGAATTATGGGAAAAGATCAGACGGTTCTGTTTCATTCTACTATATTTGGGCCGATTCATAGTCGGCGGCTTGGTGTGTCGCTTGGTGTAAACCTTATGCCGGATGATGGCAAGGTTTGCTCCTTTGATTGCCTTTACTGTGAGGCTGGTTTTAACTCTCAAGGTAAGGGTTCAACGGGTTTGCCGCTTCGTGCTCAGGTCTACTCGCAGTTGGAAGGGAAGTTGAGGGAGATGCACGCTAACGGTGATCCTCTTGATGTAATCACATTCTCGGGCAACGGCGAGCCAACCCTTCATCCTGATTTTCCCCATATAATTGAGGATACTCTTGCTCTCCGAGACAAATTCTTTCCTAAGGCAAAGGTCTCTGTCCTAACAAATTCCACTATGATATTCAAGCCTGAAGTGGCAGAAGCACTTAAGAAAGCCGACAATAATATCTTAAAACTCGACTCGGCTATCGAAGAGACGATGCGTCTTATCGACCGTCCTAACTCAAAGGATTTCACGGTAGAAAAAGTGGTAGATGCCCTTCGTCAATTTGAAGGGACAGGCATAATCCAGACCATGATTCTCAGAGGCAGCCATGACGGAAAACCAATAGACAACACAACTGATGAAGAGATAGAAGCCCTTATAGCCGCCTATAAGCGCATAAAACCTCGCGAGATAATGATCTACAGCCTCGACCGCTCGACTCCCGAAGAAAACCTCATAAAGGTGGAAAAAGAAGAAATGACAGCCATCGGAAAGCGAATAGAGGAGGCCACCGGAATCCCCGTCCAAATCAACTAATTGCATTTTATTTCGGATTGTGTCTTCAACACAGTGTAGATAATTTATGATTATATGAAGAGAATTGAGATTCCGAAGGGTGTCAGGAAGGAGGGGAAGGTGGCTTTGATTGGGCCGGCTACTCGGATTAAGCCGGAGATTGTGGAGGGGCTTGTGCGTCTTTTTGCAGAGCATCCTGAGGAGATGCCCGGGTCTGAATTGATAGTCTATCCCTCTGTGCTTGATGCAAATGCTCAGGGTTCCTATGCTGCCTCTCTGGCCCAGCGGGTAGCTGATTTCACAGATGCATGGAGCCGAGCGGATGTGGATCTTGTCATATGCGCTCGTGGTGGATATGGTTGCGTACATATGCTCGACTATTTATCTCCAGATTTTATTGCTGCTCATCCAAAATGGCTTGTGGGCTTCTCTGATGTCTCCGCCCTTCACGCATTGCTCTACAAGAGTGGAGTGGCTTCTATTCATGGTGGAATGGCGAAGCAGTTGGTGGAAGATACCGATTCCGGATTTGGCGGCTACAGAAGTGTCTTGAAAGAACTCGTAGAAACACCCCAGCCTCTTTCAGATAACAATGAACGTAAGAAAGCATGCTCCGCATGCGCCCCAGTCCATCAAACACAATCTCCCATTGGCATTGCGATAGAGTATACGTTGCCTCCTCATCCATACAATATCTGCGGAGAGGGTAGGGGAGTACTGCTGGGTGGCAACCTTGCAGTGCTCAATGGACTCGCAGGCACCCCCTATGATCTGATGGGAGAGAGTCTGCATCAGGATGTGATTCTCTTCATTGAGGATGTATCAGAACCGATCTATGCTGTAGAGCGAATGCTCTACCGTCTGCATCTTCAAGG
>CAZCZX010000024.1:5561-20796 GCA_964503095.1 uncultured Sangeribacter sp.
GAAATAGAGTAAAAACTGCGATTTAAAATTAATGGAAACAATTTTGGGCTAAAGTTATGGGAATTTCACAGGAATTTGTTATATTTGCGTTCTGTTGGTGAAGGAAAATCCTAAAACCTGAAACTTGAACCCTATGATAGAATTTGCAGCACAAGATGTCGAGATGCCGGAGATGGATCTCAAGAAAATTTCGATATGGATAGAAGAGGTAGCGGCTTCCCATTCCCGCCGAGTTGGAAACCTGCATTATCTTTTCGTAAATGATGAGGAGATACTGAAGGCAAACCGTCAGTTTGTCAACCATGACTATTATACCGATATCATAACTTTCGATTATTCACGAGGCGACCGCATCAGCGGCGATATTATGATCTCTCTTGACACTGTCGCTTCAAATGCAGAAAAATTTGGAGTGACTTATTTCCGCGAGCTGTTGCGTGTAATTATCCATGGGGTGCTCCACCTCGTTGGCATTAACGACAAAGGTCCTGGGGAGCGAGAGATAATGGAGTCTGCAGAAAATAAAGCGCTCAGCTTATATAAAGATTAAAGATAAAAGATTAATTAAGAATGAGGAGGAAGAGTTATTCAAAGTTCAAAGTAATTCTCAATTCTCAATTCTCAATTCTCAATTAAGATTAAGATGAGGTTTGATTATGATGTAATAGTGGTGGGTGCAGGCCATGCCGGCTGTGAGGCTGCAGTGGCATCAGCACGTCTTGGGTGCAGCACCCTCCTGATAACGGCTGATATGAATCGGGTGGCTCAGATGTCGTGCAATCCTGCTATTGGTGGCATAGCCAAAGGACAGATTGTTCGCGAGATTGACGCTCTTGGAGGAATGACCGGAATAATTGCTGACAGGACTGCGATACAATTCCGTATGCTCAACCGCAGCAAGGGTCCGGCTGTGTGGTCGCCGCGTGTGCAATCTGACCGCACTCGTTTTATAGATGAATGGCGCAAGACTCTCGACGAGACAGACAATTTGTATATTTTCCAAGATATGGTGACGCGTCTAATCATTGAGGAAGCCGGGGAGAAGACCAAAGTGTGTGGAGTTGAGACTGCGCTCGGAATTTCTTTTAAGGCGAAGAGGGTAGTGGTGACTGCCGGTACATTCCTAAACGGTCTCATGCATTTCGGACGCACTCAGATAGAAGGAGGTCGAATCTCCGAGGCTTCGGCTCAAGGTCTGTCTGATCAGTTGGGCAAGTTAGGCTTGAATGTCGGAAGAATGAAAACCGGGACGCCGGCAAGAATTGACGGTGGCACGATTGATTATGATCAGGTCATTGTGCAGTCCGGCGATGACGAGCGTCGCCTCGATGGGAGTGTGAAAAGAGACTTTCATAAGTTCTCATATCTTCCTTCAGTGAAGAGAACGCTTCCGCCAAGAGATTGCTATATAGTTCACACGAGTCCTGAAGTGCACCAGACCCTTCATGACAATCTTGCCGATTCTCCTCTTTATAATGGACAAATCAAAAGCATCGGCCCCAGATATTGTCCATCGATAGAAACTAAGATTGTGACTTTCGCTGACAAGGAAAGTCATCAACTCTTTCTTGAACCGGAGGGTGAACTTACCCACGAATTTTATATAAATGGTTTTTCAAGCTCCCTTCCATGGCAAGTTCAGATGGAGGCGTTGACAAAGATTCCGGCCCTTCGCAATGTGCAATTCTATCGTCCAGGCTATGCGATTGAATATGATTTCTTCGACCCCACGCAGCTTCGTCATAGCCTCGAGTCAAAAGTCGTCGGCAACCTCTATCTTGCCGGACAGGTGAACGGCACTACAGGTTATGAGGAAGCGGCAGCACAGGGTTTGATGGCAGGTATTAATGCGGCAAGATCGGTCAAGGGTTTCCCTCCTACGGTGCTTGGTCGAGATGAGGCCTATATAGGTGTGCTTATCGACGATCTTGTGACGAAGGGAGTGGATGAGCCGTATCGAATGTTTACGAGTCGTGCTGAATTCCGCATCTTGCTTCGTCAGGATGATGCCGACTTGCGTCTTACTCCTATAGGCCACGAAATAGGCCTGGCAGATAATTATCGCTATGAGGCTATGAAATCAAAATATGCAGAGAGGGCAAATCTTGTAGAATGGTGCGAGCAGACGTCGGTGCGTCCTACTGAAGAACTCCAGAAGTTCCTTGAAGAGTGCGCCACCGGCAGATTGCCTGGCAGAGTGAAGATTGCCGGCCTGCTTCGCCGTCCACAACTAAACTTCCAAAATCTTTTACCCCTGATACCATCCTTGAGAGAACGATGCGAAGAAGTGGAGAAGGATAGACGAGACGAGATAATTGAGTCGGCTGAAATTCTTATCAAATATCAAGGTTATATTGATCGGGAAAGGGAGTCAGCCGATAGAATGAGCCGCCTTGAAAAAGTACATATTCCGGAGGGAATGAATTTTGATGAGATACTTGCCATATCAACTGAAGGACGACAAAAACTCTCTAAGATTCGACCTTCAACCATCGGGCAGGCCTCTCGAATACCAGGGGTGTCACCTTCCGATATAAATGTGCTCCTCGTGATGCTTCGCAATTGACATTCGGTTTCCTTTGTGGTAAATGATAGGATTTTATGGCGAAATTGTTTCACGTGAAACATTGGGAGCGAAGTTGAATAATGAATAATGAAGATAGCACAAAACTCCGATGAAATCGGAATTTTTGCAAATAAACTCATACGAAACGAGATATTAAAAAAATAAAGAAATTATGCAATTAGAAGACCTAAGAGGGCTTATCAGAGATGTGCCCGATTTCCCGTCGGTGGGAATTATGTTCAGAGACCTGACAACAATGATCAAAAACGGAGAGGCACTCCACGTGATGGGTGATGCGCTTGCAGATCTGTACAAGGACAAAGGTGTCACCAAGGTGGTGGGTATTGAGTCACGCGGTTTCATTGGTGGTGCTATTCTTGCCGATAAACTTGGGGCCGGGTTCGTTCCTGCTCGGAAGCCGGGAAAACTTCCTTCCGTCACAGTAAAGGCATCATATGTGAAAGAGTATGGAGTAGACACAATCGAACTCCACAGCGATGCCATAGGGCCGGATGATGTGGTGGTGCTTCACGATGACCTTCTTGCCACCGGCGGAACAATGAATGCTTGCTGCCAACTCGTGAAGTCGATGAACCCAAAGAAGATCTATATCAATTTCATCGTAGAATTGACCGATCTTCATGGCCGGGATATCCTTCCGAAAGATGTGGAGGTAACATCACTGCTAAAATATTAAATTATCCCAAAGTCCCGATTAAATCGGGACTTTTTTGAAATTGGAGAATTATATAATGAATGAGGCACAAAACCCCGGAGATATGCTCGCGGGTGTCGGCAGAGATATCAACGAGCATGGGGGATTCCACCTTGAGATTAAATCAGACAGAACGCCTGATGACATACGCCATAACCGTCCGGGGGAGAAGTTGCGGGAAAAGATACTCTCTCTCCCGGACTCACCCGGAGTGTACATGTATCTTGACAATACTGGCACGGTGATTTATGTCGGGAAAGCAAAACGCTTGAAAAGGCGTGTCTCGTCGTATTTCAACCGTCAGCATGATATCAGGCGCACCAATCTATTGGTGCGTTCCATAGTAGACATGCGCTTTATTGTGGTGCATACTGAGGAGGATGCACTGCATCTGGAAAGCGCCATGATAAAGGAATATCAGCCTCGATATAATGTCCTTCTCAAAGACGACAAGTCTTATCCCTGGATAGTGGTGACGAAAGAGGATTTTCCAAGGGTTTTCATGACTCGAGAGAAAGGGCTTGGTGCAAAATACTACGGTCCTTACTCGAATGTGCAGTCGGCAAAGGTGGTGCTTCAGTTGATTCGTGATATTTTCCCACTCCGAAGTTGCCGGCATATCCTCGATGAAAAGGGGATAGCACGAGGCAAATATTCCCTTTGTCTCGACTATCACATCAAGAAATGCGGAGGCCCCTGCCGCGGCTTCATCAACAAGGAGCAATATGATGAGTATGTGAAGCGCGTTAGGGCAATTTTGCGCGGTGAAACCGTGGAATTGGAAAAGTATCTGCTTGAGGAAATGGAACGTCTCAGTTCAGAATGGAAGTTTGAGCAGGCTCAGGAGATAAAGGAAAAATATGAGGCTGTAAAGAGATATAATGTGAAGAGCATTGTCGCAAAGACCGAGACTGCGGAACTTGATATCTTCGGCTTTGTGGCGAGCGACGACGAAGACGATGCAGTAGTCAATTTTATGCATCTGCACAACGGCGCAGTAATCCAGAGCATCAACCTTGAATATCGAAGATGCTCAGCATCCTCAAAAGAAGAAATTCTTTCTATGGCTATTGCGGAAGTGGGGAGACGTTTTGAACGAAAATTCTCCGAAGTCATCGTGCCTTTTTTGCCTGACGTGGAATTTGAGAATGTAAAATTTACGGTTCCGCAGAGAGGAGATCTTAAGAAGGTGCTTGATGTTGCTGCAAAGAATGCTTCGCAGTATCTCAAAGATAAGGAGAAGCAGGCTGAGGCACTCGATCCCGAAAGAAATGTCGATAAACTAATGGAGACTATGAAACGGGATTTCCGTCTTGAAGTGCAACCGAGACACATCGAATGTTTCGACAACTCCAATATTCAAGGCACCAATCCGGTGGCAAGTTGCGTGGTGTTTAGAAACGGGAAACCATCGAAAAAAGACTATCGGCATTTTATTATAAAGACAGTAGTAGGAGCTGACGATTTCGCCTCCATGAAAGAAGTGCTCCATCGGCGCTACACCCGAATGATGGCTGAAGGGGAGAAGCTGCCGGATATGGTGGTTGTGGACGGAGGCAAGGGGCAGCTTAGTGCAGCGGTGGAAGCCTTCGATGAAATGGGGATCAGAGGTGAAGTTGCACTCGTGGGCATAGCTAAAAGACTTGAGGAAATTTATTTCCCGGGAGATTCGTTGCCACTCTACATCAACAAGACGAGCCCCAGCCTGAGAGTGATCCAGGCAATGCGCGACGAGGCCCACCGCTTTGGCATCACCCACCATAGAGACCGGAGGTCGAAAGGACAGACCGTAAGCGAACTCGACGGCATAAAAGGAATAGGGCCTGCAAATAAGACGGCCTTGATAAAACAATTTAAGAGTGTCAAGCGTATAAAAGAAGCAAGCCTTGACTCAATAGTGGAGGCAATTGGAAAGGCTAAAGGCACGATTGTCTACAATCATTTTCATCCAATAGCCAACCAATAATTAGGGTAAATCAAGAATTATACTTTATGAATTATGCATAATTCTAAATTTATTATTAATTTTGCAGTTTGGGAGGATGGTCGAGGCAAAAAGATTGACTACAGATTGAAAAAATGACAATGGAGCCCATCATACCACCAGTGGACAGAAGCGCTATCGAGTCGGAACTGACAGATGAGCGCTTACTTCGGCATACAAATAAAGGCGACAATCTTCTCTATGTCGTCAACGCTCACAACGCGCCTAATACGATGCTTGAGATTGGGCGACTTAGGGAAACAGCCTTTCGTGAGGCTGGGGGTGGAACCGGCAAATCATACGATATGGATGAATTTGACATCATGCCGGAGCCATGCCAGCAGTTGATAGTCTGGGATCCACAGGCACGGGAGATTTTGGGTGGCTATCGATTCATTACAGGCGACAAAATTGACATGAGCACAGGGGTGCCACATATAGCCACGGCTCACATGTTTAATTTTTCTGATCGCTTCCTTAAGGAATTATTGCCGGAGACGCTTGAGCTGGGACGTTCGTTTGTATCAGTCGGATATCAAAGCAGCAAGGCCGGCACAAAAGCGTTATTTGCACTTGATAATCTGTGGGATGGCCTGGGAGCCCTGACGGTGGTGTATCCTCATATCAAGTATCTTTTTGGCAAAGTCACAATGTATCCTGCCTTCGGAAGAGAAAATCTTGATTTAATTTTGGGTTTCCTATATAAGCATTTCCCTGATAGAGAGGAACTTGTGCGTCCAATTCGCCCAATAGGAACAAAGGCAATGAGTCCTGAGATTCAAGATCGTCTATCAGGAGAAAACTATAAGGAAGACTATAAGATACTCAACAAGTTAATAAGAGAGCAAGGCCTTAATATACCCCCTCTCGTGAGCGCCTATATGAGTCTTTCTCCCACAATGCGCATGTTTGGAACAGCAGTCAACGATGAGTTTGGCGATGTGGAGGAGACGGGTATCTTCCTGACTATATCAGAAATCTTGCAGGAGAAGAAAGATCGTCATATAGAGACATATAAGGATGAGATAAAAGGTTAATATTCAATGGGTGAGTCATTGGAGCAAATCCGAAACGTAAAAATATGAAAAAAATCAACATCATGATGCTCGGGGGCGCGCGCCGGGTGTCCATGGCCGAACTTTTCAAGCGCAGCGGAGAGAGAATCGGACGCGAAGTCAACATAATTAGTTATGAATTGATGGAGCAGGTGCCGATTGCACTTGTTGGTAAGGTAGTGGTCGGATTGCGTTGGAGCGACCCCAACGTGGTGAGTGACATCGTCAGAGTGGCAAAGGAATATGAGATAGACATCATTTTGCCATTTGTGAGCGGTGCTATTGAGATCGCATCAAAAGTGCGTCCTCATCTGCCGGAGGTGTTTATTCCAGTGAGTGATTTCGAGACGAGCCGAAAGATGTTTGATAAGATAGAAGCAGCCAAAGCTTTTGAAAAAGCGGGAATACCTATCCCTAAAACCTATTCAGCCTTGACTGCGCAGATGCCGGCAATTGCAAAACCCCGAAAAGGGTCTGCTTCGCGAGGCATTAAGATTTTCCATACATTAGATGAGCTGATGCAACTGGAGAACCTGAGCGATTATCTCGTGCAGGAATTCATAGAAAACAAAGATGAGTACACCGTAGACTGCTACGTGTCTCAAAAAGGAGAAATTCTCACAATAGTGCCGAGAGTCCGTCTGGAAGTGATGGGAGGAGAAGTGACTCGAACAATCACTTGCCGAAATTCCGCTCTCGACAAACTGAGCCGGCAAGTGATAGAGACATTTCAGCTCAGAGGACCTGTCACTCTTCAGTTTCTTCACGATTTAGACCGCAACCGCTATTTGCTCATGGAAGTAAATCCAAGGCTTGGAGGCGGAGTCGTTTGCTCTATCTATGCTGGTGCTCCTATCACAGACTACATAATCGACGAATCGCGAGGAATCACCCTCCAGCCATGCGACGACTGGGCATACAATACGCTAATGGCTCGTTATCAGAAAGAGGCTATCTTCTACGAGTCTTAAAGTATTCGGAATGGCTTTCCCTGTGAGATAAGGGTGATGAATGCGTTTTTTTCGCAAAAAAGTTGCAAATGTTGTTCAAATTATGTAATTTTGATTCCAAATAAGTCTGCACTTGTATGGCAATATAGGGGCAGATGAATGTATATAATTGAAAACCTGAAATTTAGTTAGTTTTTTTATACACATGATCATGAAAAAGACTTTAGTTTATGTTTCTTTGGGAGCTATGGTCCTTGCGATGGGTTCATGCTCCAAAAAGGTGAGTGATTTCGCTTCAGAGTATTTCACCACCAATCCTACTCCCCTTGAGACAGTAGGCGAGACAGTACCGGCAACAATATCCGGCACAGTACCGGCAAAATTCATGCCTAAGAACGCAGTAGTAACAGTGACACCGGTTCTCGTATGGGACGGAGGCGAAGCAAGCAGCTCACAGGTAACATTCCAGGGAGAAAATGCACGTGCCAACGGTCAGGTGATCTCTTACAGCAACGGCGGCCCTGTGACCATTCCATTCAACGTAAAGTATCAGCCGGAGATGGCCAACAGCGACCTTTATCTTGACTTCAAGGTGAATCAGGGTGGCAACGACTATATGCTTCCACGCGTAAAGGTTGGCTACGGAGTTATCGCCACTTCTACACTCACTGATGTTGCTGTGCTTGAGCCGGCTCCTGCCACCAGCAACTTTGAGCGTATCATCAAAGAGCAGTACAGCGCTGAAATCAAGTTCCTCATCAACCAGGCTAACATTCGCGCTAACCAAGTTGACGCACCTGACTACATCGACTTCAACAAGGACCTCATCGCTTCAAACGATGCTCCTAACAGAGAAATCGCAGGTATCAACGTTCATTCATATGCTTCTCCTGACGGCACAATGGCCTTCAATACAGCCCTTGCTGAAAAGCGTGAGAACGTGACTGTCGACTACATGCGCAACCAACTTAAGAAAGACAAAATCACTGAATTCGGCGAGCTTACTTCTGAATTCACTCCAGAAGACTGGGAAGGTTTCCAGCAGCTCGTAGAGAAGAGCAACATCCAGGACAAGAATCTTATCCTCAGCGTCCTCAAGATGTATAAGGATCCGGAACAGCGCGAAGCTGAGCTCAAGAATATGTCGGCTGTATTCAACGAACTTGCTGAGCAGATTCTTCCACAGCTCCGTTATTCTAAGATCGTGGCTACTGTAAATGTAATCGGCAAGAGCGATGAGGAATTGCTCACACTCGTAGAGTCTACTCCCAACCAGCTCAACATCGAGGAAATCCTCTATGCTGCTACACTCGTGAACGATGACAATCGTAAGGCTGCAATCTATGCTGCTGCAACCCAGCTCTTCCCCAATGACTTCCGCACATGGAATGGTCTCGGCGCAACTCAGTTCAGCCTTGGCAACTATGATGCTGCCACTAAGGCTCTTGCTCAGGCAAAGAAACTTGCTCCTAACGACAAGTCGGTAGAATTCAACCAGGGTCTTCTCGCACTTGCCAACAACGACCTCGGCCAGGCTAAGGACCTCATCGGTGGTGCTGCCGGAGTTCCTGAAGCAGCAGCAGCTCTTGGCGTGCTTTACCTCAACGAAGGTCAGGTGTCTAACGCTGTAAGCAACCTCAGCGGCGTGAAGAACAACAACACTGCTCTTGCACAGATCCTTTCTAAGGATTACAGCGCTGCTAAGAACACACTTGCAGCTATCCAGAATCCAAATGCCAACACTTATTATCTCGCTGCTATCGTGGGCGCACGCACCAACAACGAGAACATGGTATTGACCAACCTCCGCGAGGCTATTAAGCTCGACAACAGCATGCTCGCTAAGGCTCAGAAGGACCTTGAGTTTGCAAGCTATAATCTTGGTGGTCTTTAATCAAAAGGATAAAATGTCGTCGATGCAAATTATTGACGCATGAAGATACAATCCTAACTAAAGGGCGTGGGCCGTGAAAGGCTCACGCCCTACCAATAGTCTAAACATTACTTGAAATGGTTTATAAATACGATTATCTCGTGATCGGTTCCGGAGTGGCCGGCATGAGCTTTGCTCTAAAAGTGGCTTCTCCAAGCCATAGGGTAGCGATCGTGTGCAAGGCTACTCTTGAAGAGGCCAATACTTTCTTTGCACAGGGTGGAGTGGCAAGCGTCACTAATCTCGAAGTCGATGATTTCGACAAGCATATCCACGACACTATGGTGGCTGGCGACTGGCTTTCAGATACAGATGCAGTGGAGAAAGTAGTGAAAAATGCTCCCGAACAGATCAAAGAATTGCTCAAATGGGGTGTGGATTTCGACAAGAAAGAGGATGGCACGTTTGATCTCCATCGTGAGGGTGGACATTCTGAATTCCGTATCCTTCATCATGCCGACAACACGGGCGCTGCGATTCAGGAATCTCTCATAAAGCGAATAAAAGAGAATCCATATATCGACATATTCGACCATCATTTCGCCGTAGAAATCATCACGCAGCATCATTTGGGTAAAATCGTGACTCGACGCACTCCCGACATCACTTGTTACGGAGCCTATGTGCTGGATGAGGACACGGAAAAAGTAGATACATTTCTTGCAAAGATAACGGTAATGGCCACTGGAGGTGTCGGTGCGTGCTACACCACCACCACCAATCCTCTTGTAGCTACAGGAGATGGGATAGCCATGGTGTATAGAGCAAAGGGAACAGTGAGCGACATGGAATTCATACAGTTCCACCCGACAGCCCTTTACCATCCCGGTGACCGTCCGAGTTTTCTCATCACAGAGGCAATGAGGGGTTATGGCGCAGTCCTTAAGACCCTCGACGGGAAAGAGTTTATGCACAAGTATGATCCGCGCCTCTCTCTTGCACCACGCGATATTGTGGCGCGTGCCATAGACTCAGAGATGAAACAGAATGGCACCGACCATGTATATCTCGACGTGACACATAAGGATCCGGAAGAGACTAAGAAACATTTCCCCAATATCTATGAAAAATGCCTATCTTTGGGCATTGATATAACAAAAGATATGATTCCTGTGGCTCCGGCTGCCCATTACCTCTGCGGTGGTATTAAGGTGGATCTTGACGGGCAGTCAAGCATCGACAGATTGTATGCCATAGGAGAATGCTCATGCACAGGGCTTCATGGTGGCAACCGGCTCGCATCAAACTCATTGATTGAGGCTGTGGTCTATGCAGATTCGGCTGCTAAACATTCACTTGAAAGAGTCGATGGAATCGATTTCCGCAATGATGTTCCGGAATGGAACGACGAAGGCACTACTCATCCTGAAGAGATGGTGCTGATTACCCAATCGGAAAAGGAAGTCAACCAAATAATGGGCTATTATGTGGGAATAGTAAGGAGCGACCTCCGTCTCGATCGTGCTTGGAACCGCCTTGATATACTTTATCAAGAAACCGAAAGGCTATTTAAGGAGAGCAAGCCAACAAGAGCCTTGTGTGAGCTCCGAAATATAATCAACATAGGCTATCTCATCATGCGGCAGGCTCGTGAACGCAAGGAAAGCCGGGGCCTGCATTATACTATAGACTATCCTCATCCTGATATCACATCACCCAAACTTTAAACGTGATAAAAACGTTTAAATATCACTATCATTAATTGAATAATATTTCGTATGAAAAGGATAATATTGCCTCTTGTGGCACTCATATCGATATCGCTTGGTGCATGCGCCAAGAAAAGCCATGACATGGCGCTCCAGCGCAATCTCAAGACCTTCAACTCCATGGTGAAAGTGCTTGAAGACAACTATGTTGACTCAATCCGAATTGACGAGGCGTTTAAGGCGGCTTCTAATGCCATGCTCAACACTGTCGATCCATATACGGAATATTATACGGCTGAAGACCGCGACCAGTTGATGAAGATGACGACCGGAGAATATGCCGGAATCGGAAGCTACATCACAGAATTCAATGGATATGTCTGTATTTCTCAACCAATGGAGGGTAGCCCCGCGGCTAAGGCTGGCCTTATGCCAGGCGATAAGATTGTGAAAGTTGACACAGTTGCCACTAAGGGAGCAAAGACTGCAGAAGTCTCGAAATTACTTAAAGGCACCCCCGGCACAGATGTATATATAGAAGTCATACGTCCCTATGTGGAAGATTCCATAAAATCTTTTACAGTTACCCGAGAAAAGGTCACAGAAAAATCTGTGCCATATTTCGGCATGGTCTCTCCATCTACAGGCTATATTAGACTTAACAGCTATATAGTGAATTCTCCGCAGGAGATTTCTTTAGCCCTTGACTCCCTGAACAAAAATCCCGGTTTTTCCGGATTGATTCTTGACTTGCGTGGCAATGGAGGGGGTCTCGTAGAGAGTGCCATTGATATCCTTGGCAATTTCCTTCCAAAGGGAACACAAGTGCTTCGCACGAGCGGCAACGGCAAGGAGCGTGTCTATAAGACTACCCACAATCCTAAGTTTCCGGATATGCCGCTTGTGGTGCTCACTGACGGCGGAACAGCATCAGCATCCGAGATCACTGCCGGAGCCCTTCAGGATCTTGATCGCGCGGTGCTTGTGGGCAACCGCAGTTTCGGAAAGGGACTTGTGCAGACTACATTCCCTCTTCCTCATGATGCATTGCTGAAAGTCACAGTCTCTAAATACTATATTCCATCCGGCCGATTGATACAGGCTCTTGATTATTCTAAGCGTAATCCGGATGGAACAGTAGCCCGTACGCCTGACTCTCTTACCAATGTCTACCTTACATCCCGCGGTAGAGAAGTGCGGGATGGCGGAGGATTGCAGCCCGACTCAGTGGTGAAGAATAATACGTATTCGGATATCCTTTATAATCTTGTGACAAAGAACAAGATTTTCGACTACGCAAATAAATATCGCGCAACTCATCCCGACGCAATGCCACTCAATAAATTTGAAATTTCGGATGAAGATTATGCCGACTTCTCAGAATTTGTAGTTGGAAGCGGAATGAAATACGACACCTCGTTTGATGCTTTGATTAAAGAAATACGCAAGCAGGCTGATGAGCAAGGTTATATGACAGCCGACAATGACTCAACATTGTCATCACTTGAAAAATCACTCGGGAGCAATCTTGAACGCGACTTGCAGTTTAAGAAAAAGGAAATTAAGCATTATCTGGAGGAGGAGATTGCCACTCGCTATTATGGTGATGGAGGTCGCGTGGCTGTCGAAATAACCGACGACCCTGTGGTGGAGACGGCCATTGCCATTATTGAATCTCCTGAATATAAGGCTATTCTTAAGGATTCTTCTGTTTCCGGCGGTAATAAGGCGAAAGCAAATAAAGGAAAATCTAAATGAGTGCACAGATGACTCTTGGAGAGGCTGCTGCGCTTTTTGCAACACCCTCACGCCTTAAGGCTTTGAAAAAGTTGGTGGGCGACAAAAAGGTGTCAAGGGTTGCGCTATGTGGTCTCAAGGGATCGGCTGCCGCCGTCTTGCTTGGGAAATCTTCTGATGCAAAGCAGCCAATGGTGATAGTGGCAGACGATGCGGACTCTGCCGGATATCTATATCATGACCTGTCGCGTGTGGCTGAATGCGAGGTGGCATTTTTCCCATCCGGTTACAAACGTCATATCAAATATGGGCGAATAGACGCTCCGCAGCAGATATTGCGTGCCGAAGCACTCGACGGGTGGGAGAATGGAAAGGTGGGTTGTATCGTGACATATCCCGAAGCCCTTGCTGAAAGAGTTCCCCTAAAAGCGGATCTCGAGAAAAATACTCTGAAACTCTCTACTGCAAAGCATGCAGATATAGGAGATGTGGAAGATCGGCTCCTTGAATTGGGATTCCGTCAGGTGGACTATGTCTACGAACCTGGTCAATTTGCCCGTAGAGGCTCAATTCTCGACGTTTTCTCTTATTCTAACGAACTTCCCTACCGTCTTGACTTTTTCGATGACGAGATCGACTCCATACGCACTTTCAATGTTGAGACCCAACTCTCCGAGCAACGTCTTGGGAAGATATCGATTGTTGCTGCATCTGCAGCAGAAGGAAACGACGAGCGTGGAGTGTCATTGCTTGAATTTATTGGGGAAAGCATACCGCTTTTTGTGGCGGATGCCTCAGCATTAGTGGCAACTGTGCGCGACATCGCCTCCCAGGAATATTCAGAATCGGCTGCCATTGCAGAGGAGGGGGATCCTGAGGCGATGAAAAAGGTGGTAGATGCTGAAGATTTCGCAACGAGATTGGAAAAATTCCGGATATTTGAGTATGGAATGACAGTCACACCTACAGGGAAGGACGCCGTGATGGAATTCAATACCTCGCCGCAGGCACTTTACCATAAGAATTTCGATATCATTTCCGAATCTTTCACCAATCTACTTTCAGATGGCTATCGCCTGCTGATTCTCAGCGATTCTCCCTATCAAGGTGAGCGACTGAAGGAAATCTTTGCAGATAGGGGAGATCATATCGCTTTCACGTCGGTTGCCAAGACTCTGCATGCAGGGTTTGTAGATCACGACACCAAGACATGTTTCTTCACCGACCATCAGATATTCGACCGTTTCCATAAGTATAGCCTCAAGTCAGACAAGGCTCGTAGCGGAAAACTTGCTTTATCGCTTAAGGAACTCAATCAGATTGAGGTAGGGGATTACATTGTGCATATCGACCATGGAATCGGCAAGTTTGCCGGGCTTATCAAGACCGATACCAACGGGAGTCCTCAGGAGATGATTAAACTCCTGTATCAGAACGACGACATGATTCTCGTGTCGATACATTCGCTCCATAAACTTTCGAAATATCGAGGCAAGGAGGGTGTGCCACCGAAAATCAACAAACTTGGCTCCGGTGCTTGGAACCGTATAAAAGACCGCACCAAGAGCAAGATGAAGGATATCGCCCGCGATCTCATCAAGCTTTATGCAGCCAGAAGAGAGGAAAAAGGTTTTGCATATTCCCCCGACTCTTATCTTCAGCATGAATTGGAGGCAAGTTTCATCTATGAAGACACTCCTGATCAGCTCAAGGCCACCCAGGCGATAAAGGCGGATATGGAGAGCCCTCGTCCGATGGATCGCCTTGTGTGCGGCGACGTGGGTTTTGGTAAGACCGAGATTGCTATCCGTGCAGCATTCAAGGCTGCTACGGACTCTAAGCAGACAGCAGTGCTTGTGCCCACTACCGTGCTTGCAATGCAGCACTATCGCACATTCTCGCAGCGCCTTAAAGACCTTCCTGTGAGGGTGGAGTTCATATCAAGGGCTAAGAAACCGAAGGAAGTGAAGCAGATTCTTGCCGATCTCGAAGCGGGCAAGATAGATATTCTCATAGGCACTCATAAACTTATCGGCAAAGGTGTAAAATTTAAGGATCTTGGTCTGCTTATTGTGGATGAGGAGCAGAAATTCGGAGTGGCTGTCAAAGAGAAATTGAAGCAGATGAAGGTCAATGTCGATACCTTGACCATGAGTGCGACGCCGATACCCCGAACCCTTCAGTTCTCGCTGATGGGTGCGAGGGATTTGAGTTCGCTTAATACTCCCCCGGCAAACCGCCATCCGGTAGTCACAACTGTGGCCACGCTCGACGATGAGATGGTGAAGGAGGCTGTCAATTTCGAACTTTCTCGCAATGGGCAGTTGTTTGTCATCTCCAATCGTATTGAAAACCTCAACGTGCTGGAGAATATGCTTAATCGTCTGGTGCCGGATGCACGAGTGATAAAGGCTCACGGACAGATGCCCCCAGAGAAACTGGAGAAGGCCATCCTTGACTTCGCAGCGCACGACTACGATATTTTACTTTCCACAACCATTGTGGAGAATGGTGTGGATATGCCTAATGTCAACACTATCATAGTCAACAATGCCCATCATTTCGGGCTTTCGGAGTTGCATCAGTTGCGCGGGCGTGTCGGGCGAAGCGACCGCAAGGCATTCTGCTATTTCATGGTGCCTCCGG
>CAZCZX010000025.1:0-20535 GCA_964503095.1 uncultured Sangeribacter sp.
CTGCTTCCGTATCGGAAGAAAAGGTGCAGGAGACCAACTTCGTGCAGATTCTTGTAAGCCCGGACGCAAAAAGAGACGCACAGGGCCGCGTGACGGAAGGAAAAGTATGGCTCACAATGAACAACGACACATCTAACAAGTGGTCAAACGAAAAGATGAAAATTGCGTTGCTCGATAAAGTGACCGAAATCTACAATGAGTCGCATAAGAATAAACTGAGCTTCACACCTCAGCAAAAGATGACGTTCAGCAAACTTGGCTCTTTCGGAGTTCCACTCTCACAGATGAGTGAGTTTCTGAACTTAGCATCAGAGCCAGAAGGCACCACAAAGATGGACAAATGGCTTCAGGGCCAGGACACTGATCCTAATCATGTGACCGGCATACCTGTGGTATGGAACCAAGACGACAGTCGACCTGATGAATTCCAGATATGGATGAAAGCAATGCGACAGACCGACAATGAAAACTTGGCAGGCGCAATCAAGGACGGATCCGGCGTGGCACTGAAAGCAGACCAGAATACGGCATTCGACATCGTACACATGGTAATGGACAACCTCCAGACCATCAAGATGAATAAATTCACTCTACTTACATCATTAAAAGCAGGAGGCGAGTAAAATGGCAGAAGTTCAACAAAAAGAAGCTGGGGGCAAGAAGAAAGGCGCCCAGAAAAAAATGACGATTAGGGTAGACTTTACCCCGATGGTCGACATGAACATGTTGCTTATCACGTTCTTCATGCTGTGTACGACCATGATCAAGTCTCAGACGCTCAACATCGCGCTCCCTTCAAATGAGAAAGTTCAGAATGAAGAGAACATGAGCCAGGCGTCGGCAGACGATGCAATCACAATCATCATTGATGCAAAGCGCAAGCCAGGCAGCTTTATCCCCGATACAGTCAATGGACGCGTAGTCAATGAGATCTACTATTATGACGGCAAGCCTTGTAATGGCGAAGCTGTTCCTACTGCGGAAAACAACAACCTCAAGAAAGCTGACTTCGTTGGCTCGAAAGATGAGTCTAAGGATATCCGCCGTATTATTCAAGACCGCAACAAAGATGTCTGGAAAAAGATCGAACTTCTTAAGAAAGACTTCCGCGACGGCAAAATCACTCAGGAACAGTTTGACGAAAAGGCTAAGGCTGTAAGAAAAGACGAGAACCTTAAGAAACCGGTAATCATCATCAAGTCTACTCCGGAGGCATCTTACGGTGCATTGGTGGAAATGCTTGACGAGATGCAGATCAACTCAGTATCTAAGTATCAGATCGACAACATGAGCCGCATGGACTCGACGATGCTTATTGAGTTCCAGAATCGCAATCGGTGATGTATGATTTATTAACCTTTAAGACTAAGAAAAAATGGCTAAAAGTAATGTAGATCTTACATCGAAAGAATGGCGCGATATAGTATTTGCCGATAAGAATCAAGATTTCGGTGCATACGTAATGCGTCGCGAGAGCGACAAGCGTCACAACAAAGCGTTTGTAATCCTTCTTGCAAGTCTGGTTGCCCTTATCGGTATCATTATCGTATGGGGTATCTATAGCGACAAGATGGCTGAAAAAGCAGCAATTGAAGCCAAACTTCAGGCTGAGAAGATGCTTGCAGCACAGCTTGAGCAGATGGACCAAGAAGAACCGGAGGAAGAAGAACCGGAAGAGCAGAAAGTTGAGATAGAGATTCCCGAAGTGCCTCAGGAAGTGCTTGCAACGGTACAGGTGACTCAGATCGCCATCGTTGACGACGTAAAGAATGAGGTGATGGATATGGAAGATCAGAAGGAAGACAATACTGCTCGTGGTGTCGTAAACCAAGAAGGTTCAGATGATGCTGACAAGTTTAAGGCAGTGCAGGAAGCTGTCGTTGTTAAAGAACCGGAACCTGTTAAGCCGAAGGAAGAAGAAATCTTCGTCGCTGTAGAACAGCAGGCAGAATTCCCAGGCGGTATGCCAGCCCTTATGAAATGGCTCAGCAGCAATATCCGCTATCCGGAAGCAGCTCAGCAAAACGACGTTCAGGGTAAAGTTATCGTGAAGTTCGTCGTTGAGAAAGATGGTTCAGTATCTCAGGCAACTATCCTGAAGGGTGTCGACAAGGACCTCGACAAAGAGGCACTCCGCGTCGTAAACAAGATGCCGAAGTGGCAGGCAGGTAAGAACAACGGTGTTGCCGTGCGTTCATACTTCACCCTCCCGGTAAGCTTCAAGCTTCAACAGCAGTAATCCCCTATCCTATTATAGAAAAATCCCGCATCCGATGGATGTGGGATTTTTTTTGGGAAATGTTAAACCAAAGGGCGTGACAAATGTTAAATGTATATAGAAACCTAAAAAATTATTAAGATATGAAAAACTTAGATGATCCCCAGACCGGCCAACCGAAGGGATTTCGCATTGGCTTCAACATCTTCATGATGATTGTATATATCGCAGTCGGAATTCTATTCTTCACCGGCTTCTTTAACATCGACAATAAAGCTATCAGTTATTGCGTAGGTGGTCTGTTAGTAGCCTATGGTATATGGAGAGGTGTAAGAATGTATATTGTGAATAAAGACGAGTAGCAGATATCATCTCAAGACTCAGATATCATTCACACAAATTAACTTGAGAGAAATTATGAAAATACATAACTCAATGAAAGCCTTGTCGCTGGGAGTCATCTTGGCGGCATTTGCTGTAGCCTGCTCCCCTATCAAGAGAGGAGAATATGCAGATGGAAGCGCAACGATGTATTGCGACGATGGATTCCGACAGATACTCCAAGAAGAAATTCAAGTTTTTGAATACCAATATCCAAACAGCGCGATAATTCCTTATTATGTTGATGAGCAGTCGGCTATGGATTCTCTTCTTGAGGATAAGACTCAACTCGTAGTGACTACTCATGAGCTGACGCAAGATCAGATAAAATATATTAAAGACAAATATCGCCGAATCGCCAGGCAGACGTGCATCGCTGTAGATGCTGTAGCACTGATAGTCAACAAAGACAATCCCGTATCTTCATTAACACTCGACGATATCAAGGGTATTATTGAGGGCAAGATTTCGAAATGGAATCAACTTGCAGTTCCCGACGATGGCAATATCAAACTGGTATTTGACAATCAAGGAAGTTCCACTGTCAGCTTTATGCGTGAGAAATTCCTTGGAGAGAATGGAAAAGTATCCGACAATCCAAATGCATTTGCACAGAAAGACAATGCAGAAGTATTCGATATCGTAAAAAAAGACAAGAATGCCATCGGCATCATCAGCGTGAGCTGGCTCGGATCAGATCTTGAGGAGGCTAAGAATGTGCCCGTGGAGAAAAGGATGGAAGAATATGCAGTAGAAAACGACACTATAGCCACCAATCTCACGACTGAAGTGAAAATTCTGAAAGTATCAAACCCTGTAGAAGAAAATGATTATTCCACAGTTGGATATATGCCATATCAAGCATACATCTTCAGTGGCGAGTATCCATTGTATAGAAAAGTCTATATGATCAGCACCGCTACTAAGAGCAGTGTGCTAAACAGTTTCTATGAATTCACTCGTGGCTTTATCGGGCAAAAGATTATATCCAAGACCGGAATTCTTCCTTACAAAATGAGCACCAGAATGGTGAATTTGAAGTGATGATCTTATAATCATCAGATTACTTAATCATAAAATAGGATTAGCAATCTTATAATAATAGGGAAATAATAGCCATTCCTTTATCATAAATAGAGGGATGGCTAAGTTTTTATAATTTTTTAAGTTTTGAATAGTAAACTTTGAGAAAAAAATTTGTCTTATTCAGAAAAAAACGTTAAATTTGCATTTGGTATTGGCTTCAAAATATCAACATCAATTTATTTAGCGAACCCAAGACAAAAAGAAACAAAAATAATAAACCTATATAATGATGAAAATCAGGACACTTTTTGCAGCCTCACTTGCAGTAATGGCAATGAGCGCATCAGCACAGACACACCTCGAAGGTGCTGAATACTACAAGGCAGACCAGCTTGACAATGCTAAGGAACTTCTTCTTCGCAACCTCAACAATGCTGGTACCGACAAGGCTATCGCCAACTACTATCTCGGCCTTATTGCCATTGACGAGAACAAACTTGACGAAGCCCAGAAGTATTTTGAAGCAGGCATCCAGGCTAACCCTAATTATGCGAATAATTACATCGGTCTTGGTGGTCTTGCACTGAAGAAAGGTGACAAAAAGACAGCCACAGAACAGTTCAAAAAAGGTGAAGGACTCGTAAAGAAAGATGCGGGTGCAGAAATTGCAATAGCACGAGCATATTATGATGCAGACCCAGTAGCATATGCCAAAGAGATTGAGAGCAAGGTAGCAAAAGCTCGTAAGATCAACTTGCAGGCTCCCGAAATTTACATCTTTGAAGGTGACCAGAGAAAAGATAAGAAAGACTGGGGAGGAGCTGCCGGACAATATGAAATGGCTAAGGGTTATGATGCCAATGCAACAGAGGCTTACGTTAAGTATGCTAACCTCTACACTCAAGTGAATCCGCAGTATGCAATCACCATGCTTAAGGAACTTCTTTCTGTGAATCCTACTTCAGCACTTGGACAGCGTGAGCTTGCAAATGCATATTACAACAAAAAGGACTATGCTGATGCAGCAAGAGAGTATGGCACATACGTGAAGAATCCAAACCACTTCAAGCAAGACGAGGACCGCTACGCATTCCTTCTCTTCTATAGCCAGGACTATAAGAATGGTTATGATTATGCAACTCAACTTCTTTCCTCAAATCCTGGAAATTTCACTGCAAGACGTTATCAGTTTATGAACGCTGCAAACCTTCCTGAAATGGCAGATCAGCTTGTGCCAATGGCTGAAGAGCTTTTGGCAGCACACAATGCAAATCCATCTGCCAATAAGTTTGCCGCAATCGACTACATCCTCATTGCTGAAGAATTCACAAAGGCAAAGCGTGCAGAAGAAGCCCTCAATGTCCTCAACGAGGCTATCAAGGAAATGCCTGATAATGCAAACTTCAATAAGCAGTTGGCAATGACCTATCTTGAAGCAAACGACTTCTCAGGAGCATCTGACGCTTATGAAGGATACCTTGCAAAATTAGAGAGCCCTGACTTCAACGACTACAGCCAGCAAGCCACATTCAGTTTCTATGCCGGAGTAGAGAAAAAGCAAGATAATCCTGCTGCTGCAGAAGAATACTTCAAGAAGGCATATGACTATGCGACCAAGATGGAAGCATCTCTCCCAGGCAACTATAAGCCTTACAAAATCTATGGAGACATAGCAATGCAAAGAGCAACTTCCGACGCAGAAGTAAAGACTGCTGCATTCCCAATGTATAGTGAGGCTGCTATTCTTCTCGAAAAGAGCGAAAACCCAACTCGCTATGCAAGAGACGCAAAGACTATCTACAACTATCTTGGCAACTATTATCTCGACCAAAAAGATGTAGCTAAAGCTAAAGAAAACTTCAATAAGTATCTTCAGTACGATCCGGACAACGAAGGATACCGCAAATTTGTAGAAGGCCTCAAAGACTAAGAATATTCAAATTTGAGAAAAGACATGACATTCGCTGCGCTATTGCGCAGCGAATGTTTTTTTATGGAATAATGCTTTATTTTTTGCTTAATTTACAAATTTTAATTAATTTTGTATTTTTAAGAGAAATATTACAGGACTATCCTGATGACTCTCATTGAGGGCATCGAGAAAGCAATATAAAGAAAGAGCTAAATATTCATTTAATATACCCAATAGGTATGGCAAGAGAAATTAACATAAAGAAAGGACTTGACATTCCACTTGAAGGAAAGGCTGAAGGAAAACCGGAAGCCATCAAGGCGGAACTTGTCGGAATATGTCCGGATGATTTCCCTGGATATACGTGGAAGTGCGACGTGAAGCCAGGCGATATCGTATCGAAAGGAGCACCACTCTTCCATGCGAAGGAAGCGGAGATGATCAAACTTGTTTCTCCTGTGGGGGGCACTGTAGAGGAGGTACGTCGAGGCGAGCGTCGCAAGATACTTGCAGTTACAGTCAAAGCAGGAGAAGATGCCAACACCCCGATAGACGGGGCTAACCTGGCTGACAGATTAAAGCTTAGCGGTCTGTGGGCAATGATGCGTCAAAGGCCATTTGATGTGGTTCCGAGTTCGGAAGTAGCACCGCGCGACATCTTCGTGACAGCATTTGACTCGTCCCCTCTCGCAGGAAACGTCATTCCGACTCATATCGCAGAATATCTTGAACCGGGACTTGAAGCACTCAAAACTCTTACCAAAGGCACCCTTTACCTTGCAGTGCGCCCCGGGCAGGGTCTTCGCACTAAGGCTGCTACCGTGCTTGATATGATCGGGCCTCATCCTGCTGGAAATGCAAGCGTACAGATAGCTGCGGTAGCACCGATTAATAAAGGAGAAACAGTCTGGACAGTCGATGCAGGTACGGTAGCAAGAATAGGAATGCTTATCAAGAAAGGCTATTGCGACTATCGTGCTGAAGTAGCCATTACAGGTCCGGCTGCTGCGAAACCCAAAAAAGTAGTGACAGAAATCGGAGCATCTCTTTCCGAAATCCTAAAAGGAGAACTAAATGAAGAGGCGAGTCTTCGTGTGATTTCCGGCAACGTATTGACAGGCACTAAAGTTAATCCTGAGACTGACTTCTTGAGATTCCCCTATCGCCAGATCACAATCATTGAAGAGGGAGACCATGCTGATGAATTCATGGGATGGGCTTCTATGAATCCGAAAAAATTCAGCATTAAGCGCACATTCCCTGCATTCTTGAGAGGACTTGAAAAGCCATTCAACTTCGATGCAAGAATAAAGGGAGGGCATCGCGCAATGATACTCAGTGGCGAACTTGACAAAGTGTTCCCGTTTGACATCTATCCGGAATATCTCATCAAGGCTATGATAGCCGGCGACTACGATAAGATGGAGAAACTTGGCATCTATGAAGTGGCTCCTGAAGATTTTGCACTTCCGGAATTCGTAGACACTTCCAAGCAGGAACTTCAGAAACTCACACGAGAGAGTCTTGAGCGACTGAGAAAGGATAGTTAATTTCTGAATGCATAATTCTTAATGCATAATGCATAATTAAAGTGCTTCATATGATTATGATTGCTTAATTTTATATAACTATATATGAGCAAACTAAAAGAAAAAATAGACAGCGTAAAGCCGATGTTTGAGAAAGGGGGCAAGTATCATGCGCTCCACTCAGTATTCGACGGCTTCTACACTTTTTTGTACACTCCGAATGAGACCTCATCATCGGGTGTACATATCCATGATGCCAACGACTCTAAGCGCACCATGATCACAGTCGTTTTGGCTCTTCTTCCCTGCTGCCTGTTTGGCATATGGAACGTAGGCTATCAGCATCATCTCGCCACAGGGGAATGTGGAGCATTCTTTGGTCAGTTCTTTTACGGACTTTGGGAAGTGCTTCCTCAGATTTTGACAGCCTATATTGTAGGTCTTGGAATTGAATTCATAGTGGCGCAGCTCAGAGGGCATGAGATTCAGGAGGGTTTTCTGGTATCCGGTATCCTAATCCCGATGATTTGTCCGGTCAGCACGCCATGCTGGATGCTTGCTGTTGCAGTGGCATTTGCAGTAATCTTTGCAAAGGAAGTGTTTGGAGGCACAGGTTACAACTTCTTGAACGTGGCACTCGTCACCCGCGCATTCCTTTTCTTCGCCTATCCATCTAAGATGAGTGGCGACAGCGTATTCGTAAGTCTTGGAGATGCAACTCCGGTAGACGGATATTCCGGAGCAACACCACTCGGCCAGTTGGCAACAGCAACTCCCGACCATGTCGAAATTTTAGGCGTAAATGGCCAACCTGTTGACTTTATGGATGTATTTTGGGGTCTGATTCCCGGAAGTTGGGGTGAAACTTCTACCTTCTGCATATTGATTGGTGCTCTTATACTCCTTTGCACAGGCATGGCAAGCTGGAAAATTATGCTTTCCGCACTTATAGGTGGTCTTGGAATGGCAAGCTTAGGATATGCAGTTGGCAATCCTACTTATCCTGTCAGCATGATAGAACCATTCGAGCAGCTATGTCTTGGGGGATTTATGTTTGCAATAGTATTCATGGCTACAGATCCGGTGACAAGTTGCCGCACAGAGACCGGCAAATGGATTTATGGATTCCTGATAGGAGTGCTTGCGATGACCATCCGCTTCTACAACACCGGCTATCCGGAAGGGGCTATGCTTGCAGTGCTATTGATGAACTGTTTTGCTCCGCTCATCGACTGGTGTGTGGTGAATGCCAATATCAGACGCAGAATGAAGCGAGTGGCAGTGTGACGTTAGCAAAACTAATAAAATGAGACTACGATGAAAATCAATAAAGAAAACAACGTATATACGGTGGTCTATGCTGCAGTGCTTGTGATTGTAGTGGGGTTTGCCCTCGCGCTTGTGTATCAAGCACTTCGTCCGGCACAACTTGAAAACATAGCCAACGACACAAAGAAGCAGATTCTTGCCTCGGCTCTCATCTACCCCACTGGAAATGAAAGCATTGGCGCGCTCTATGATCAACATATCAAGAATAGCTATTGCGTTGACAGCAAAGGAAACAAAATCGAAGGAGAAGTTGCCCTCGACGTTAACGTGGCCACAGAGGTCAAGAAGCCTGCTGATGAAAGAGTGCTACCGGTATTTGTATGTTCTACAGATAAGGGAGAAAAGTATATTGTTCCAGTCTACGGAGCCGGTCTTTGGGGTCCTATCTGGGGCTATATAGCAATGGACGCCGACGGCAACGACATCTACGGAGCTTATTTCGGACATCAGGGAGAAACCCCGGGACTTGGTGCTGAAATCGAAAAACCTCAATTCAGCAGCCAGTTTGAAGGGAAACCTATCTTTGGCAGCAACGGAGATTTCGAATCGGTGCTCGTGGTGAAAAAAGGGCAAGAACCGACTGGCAAAGCATATGTGAATGCAGTCAGCGGTGGCACTATCACCAGCCAGGGAGTGCAGAAGATGCTTTACAGCTCTCTTGAACCATATACAGCATTTTTCAAGAACTTAGCAAAGGAATCTAATAAAGAATAATTATGGGAAATATCAGAAAAAGACTCGAACCGCTCATCAATCCACTGAGCAACGACAATCCCGTGATTGTCCAGATTCTCGGTATATGCTCAGCCTTGGCAGTCACTGCAAAACTTCAACCGGCGGTAGTCATGACTATATCCGTGTTGGCAGTTCTCGCCCTCTCCAATGTTATTATTTCTCTGATGAGAAATACCATACCTACTTCCATACGAATCATCGTGCAGTTGGTAGTGGTAGCCGCATTGGTAGTAATTGTGGATCAAGTGCTAAAAGCATGGAACTATGAAGTGAGCAAGCAACTCTCAGTCTTCATCGGACTCATCATCACCAACTGTATCATCATGGGACGCCTTGAAGCGTTTGCGCTCAACAACACTCCATTCAATTCATTTCTTGATGGAGTAGGAAATGCTCTCGGATATGGAATTATCCTCGTGATAGTGGCTTTCTTCCGCGAACTCTTAGGCAGCGGAACTCTATGGGGATTCCAAGTGATTCCTCAGGCACTTTACGATATGGGATATCAGAACAACGGCATGATGATCCTGCCACCGATGGCCCTCATTACTGTGGCATGCATCATATGGGTACACAATAGAAAGGCGAAATAAATTTCTATAATCAGAAATAAGAAAGACAGATATGGAAAATCTTAATTTGTTTATTCGGTCGATCTTCATCGACAATATGATATTCGCCTACTTCCTTGGAATGTGTAGTTTCTTGGCAGTGTCGAAAAATGTAAAGACAGCATTTGGTCTTGGCATAGCAGTAACATTCGTGCTTACCATTGCTCTGCCCATCTGCTGGTGTATCAACCAATATATTCTCTTACCGGGATCATTATCTTGGCTCGGAGAGGAATATGCCGATACTGACTTAAGCTTCCTCGGTCTGATTATGTTTATTGCAGTGATTGCAGCCTTGGTGCAGATACTTGAGATGGTGATAGAGAAGTATTCTCCTTCACTATATGCAAGTTTAGGTATATTCTTGCCATTGATAGCGGTAAACTGTGCGATCCTCGGAGCCGTGCTCTTCATGCAGCAGAGAGAATTCTCCAATGCATGGACAGCAACAGTTTATGGAGTTGGTTCCGGTATAGGTTGGCTGCTTGCCATCACAGCCTTGGCAGCAATCAGAGAGAGGCTTAACGACCAGGTGATACCAGCACCCTTGCGTGGCACCGGCATAACATTCATCATCACCGGACTCATGGGTATCGCCTTCATGAGTTTCCTCGGCATAAAATTATAATATTATGATAGTTTGGCATAGTGTAATAGCGGCTGCGTTGATATTCTTGGTGATGGTGCTCGTGCTCGTGGGCATCCTGCTCCTTGCCAAGAGCCGTCTTGTGAAAAGCGGAGATGTGACCATCAGCATCAACAACGGCCAGAAAGCCCTCGTGACAAAGAGTGGCAAGTCACTCCTTATGACATTGAACGATGCCGGAGTGCACCTTTCTTCAGCATGTGGCGGAAAAGGCTCTTGTGGCCAGTGCAAGTGTCAGGTATTGGAAGGTGGAGGCGAAATGCTTCCTACTGAAGCAGTGCATTTCACCCGTAAGGAAATCAAAGACAATTGGAGACTTGGATGCCAAGTCAAAGTGAAGAGCGACATGGAGATTCGCGTGAGCGAAGCAGCCCTTGACGTCAAAGAATGGGAATGCACCGTGATCAGCAATAAGAATGTGGCAACATTCATAAAGGAATTTATCGTGGCGCTTCCGCCGGGCGAGCATATGAAATTTATTCCGGGCAGCTACGCACAGATCAGAATTCCTAAATTCTCAATGGACTATAACACTGACATTGACAAGGCTCTCATAGGTCCGGAATATCTTCCGGCTTGGGAACAGTTTGGCTTGTTCACATTGAAATGCACCAACGATGAAGAGACAGTGCGTGCATATTCAATGGCCAACTATCCGGAAGAGGGAGATAGAATCATGCTTACCGTGCGAATTGCCACTCCCCCATTCAAGCCGAAACCGCAGGTTGGCTTCATGGATGTTCCTCCGGGAATCGCCTCCAGCTATATCTTCACGCTCAAGCCAGGCGATAAGGTTATGATGTCCGGTCCTTACGGCGACTTCCATCCAATAGTGGATTCCGACAAGGAGATGATATGGGTAGGTGGCGGCGCCGGTATGGCACCACTCCGTGCGCAGATAATGTGGCTTACCAAGACATTGAAGACCACCAATCGCAAGATGGATTATTTCTATGGAGCGAGAGCCCTCAATGAGGTCTTCTATCTCCAAGACTTCCTCGAGCTTGAAAAAGAATTCCCGAATTTCCATTTCCATCTTGCACTCGACCGTCCTGATCCGGCAGCAGATAAGGCAGGAGTGAAGTATACTCCGGGCTTCGTGCATCAAGTGATGTATGACACTTATCTTAAAGATCATGATGCTCCTGAAGAGATCGAATACTACATGTGTGGTCCCGGCCCGATGAGCAACTCTGTCAATAAGATGCTCTATGATCTCGGTGTAGAGCCGGAATCGATACATTATGATAACTTTGGAGGGTAATTTCTGTGCGAATGCATAATTCATAATGCATAATGCATAATGAATTTTTTCGTATTATCATTCTGAAAGACACTTATTCAATTAACACTAAATTATTAATTTTTAATAGAAAGCATAATTCTCAATGTATTTTAGATGCAATAAGAATAGTATATGATTATGCATTATGCATTGTGAATTATGCATTAAAATTAGATTATGAAGAGAGATAACGAGATATTTGATATTATCGACCGCGAGCATTTGCGTCAACGTCGCGGCATCGAGCTTATAGCAAGTGAGAACTTCGTGAGTGATGAGGTGATGCGTGCAATGGGAAGTTGCCTCACCAACAAATATGCAGAAGGATATCCCGGCAAACGCTATTATGGCGGTTGCCAGGTGGTGGATGAAGCAGAAAACCTTGCTATCGAACGTGCCAAGAAGCTTTTTGATGCAGAATGGGTAAACGTTCAGCCGCATTCCGGAGCTCAGGCAAATATGGCTGTATTCATGGCTTGCCTCCAGCCAGGTGATAAGTTTATGGGTATGGACCTCAGCCACGGTGGTCACCTTAGCCATGGAAGCCCGGTAAATTTCTCAGGACTCGTTTTTGAGCCTATCAGCTACACTGTTAAGGAAGAGGATGGTCGCGTCAATTATGAGGAGATGGAAGAGAAGGCTCGCGCAGAGCGTCCGAAACTTATCATAGCAGGAGCAAGCGCATATAGCCGCGAATGGGACTATGCGCGCATCCGCAAACTCGCTGACGAGATTGGTGCGATTTTCATGGTGGATATGGCTCATCCGGCAGGTCTGATTGCAGCCGGACTGCTCGAGAACCCAGTGAAGCATGCACACATCGTGACAACCACCACCCACAAGACTCTCAGAGGCCCTCGTGGCGGCATGATTCTCATGGGCAAGGACTTTGATAACCCTTGGGGTAAAAAGACGCCTAAAGGGGAAATAAAGAAGATGTCGGCACTTTTGGACAGCGCAGTGTTCCCTGGTGTGCAAGGAGGTCCACTCGAACATGTGATTGCTGCAAAGGCTGTGGCATTCGGAGAAGCACTTCAACCGGAATGGAAAGAATATGCTCTTCAGGTGCAGAAAAATGCAAAGGTGCTTGCAGAAGAACTCTCAAAGAGAGGCTATAAGATTATCTCTGATGGCACTGACAACCATTGTATGCTCGTAGACCTTCGCACTAAGTTCCCCGACATGAGTGGAAAGAAGGCAGAGCGAGTGCTTGTAGAGGCTGATATCACTGCCAATAAGAATATGGTGCCATATGATAGCCGCAGTCCATTCCTGACTTCAGGACTCCGTTTCGGTACTGCCGCTATCACAACACGTGGAGCGAAGGAGGAGCTGATGGTAAAGATAGCAGAACTTATCGACCGTGTTCTCACCAACGCAGACAATGAGGAGGAAATCGCAAAGGTCCGTTATGAAGTCAACGAACTGATGAACGATTATCCAATGTTTGCATATTAATCTATCTTAATGCACAATGCAAAATTCATAATAATTAATTCTAAAAAAAGGATAGATTAAATTGGGCCACGGCTTTTCAGTCGTGGCTTGATTATGATTCTACAATATTACAATTATGCATTACGAATTTTGCATTATGAATTCAAAATTAGACTATGAAGTATTTTGTGACCGGGATTGGAACTGATGTTGGGAAAAGTTGGGCTACCGGATGGCTTGCAAAGCGGTGGATTAAAGACAGAAAGAGAGTTATTACTCAAAAATTCATTCAGACCGGGAATGAGGGTCGGAGCGAGGATATTGAGGTGCATCGTCAGATAATGGGGATTGGGATGACTGCTGAAGACCGTGAGATGATTACTGCGCCGGAGATTTTCAGCTATCCATGCTCGCCGGATCTTGCCGCGAAAATCGACAAAAGACCAATTGATTTCAAAAGGATAGAGCGAGCGACTGAGATACTTGAATCGCGATATGATATAGTATTGATAGAGGGAGCCGGAGGAATTATGGTGCCACTCGTTGGAGAATACCTGACAATTGACTACATACGCGATCACAATCTACCGACAATAGTAGTCACCAATGGTCAGTTAGGCTCAATCAATCACACACTTCTGACACTCAATGCCATAAAACAGTACGGCATAGAACTCTCAGAAGTAGTCTACAACCATCACTTCGACAAAGACCCGATAATCTGCGCCGACACCATAGCCTACTTAAAATCCTTCCTCGCCCATCACTTCCCCACTGCTCATTTCTCCGAAATGCCCACAATATAAATCAAATGCCGTCGCACTGTGAAATGCGACGGCATTTGATTTAATTATCTCTTATAGTATATCTATTAAATCGAAATAATATATCCGAGTTTTTAATTCATCATCGGTTTTTAATGCCATGACTATTTCTTTTTGCGCCATGCTGGAACAAAATCTTCCATTCTCCGAATAACTCGTCTCACAGTAGCTTCATCATCTGGAGAAAGTCTATAGCCATGCGGCTTACTCTCCTTTTCTTCAGCTTCCCTTACGAAAGCTTCAGCTATTTCACCTGTCAATATTGGGACCTGTTTAATTGGTATTGCCATAGTAATTATTTTTTTATAATGCAAAATTACAAATTCATACCAAAATAAACAAGTATCATGCCAAATATCCTGTGAAAAAGACGCCATAAAAATCTTCTATAACTATATCGTTTAGATAACGCTTTCGCAGATTTAAGAAATTCAGGAGTATATCCAAAATCTATTATAACTGATTCCATAAACTATCTAACGGAAGTGTATCTCCTGCTTTGGCTTCTTTTAGAGATTGCTTAATACCATAGATTATTTCTTTTTCTTTAGCGTTATAGCATCTGTTATCGACCGCTGCAATTTCCCAGCAAGCCATTTTTTATTTTTTAAGGACAAAGAATCGACTATTGTCCAAAGTCCATCCATTGATATAATACCGTTCATATTCTAATCATATAAGAGCCCATCTTATAATCTATAATATTTACCATTCTCTACGAGTTGATGGATATATTCAGTTTTATCAACATAGACGAATCCTCTCTTCCTTATCTCTGAGAAAGATTGGATACCAATCGGATATTTTAGTTTTTCTCCCATACTATGCTCTAACATTATTTCAATTCCCAAAGTTAATAAAATTATCCAATAATGGCAAAAATTTATTCATCACATCGAATTATTTTTATTAATTTTGTGGGAAATTTCGTTTTGAGATGAGGATTACTAAAATTATCATATTAGGATTGTGGCTGCTTGCGGTTTGCTCTTGTGGCAGGGGGAGGCATTATGCGGAATTCCGGCGTATCGATCGCTTGTGCGACTCGGTGCCGGAAGAGGCACTTCGTATGCTAGACAGTATTGACCGCACCGGACTGTCTGAGAAGGAACTGTTTCGTTATGACTTGCTATTGATAAAAAGCAGGGACAAGGCTTATCAGGTACATAAGTCAGACAGCCTGATACTCAATGTAATAGACTACTACGCGAAGCATCGCGGAGAAGGACTTTACGCCGAAGCCCTCTACTACGGTGGCCGTGTATATTCAGATTTGGGAGACCTCCCAACAGCCCTCGAATTCTTCCAGGAATCGCTCGATGAGATTCCGGATGACAATGAACATCTAAGATTCCGAAGTGTCGTCCTTAATCAGACAGGAAGACTACTGCAAAATCTCAGACTGGATACCGAAGCAGTAAAGTATCTTGAAGAATCATTATACATAGATTCTATCACTCACGAAACGGCATTTGGTATAGCATTTACTCATAACCTGTTGGCAGCTTCGTATAGAAGTCAAAATAAGTTTAAACTTGCACGAAAACATATTGACGAGGCAGTCCGTTTATCTTCTAAACTGGATAAATTTGATAGATTTACTATTTTAACAGAAAATGCCTATATGCACTATCGTGAAGGGAAAATTGACTCTGCACTTATCGAAATTCGTCCTTTACCATCTGTTGTTGACTCATTAACTACACCATTTTGTTTGGCAGTGGCCGCTCAAATCTATAAGGATGCCTGAATTTTAGACACTGCATACATGTTCGCTCGCAAACTCACAAGACTAAAACAACCGGAAAATAAAAAGACCGGATATAAGGTGATTTTCTCTGATGAACTGAGTCGATACGTACCTAGTGACACATTAGTGAAACTTATACCTGAATACAAACAGGTAGTAGAGGATTACATGAATCAGCATGATGCAAATCATGCAATCATGCAAAATTCTCGTTACAATTACTCCCTACATATCAAGCAGCGCGAGGAAGCAGAGAAAAGACTGCATTCACTTCAGAAATTATTATGGATAATTGGTACAGGACTCTTAATATTATTGCTTGTTTTCTCTACTATCATCTTCAGGAGAAAATATAAAAGATCTAAGAATGATTCTCAGATAATAGAAGGCATTATACTTGCTGATAAATTAAAAGAGAAGGCTTCTCTTACCTTATCAGAGGATGATAAAGTAGACAGACTGGGGTGTATATCTTCGGAAGCACTTCAAGAAAAGCAAAGAATTCTGGATGAGATTAAGAATGCGAAGGAGAAGAATCCATCTGAATCAGTTGATAAGAATCTAAAGGAATCAGCACTTTATAAGGATCTCAAAGAAAAAGCAGAAGACAAGAGGGTAATGGGCAAAGATGTAACTTGGAGAATTATTTATGAACTCATAGAATCTGTCTCTCCCGGTTTTGACAATAGACTCACCATACTTACTCAATCCAAGATCACTCCATCAGAGCGCAATGTTGCCTATTTAATGAAATTTGGATTCACTCAGATTCAGATTGCCTCCTTGTTAGCTAAGGATTCTTCCACCATTTCAGCCCAACGAACATCTATTGCCAAGAAAATTGGATATGACAAATCGGCTATAGCGGCAATCATTGTCCGTCTTTAAATTAGTGAAAGATTCAAATACGTCTCATTTTATATACAAATTATTACAGATTTATAATTTCAAACCGCTTTCAAAGCAATTTCAAACATTTTTCAAAATTGACCCCCCTTGAGAATTCAATTTTCTGCCGTAATTTTGCGGCATGAACAATTTAATTAAAATCTTGATGTCAGGCATTTGCTTGACTTTGGTTTCGATCTCTGCTTTTGCAAGAACTGAAACAATTTCAATTGATTGCTTAAAGACATCAGGTTCTCAATATCTTCAAGCATGTTTCTAAAATCTAAATTATCATATCAACCAGTGATAAAACCAAATTTTACATGAAGTAACTCCAATATGGTTGAAATAATAATATATATATCGGCAATAATCATTATTAAAAATATAACAAAGCATGAGAAGAAAAAAAACTATGATTTTTATTGCATCAATTGCAATTATTTCATTAGGCTTTTATAGCCTTAAATCCTTTTTTCATTTAGATGAAAATGTCAATCTTTTAATTTTACAAAATATTGAGGCCCTAACCCTCAATGAAGGCTCAACCTCAACCACGCAGTGCCCACCTGGACATGTTCCAGATAGATATTTGTTAACCACTATAGAAGTTCATTCCTCATCTTCGAATAAAGGAGGTTCAATCGACATAGGTGGGGATGTATCAGGAGACTACAAAAGTGATCATACCGGTATAGTGGTCGTTGAAGTAAAAAACTGTAATGGTGAGAAAAAAGGATCCTGTTGTGATCAATCTTTAACAGGTGCAAGAATATTGAAATGAGTGAATTACTTTTATAGTATTAACTATAGTGACAGAATTAATAATTATAATCATAATGCAAGTCAAGTATTTTAAATACTTTTTAAAGTCTGCAGTTAAATAAGAACTAAGAGTCCATCTCAAAATTTTGAGATGGACTCTTAAAAACTTGATTGGCATAAATAAATCAGATAAATATGAAAGCAATTTTGTTATTACTTAAATCAATGGCTTTTCTATTGTTATTATTAATGATGACTTGTTGCAAGACAAGCAAATCAAATGAAGAGGAGAATACGATTACAATTTCACTAAATGATTTGAAGAAAAATGATTTAAATTCAATTGATTTCCATATTGAGAAAACAGAATTTATTCCTCTTGAAACGAATGAAGATTGTCTTATTGATGGAGTGAATAAGATGATTCTCAATGAAGGTGACTACTATATTCAGACTAACAAAAGTCTTCTGAAATTCTCAGATAAAGGAAAATTTATTACTCAAATCGGCAAACAAGGTAATGGACCAGGAGAATTTAATTTGATTAATAATTTCTGTATTATGCATGATTCAATATATATTTTTGATGGGAATAAAGATAAAGTTATTGTATTTGATTCTAAAGGAAAGTTTGAGAGAGAAATTAATGACACGCATGAAATTAAGTTTATTATAGACATAATACCCTTGAATTCGGGAGAAGCTATAATAGCCAATGGGATAAACTTCGACAATCAGAAAGATTTATATGCCTTATGGAATCCCAATTCCCCACTTCATTTAAAATCTATAATGACAACTTCACTTGTTTCTGAAGGGAACTATGCTTTTTCACCCCACCCCATGGCATCTGATGAGGATAATATCCTATTTTTCACTCCATTTGAGAATAAAATATATAAATTCATTCCTACCATCAACGAGATTAGCAGCTATTTTGAAATTTCAAATGTAGGCTTCCCCTATAATGAGAATATGAAATATTCAGAAGTTTTAACAGATGCTTTGATGGAAAATGCCAATTTGATCCTGAACCTTTATAATACAGACAAGTATTTATTAATTAACTTATATAATGGCTCAATCGTATGGAATAAGTCTTCTGAAAATGGTTGCTTTTTAGAGACTAGTAACTATTTTCCTGTAGATTCAATTGCGCCATTTTACCCTCTCTTGACAAAATATTCCAAAGGAAATACCATATTTTCTATAAGACAAGCTTCAGAATTTATTGAATCGAATTGGATAAATGATCCATCAATAAGTAATTTCTTTAAAAATATTAATATATCTAATGAATCAAACCCAATCATTGTAAAATATTCAGTTCGCTAATACTGATCCGCCATTGGCTTCTTATTCCTTTCTAACGCGGTCCTAAAGGGCATCGCTTATATCTTTTTTTATCACATTGCAAGTTTAGCTTTAAACAATCAAATTTTTATCCTCTAATCGATTTTTTTATTAATTTTGTAGGATAAATCGATAAAGAATGAAATTAAAGGTCTTTTTCATATTTGGACTATTGCTAATCTTAGTTTGCTCTTGTGGCAGGGGGAGGCATTATGCGGAATTCCGGCGTATCGATCGCTTGTGCGACTCGGTGCCGGAAGAGGCACTTCGTATGCTAGACAGTATTGACCGCACCGGACTGTCTGAGAAGGAACTGTTTCGTTATGACTTGCTATTGATAAAAAGCAGGGACAAGGCTTATCAGGTACATAAGTCAGACAGCCTGATACTCAATGTAATAGACTACTACGCGAAGCATCGCGGAGAAGGACTTTACGCCGAAGCCCTCTACTACGGTGGCCGTGTATATTCAGATTTGGGAGACCTCCCAACAGCCCTCGAATTCTTCCAGAAATCGCTCGATGAGATTCCGGATGACAATGAACATCTAAGATTCCGAAGCATCGTCCTTAATCAGACGGGAAGATTACTGCACGATCTCCAAATTGACTCGGAAGCAATAAGGTATCTAGAAGAATCGTTAAAAATAGCATCTATTACTAATGAGAAGCCATCTAATGTTGCATTTACTCATGGGCTAATAGCCGGAGCATATATTGGTCTCCACAACCTAAAACATGCTCGTAAACACATGGACCATGCCTATAGTTTATTATCAAATATGTCAAAAGAAGACAGTTTGACAATCCAAACTGAAATTGCACATATGCTTCTACATGAAGGCAAAAAAGATTCTGCTCTTATGGTTATTCGTCCACTTCCCCCAATGGTTGATTCATTAACTAATCCATATTGTCTGGCAGTTGCAGCTGAAATATACAGAGGTTCCGGTGTTATGGATACAGCATATATGTATGCAAGACAACTCACAAGGCTCAAAACTCCAGAAAACAAAAAGACTGGTTACAAAGTGATTTTCTCTGATGAACTGAGTCGATACGTACCTAGTGACACATTAGTGAAACTTATGCCTGAATACAAACAAGTAGTAGAGGATTACATGAATCAGCATGATGCAAATCAAGCAATCATGCAAAATTCTCGTTACAATTACTCCCTACATATCAGGCAACGTGAGGAAGCGGAGAAAAAACTGAATTCACTTCAGAAAATATTATGGATAGTAGGTACTGGACTCATTATAGTACTGCTATTTTCTACTTCTATTATATTCAGGAGAAAATATAAAAGATCTAAGTATGATTCTCAGATAATAGAAGGCATTATACTTGCCGATAAATTAAAAGAGAAGGCTTCTCTTAACTTATCAGAGGATGATAAAGTAGACAGACTGGGGTGTATATCTTCGGAAGCACTTCAAGAAAAGCAAAGAATTCTGGATGAGATTAAGAATGCGAAGGAGAAGAATCCATCTGAATCAGTTGATAAGAATCTAAAGGAATCAGCACTTTATAAGGATCTCAAAGAAAAAGCAGAAGACAAGAGGGTAATGGGCAAAGATGTAACTTGGAGAATTATTTATGAACTCATAGAATCTGTCTCTCCCGGTTTTGACAATAGACTCACCATACTTACTCAATCCAAGATCACTCCATCAGAGCGCAATGTTGCCTATTTAATGAAATTTGGATTCACTCAGATTCAGATTGCCTCCTTGTTAGCTAAGGATTCTTCCACCATTTCAGCCCAACGAACATCTATTGCCAAGAAAATTGGATATGACAAATCGGCTATAGCGGCAATCATTGTCCGTCTTTAAATTAGT
>CAZCZX010000026.1:0-9667 GCA_964503095.1 uncultured Sangeribacter sp.
ATATCAGCGTATTAAGCCTGAATTCATTAACATATTCTTACCGGCTGTTTAACATTTCTTACCCTCATATTATTATATAGGAAACAAACTATTCCGTAAAAATTAGCGAAGTGGCTCATATGAGTCACTTTTTTATTCTATCTTTGCATTCGTTAAGATTTTATAACATTTATCGAAGAAATAATTAACCATAATATTTAACCTAAAATCAATGTAAATGAAAATCAATGACTTGTGCAAGACGCGGTTCTTGCGAATGGCGGTCGTGATTTGCTGCTTGCTTGGAGGCATCGGTTTTGCAAAAGCGCAAGACATGTTGGTGAAGGGCACAGTTACCTCAGCCGCTGATGGCGAGCCCCTGGTGGGAGTTACCGTCATGGTGAAAAACTCAAGTGTCGGAACAGCCACCGATATTGATGGCAACTACAGCATCGAAACTCAAAAGGGAGCGACCCTCGTGTTCTCCTATGTGGGAATGCAGCAGAGAGAAATCAAAGTGGATTCTCCACGTCTTGATGTGGCACTTCTTGACGACAGCAGCACACTCGACGACCTCGTCGTGATTGGCTATGGCGTGCAGAAGAAGAAACTTCTCACTGGAGCAACCGCTCAGATGTCGGGTGCTGACATTGCCAAGATGAACACCAACTCCCCATTGCAGGCAATGCAGGGACAGCTTCCCGGTGTCAACATCAGCACCAACTCCGGCCAGCCTGGTGAAGGCATGAAAGTCCGCATCCGCGGTCTCGGCACCATCGGCAATGCAGGTCCCCTTTATCTAATCGACGGTATAGGTGGCGATATATCCACTCTTAACCCTGCAGATATCGAAAGCATTGATGTTCTCAAGGATGCAGCTTCCGCAGCCATCTATGGTGCACAGGCAGCTAACGGTGTAGTTCTTGTGACAACAAAGAAAGGCAAGGAAGGCAGAGCAAGAATCTCTTTCGACGGCTATTATGGCATCCAGAATGTGGCGCATAAGGTGAAGATGCTTAATGCGCAGCAATTTATGACAATCATGGACGAGCAGCAGATAGCAGACAATTCAGCACCATATGACTGGAATGCGATGTCATCTATCTGGCGCACTGATGCAGAAGGAAACCGTATCGGTGTGTATGACACTGATTGGGTAGACTCGATGTTTAAGAAAAACGCTGCAACGCAAAGCTATACCATAGGCATCACCGGTGGCAATGCAACAAGCACTTATGCTATAAGCCTTGGTTATCTCAATCAGGAAGGTATAGCCGGTGGAAGCAAAGTGTCAGACTATTCACGTTATAATTTCCGTATCAATTCCGACCATAAATTCTTTGGTGGAATTGTCACAATGGGCGAACAAGTGAGCTTTGTCTATAAGAAAAGCAATGGTATCAGCGTAGCAGACCAATACAACAACACTCTTCGAGGTGCATTCGGAACATCACCACTCACTCCCATATACAACACTGATGGGGAATATTACAACAGTGCCAAGAGTGACTGGAATAATGCCGACGGAAACCCTTATGGAAGCATGATGGTAGGCAATACCAATTCAAACAAGAGCGCTACTTTCACAGGGAATGTCTATGCCCAAATTGAACCTATAAAGAATCTTAAACTCCGCACTGTATTTGGCGTAGTTGCCAACAGCTCCGAATACAGGTCATTTACCCCGGTTTATCAATTCAGCATATACTCTTATTCAGATTATACCAAAGTTTCACAGAATATGAACAGAGGACTTGGTATGACTTGGACCAACACTATCTCTTATGATTTCAACATAAAGGATCATGCATTCAATGCTCTTCTTGGTATGGAATCATATCGCTATGAAGGTACATATCTCGGTGCTAAACAAAGAGACCTGAAAGAGGGATTTGACACATGGCCTTATGCCTGGATCAGCAACGGCACTGGAGCAACTGCAGGAGATGACTTCGGAGCATCCGGAAATCCGCATGATGTGAACCGTTCGGTCAGCTATTTCGGACGTTTAAGTTGGAACTGGCAAGAAAAATATATGGTCGATGTTACTGTGCGTTGCGATGGCTCTTCCAGATTTGCAAGAGGTCACCGTTATGGATGGTTTCCATCTGTTTCAGCCGGTTGGAACATCTCAAGCGAGAACTTCATGGAGGCATCAAGAGAATGGCTTGATTTCTTGAAAATCCGTGCAAGTTGGGGTCAGGTAGGTAACCAGAATATTGATCCATACATGTATCTGGCTCCTATCAAAGTGACTAACACTCATTATTTCTTCGGAGAATATTTTGGCGCCAACGGAACTTACAAAGACTATGCGACAATTCTTGCTACAAATTGGGGCGCATATCCCAACCGTCTTGGCAATGCAGATCTGACATGGGAGACTTCCGAGCAGCTTGACTTCGGTTTTGATGCAGCATTTCTTAGAAGCAGACTGCACGTTAACTTTGACTGGTATCGCAAGTCTACTAAAGACTGGCTTGTGCAACCACCGATCCTTGCCACTTCAGGCGCAGGAGCACCATATATCAATGGTGGTAATGTAATCAACACCGGTGTTGAGGTTAATCTTACATGGAATGACGTGATTGGAAAAGATTTTGCCTATAGCATTGGAGCCAACTTCTCTTACAATAAAAACAAAGTTGGATCAATCCCGACTGAAGATGGTATCATTCATGGACGTTCCAACATGCTTTATGATAACTCCACTGAATTCTATCGCGCTGAAAATGGTCATGCTATCGGCTACTGGTGGGGCTTCCAGACTGCTGGTCTTTTCCAGAACCAAAGAGAAATCGATGAATGGGTGGCAGCCGGAAATGGTATTTTACAGACTAACGTACAGCCAGGCGACGTGAAATATGTAGACCAAAACCGTGATGGCGTAATCAATGATGAAGACAAGATAGACCTTGGAAACGGTGTACCTAAATTCACTTATGGGTTCAACATCAACTTGAACTGGAAGAACTTTGATCTTGGCCTTGTGGCTACGGGGGTTGCCGGCAATAAACTCGTGCAGAGCTATCGCAATGAGACAAATATGAAGGCCAACTATACTACAGAAATCCTCAACCGTTGGACCGGAGAGGGCACTTCTAACAGAATTCCTCGCGTGACCAATGGCCAGCAGAACAGTGCCTTTTCTGATCTCTATCTCCACAAAGGAGATTTCCTACGTCTTAGCAATCTGACTTTCGGCTATGACTTTGCTCCCATCATGAAGCAGAAATGGTGCAGCCAAGCGCGTCTATACGTGCAGGTGCAGAATCTTGCTACATTCACCAAATATAATGGTATGGATCCGGAGATTGGCTATGGAACTTCTGAGTGGGTAAGTGGCATCGACTTAGGCTACTATCCAACTCCACGCACAGTGCTTTTCGGTGTAAACCTTGCTTTCTAACAACATCATTAGAAATATAACAAAATGAACAGATTTAAATTCAATATATTCTCCATCGGATTCGCAGCCGCAGGCTTGATGGGCTTCACAACATCTTGCTCTGAAAGTTTTCTTGACGTGTCGTCGAAAACGGAGTCGAATACCGAAAATTTCTATAAGACAGAAGGAGACGCATGGCGCGCGCTTCTCGGTTGCTATGACGGCTGGCGCCAGATCAGTTCCAATCCAGGCGTAGGATTCATGGTTGCATCCAACGTATTGAGTGACGAATGTTATGGGGGTACCGGCTCAGGCGACGCTTACAACTATCAGGCAATCGACCAATTTGACCTTTCCGTATCTCCTGCCGACCAGAATCTTTATGAACAAGACTGGATATCATATTATGGGGCAGTATATCGCTGTAATGAACTTTGCGACCACGAAGAGCAAATCAATTGGGTAGGGGAATCCAATAAGCGAGGCCTGTATATGGGAGAGTGCCGTGCTATCCGAGCCCTTCTCTATTTTGACATGGTTCGTATGTGGGGCAACATTCCATTGTTTTTGGAGGCAATTGATGAAAACCGTCCTCAGAACGACCCGGCAGAAGTATATGCTGCGATCGTAGAGGATATGAAATATGCAGTTGCAAATATTCCTGCGGATGCAAATCTTCAACAATCAGACAACGGTCGAATCACGAAATATGCCATTGAAGCCATGTTGGCACGCGTATATCTATTTTATACCGGATATTACGGTAAGGATCTCGGCTACACAAATGCTGAAGGCGTGACCACCGGCACCTTAACCAAGCAGGAAGTGATTGATGGTTTAGAAGATATCGTACGCAGTGGCCACTATCAACTCATCGCTGATTTCAAGGATCTTTGGCCTGCGGCCTCACTTGTTCCCCTTGGGGAGGATGCATGGGATACAGAGTTGTCTACATATGCCGGACAGGCAAACTCAGAATTTATGCTTCAGCAGAAATTTACTCCGACTCAGGACTATGATGGAAACAATGACTCTAACCGCTGGCAAGTCATGCTTGGAATGAGAAGCCTGAACTACTGTCCATATGGCAAGGGCTGGGGTGCCGCTACAGTTTGTCAGACATATGCAAATAAATATTCTTCAGCAGATAAGCGTCTCTCTGCATCCATCATCAATCTTGCTCAAGAGGGAGTTATTTCCTCACCGGACTATGACAGTTCTCTAAGCGACTGGCGTGAGTATACCGGACTCTGCATCAAGAAGTATTCTCCTATCGCCTTCGCGAATGGTGTGAATGCTTCAAAAGAAGAAGGCACATCACAATTCCAAGAGCAGAATGCACAAGACTGGGTGCTGATGCGCTATTCCGATGTGCTTCTTATGATAGCAGAGCTTGGAGGCGTTCCATCAATGTCAGCTCAGCAGGCTCTGGATGCTGTGCGCAAACGTGCTGGATTGGCGTCAATACCTGTGACATTTGAAAACGTAATGAATGAGCGTGCTCTTGAACTTGCATTCGAAGGAATCCGCTATTGGGATCTTCTCCGTCAAGGTGTCGACAAACTCGCTGATGCTGTTTGTGCATCTGCCGGTCCGGTGAAAAATGGTGGTGTAGACGGCTCTGTAAGCTACAAACGCGAGAAGATAATCGAGAAGAATGGACTCTTCCAGATTCCAACTAATCAGATCATCCTTTCAGACTATACTTTGAAGCAGAATCCCGGTTGGTGATTCTAATCAACAGTTAATTTAAGTGAGAAAAAGTTAAAATGCTGATATATTGAAGATTTATATAATATTATGATTTTCCAGGCGTTTATGGTTTAGGTCCTTGACATCAGAGGCTTTTTTATCCTAAATCTATAGCGCACAATCTTCTGAAAAAACGGAATCCTAAGAATTATATAACCATCTTCAAAAAAACTAATCAACAAAATGACAAAAACTTTTAAAAATCTGAGCCGGATAGCTCTCTTCGGTACGTTGGCTTTCAGCGTTGCGTCTTGTGCGGATGAGTACTCGATGCCTGCACCCAACATCAATCCGGCCGAACTCGTGGAGGGAGTAGCCTTCACAGTCGAACATGATTCAGAGAATCCCAATATCATACATCTCAAGAGCCTCATGCCAGCGCAATATAGCGTGGCATGGGTTACTCCTCAAGGACGCAGAACCGAAAGTGAGGTCACCCTTCAGATTCCATTCGACGGCACTTATGAGGTGCAGTTGGGCGTGGATACACGTGGAGGCTATGTATGGAGTGAACCTTATTCTTTCACCATCGATGATTTCTGTGCTGACTTTGTGAGCCACTATCTTTGGAAGCGTATCAGTGGCGGAGTGGGCAACAGCAAGACATGGCAACTTGACCTTGGAGTGCTTGAAGATGAATCGGTGAAGACTACTTTCTGGAAAGGTCCACACTGGTATTTTACAAGTTCTTATACCTGGGATAATCTTCATTCCAAATTGGAGAATGAGAACTATCGCGACAATTATGTGGATAGTGGAAGTAAGTGGGATGCAGCTAATGCAGCAATTCCGTGCACTGATTGGTATTGGAGTGCAGACTATGCAGGCAATACATGGATGTGTGATCCGGATGGTCCAAGAAACTTCGGCTACATCACTTTTGACCTCATAGGGGGCGCCAATGTCAGCATCACTGACTATGAAGGAAACCTTGTAGGTAAAGGTACCTATATGCTCGATACAGACAACCACACGATCACGTTGTCGGATGTGTATCCATTGGAGGCAAACGATTCCCGCACTCATGAGCGCTTCCTTCAGTTGCTTTATCTTTCTGACGATGCAATGCAAGTCATGGCTCCGTCAGAGGGTGTGACTCTCAACTACGTGACAAAGGAGTATTTTGAGAATTACACTGAGCCCGTTCCAACAGAAATCGTGCTTCCTGAGACTTGGGCTAAGGATCTTGCTTCACAAAACAGCTATTGCACATGGCGACTAAATGAGCGAGCTCCTTTCGACTGGTATGATCTCGGAGGCACACCCAAGAATGGCTTCAAGGGAGTCGGAGACTATCCGGGTAATCTTACACCAAATGAAGCAACAGTGAGTGATTTCCGTCTTGACTTCAATAATCCTGCTCTCGGTAAATATGTAGTGACCCTTCCAAGTGGCGATACTGTAGAGGGTGATTATTCAATTGTAGACAACGGCACTAACGGGTATGTGACTCTCACCAATGGTATGGGCAGCACAAGTCTCGGAGGCTCAGCAGTGAAGCTTGAGGGCAATGAACTCACAGTCTTGGCTGTTGGCTATGACGACCTCGGCCGAATGGGTGAAGTAGTGCTCGGCATTCCCCAGAAAGATGTGAACGGAAATGTCTACGAATATCTTGGATATCAGTTCACTGCTGACTATGGCGCAGAGCAGAAGAAGACATATCGTATGTCGTTTAGTTGGTTCACTCCATCATATGAATTCCAGACACAAGATCTGTATATTCAAGATCCCGGCACCTATACCATATCAATGGATTTCTCAAATGACAATCCATATGGAGTGTTCCTTGACTGCTACAAGATTCTTAACGACTATCCAAACTGCGACTTATACATCAATGAAATCAAAGTCGATGGGAATGTCCTTGGCCTATCTAATGATGATATCAACCACTGCCCAGGAGACGAACCGCATATCGCGCGTCGATATATCCTAAATCCATGGGGTGATACGGCGTTTCTTGAGGAATGGACTCCTAAATTTAAGGTAAGCCAGAATCTAAGCATAACAGTGACAGTATCTTTCGAGAATGATAAGCCGTTCCTTCCAGAGACAGAAGAATAAATATAACTCTCTTACATCATGACATTTAAAATGAAAAGATATCTATTAGCAGGAATGCTCGCCTTCTCAATGGGGGCGGCTTCCATGCTCACATCATGCAGCAGTGACGATCCTGTGATCAATACTACTCCCATAATTCAGGAAGTGCTTACAGATTATGCTGAGGTGACAGCCACATCTGCAATAGTGTATGGATCTGTTGTAGGCTTGAAGAGCCAGGCCCCATCTTCCTACACTGTTGGCGTTGTCTACAGTCTCAACGAGAATCCTACAGTAAGCGGCAGCAAGACTATTGGTGAACTTAGATCTGACGGCGCTACTGTGATAGCCAATATCAACGGTCTTCAATCCGGCAACACATATTACTATGCCACTTTCGTTTCTTTGCAAGGGATTGTGACTGAATATGGAGAAGTGAAGAGTTTCTACACAACAGATGCAGCAGTCGGTACTGCCGCTCCGGCTTCTGTAACTGCAGTTTCTGCCAACCTTAGTGGCACTCTCAATGGAGTTCAGAGTATGCTTTATGCAGAGACTCTTGAATATGGTATCGCTATTGCCCCTCTTGGCGTTCCAGTGCAGGAGGGCGTAAAACTTCTTGGCGAAGGAATATCTAATTCTTTCAATATCGCAGCCACAGGCTTGGTTCCTAATACTGAGTATACTTTTGCGGCATTCATGGTGCTCAATACAGAGACTGTCTACGGCAACGAGCAGACACTTCAGACACCTTTCGGCATCCTTGCTAAAGAGGAAAGTGCCAACGACTATGTAGACATGGGTACAAAAATGCAGTGGTGTCGCTATAATGTAGGTGCTATGACAGAGAGCGCACCTGGCGCATTGCTTGGCTATGGCGATCTCACCGGATTCAACAATAGTCTGGATCTCAACAAATATGCTACCGGCAATATCTCTAATACTGATTATGACGTGGCTGTGGCTTCAGGCATGGGTGTGATGCCTACTGTAGATGACTGGAACCAACTTCTTGCAGTCTGCGATCAGGCTCCCGCTGTAAAAGACGGAGTTAGTGGTATCGAACTTACATCAAGAGTGACAGGCAACAAGATCTTCCTCCCGGCAGCCGGCAAGCGTGAAGGAGCAGCAGTAGACAGCAATGACATCTGCTACTATTGGACTGGAAATGCCTCGGAGACTAATGGTGACTACGCAATCATGTTCACCGACAATCAGGGAATGCAGTCAGCACTCCGTAGCACCGGCGCTCTCGTTCGTCCTGTACGTCGCGAATATGTTCCAGAGATAGTTGCAGATGTCACTAAACTTGCAATTGGTGACCTTGAAGGGAATGGACGTATCCGTATTGAAATTTATAATGAATATGGAAGCACTAACGGCAACTGCGGCATAGACGTTTCCTCAATAGTATTTGAGAAGCAAATGGTGGTGGATTTCACTATCAGTGGTATCACCGGAAATCTAAAAGAGGGAGCAAAAGGTAGTTATCGTGCTGGCCTTGAATTTGCTGATGCAAGCTGGGATCCATCTTATTGGAGCGCATTTGACGGCAACAATAACGATTGCCTCGTAATGGGCGACGGCTCTTACCGTGTGAAATTCGATACCGAGAATCTTTCAGAAGGTGCTGTTGTATTCTGCATAGATATTAATGGGCTTGGAGCCGATCTCGTAGATCCGACTCTTGTTAAGGTAGATGAGCTTAAGATTCAGTTAGATCCAAAGAAAGCACTTTATGCTGATGTGGCAGTTGACAACAATAGTATTTGGTATGGAAACAAGGAAGACAATGGCACTGATGTTCGTGTTGAGTTCTACAATGAATACGGACCTACTAATGCCTCCGGTGCAGGCGATCTCTTCCCAGGCATAGTATTCGGTCGCGGCACTACAACTGCTTCTGTCAACATCAGCGGCATTGACGGCAATCTTAAGGCTGGAGCTGCTGGAGAATACACTGGAGCAATGTCGCTCGCATGTGCTGGCTGGTGGCCTTCATTCTGGGGCGGTGGAGCTTCTGATCAAGTGGTAAAGGCAGATGGCACATATTCTTTCCCTGCTTATCTTGAGGCAAATGGTACTGGAACGGTAGTATGGGTGATTGATATCGCTGGCCTTTGGGGTGATCTGGTTGATCCGTCACTTCTGAAAGTTGAGGTCAATAATGTTGTCACTCCGGTTCACCCTGAATAATTTGATAATTATTAATCACTAATGATGCCCGGTTTATGGCGATCATAAACCGGGTTTCTCAATAATAATAAGAATGAAAAATATTTTTGCAGGTTTGATGCTACTTGTGACGTTGCTTGTAAGTTCATGTGGCGAGGATAAGAGTCCAATCATTGATGACTCTTGGAATAGTGGCAATTTAACTGTGAAGGAGGAAGTGATGCTTGCAGGGACTGCTTCTCAGCAACTCAATATAAAAGCAAGCGTGAAACCTACCCTCACCAGCGATGCGGAATGGCTCAAAATAAGTGAGGTAAAAAGTCTTAC
>CAZCZX010000026.1:9767-20363 GCA_964503095.1 uncultured Sangeribacter sp.
TTATGTTGCGGCTCTTGCAAATATGGGCTTTAAGGCAGTGCGTATTCCTTGCGCTTGGAATTCCCATGCAAAGGATGGTGTGATTGATTCCGCTTGGCTTGACAGAGTAGACGAAGTCGTTGGTTGGGTCACCGGATATGGAATGTATGCCATTGTGAACACTCACTGGGATAATGGCTGGATTGAAGGGGATGCTTGCAAGAAAGGGTTTGATGAGGCTATAAATGCTAAATTCAGTTCTTACTGGACACAGATTGCCACTAAACTTAACCATTATGACCAGCATCTACTTTTCGCAGCCTTGAACGAACCTCCCGCAAATGAAGACGCCAATGATGGCAAAGGACATACTTACACCGCGGCAGAGAAAAAAGCCAATAAGGAAAAGAGCATTGATGCCATTATGAAATATGAGCAGACTATGCTTGACGCTGTGAGAGCCACAGGAGGCAACAATCTTGATCGTATCCTCGTGATGTCGGCTCCAAGCACTAATATTGATCTTGCCACAGAAGGATATTTCAAGATGCCTGCCGATGTCGTTACGGATAGACTTATGGCTGAGGTCCATTTCTACGACCCTTACAACTTCAACATGATGAAAAATGATGAAAGTTGGGGCAAATACGCTTGGTATTGGGGAAAGGAGAATCATGTGGACGGCTCTAATCGCAACTCTACATGGGGCGAGGAAGATTATGTTAAGACTCAGATGCAGAAAATGAAGACTCACTTTGTAGATAAGGGTTATCCTGTCATCTTAGGTGAATTTTGCGTCTGCGAAGACCGTTCTAACGATTCCGGAGTCGATAAGGGAAAGCACCAGGCAAGCCAGTTGCTTTGGAACCGAGTCGTGACTCGCGAGGCTAAAAATGCAGGCTGCGTTCCTTTCTTTTGGGAAACCGGTTTTGACATCAGTCGCAGAGATGGCTCTATTCTCAAATCTTACCAACTTGATGGCTTGTTCTTAGGGGCAAACGAAGGTAAGTATCCGTTCTGACAATATACGAATTGGATATATTTCAACGTTATAAAGGAGTCATTGCATTCTCTCGCAGTGACTCCTTATTTACGCTTTTTTCTTAATTCTTATGCAAATCAGATATATATTCTCACTCGTGTGTGTAATTGCCATGCTTTCCGGATGCGGAAAAGCGAAAGTGCCTGTGGATAATGTGGAGGCTGCAGATGCCAAGCCTGTGCTTGTGCCTGACTATGTGGATATAGTGGTGCCTCCCAATATCGCCCCATTAAATTTTGAGGTGGATATGCCCGGTGAAGAATATATAGCAAGGGTTACAGGCAATGACGGCAAGACATTGGTGGCTTCCGGCAATCCTATTAAATGGGATATGAAGGAATGGCATCAACTTCTGGAGGCTTCCAAGGGGAGTGACCTTAAATATGAAGTGTTTGTACGAAATGACGACAAATGGAAATTATATACTTTTTCCAATCATGTGGCAGAAGAGGAAATCGACCCATATATAAGTTATCGTCTCATTGAGCCATCATACGTGCAATATTCTGCAATCACCCTCAATCAGAGGGATCTCACGTCGTTTGAAGAGACTGTAATTCATAATAATGCTGCGCCCACTGATGAGCGTCGCGGTCAGTGCATGAATTGCCATGTGCCTCGTAATCATTATAAAGACAAGGCCTCGATGTTTCATGTCAGAGTTAGAAATGGGGGCACTGTGTTGATGGCGGGAGACTCTGTGGTGAAAGTCAACCTTAAGACAGACAGCACTATTTCTGCAGGAGTGTATCCGGCATGGCATCCTACAATGGACCTCATAGCATATTCAGTCAATGACACACAACAGAGGTTCTTTTATTCCGGAGATAGCAAAATCGAGGTTTATGACACGAGTTCTGACTTGATTCTTTATGACATGAAGACGCATGAAGTGACGCATATAGCGAGCGATCCGAATCTTCTTGAGACGTTTCCGGCGTGGAGCCCTGACGGGAAGAAACTTTACTATTCTGTGGCAAGGTATCCGGAGGGAGTGACTCCTGAAAATATTGACAAGTATTATTATGATGTGCGTTATGATATTGTGAGCAGAGACTTTGATATGGCAACAAGGAGATTTTCGGAGCCGGATACAATAGTAAATGCGACTTCTGCATCTGAAAGCGCACTCCTGCCGAGGGTGTCGCCCGACGGCAAATTCCTCCTCTATTGCAAAGCCCCCTTCGGCACTTTCCACATATGGCATAAAGAAAGCGACCTCTGGCTCAAAGATCTCTCCACAGGGGAAGAGAGAGCATTGGGGAATGCCAACAGCGATGACACTGACAGTTATCACACATGGTCGTCAAATGGGCGCTGGATAGTGTTCAGTTCGCGTCGTGACGACGGCAACTATACTCGCCCCTATCTGGCATATGTCGATGGCTCTGGAAGAGACAGCAAGGCGTTTGTGGTGCCACAAGAGACCCCTTCATATTATAGGGAACTGATGAAATCCTACAATGTGCCTGAATTCTTAGCCCAGCCAGTCAAAGTGTCACGCCATGATATACTCCAAGCCGTAAATAATCCTCCTATAGAAGCCACGTATAAATAATAAAAAATACTACCCCTCCGGGGTAGCATAGATGAGTAGAGCTAAAGGCCACCGGTTTTACCGGGGGTTAACATAATTAAGAGCCCTCCGGTCTTCGACTCGGAAGGCTCTTAATCATTCATCATTTATCATTCATCATTCATCATTTATCATTAGGGGTAAGTCCCATATTCTCAAAGATGAATGAGTAGATGTCGGCGTATTCGTCGATGATTTTGGCAATCGGTTTTCCGGCACCGTGTCCGGCCTTGCTGTCAATGCGGATCAGTTTTGGAGCATCGCCCGTATTGGCGGCTTGCAGAGCGGCTGCATATTTGAATGAGTGAGCCGGCACCACACGGTCGTCATGGTCGGCAGTAGTGACTAATATTGCCGGATAAGGGGTTCCGTCGTTCTTGATGTTGTGAATTGGAGAATAAGATAGAAGATACTTTGCCATTTCCGGGGATTCGTCGGATGTGCCGTAATCGTGCGCCCAGTTCCATCCGATAGTGAAAAGATGATAGCGCATCATATCCATTACACCTACACGTGGTATGGCCACCTGAAAGAGATCAGGGCGCATGTTGGTGACTGCTCCTACAAGCAGACCCCCATTGCTGCCTCCCTCTATGGCGAGCAGGTCTTTGTTGGTCCAGCCTTCCTTGATCATGTATTCAGCGGCTGCAATGAAATCGTTAAATACATTTTTCTTATCAAGTTTGGTTCCTGCAAGATGCCATTCCTCACCATATTCGCCTCCACCGCGAAGATTAGCCTGCGCGTAGATACCTCCATTCTCAAGCCAGAAAAGGCGATTTGCTGAGAATCCAGGGTTGAGGGTGATGTTAAAGCCCCCGTATCCGTAGAGATAGACAGGGTTTTTCCCATCCTTTTTAAGTCCCTTCTTGTAAGTGATAAACATAGGTATCTTAGTCCCGTCAGAAGAGGGATAGAACACTTGTTCAGTCACATAATCATCAGGATTGAAGTCCGGAAGTTCTGTAGTGTAGAAAAGTTTGCTCTCGCCGGTGGCTGCGTCATAAGCCATTATTTGAGCTGGAGTAGTAAAGGAAGAGAAAGAGTAGAAAGTCTCAGTGTCTTCAGAATTGGTTGAGAAAGAGATTGTCCCATATCCGGGAAGGGATATTTCTCGTTCTTTTATGCCATCTTTATTGTAGACATAAGCATGGTGAGATGCATCCTTGTCGTAGGTAAGGATAAGTTTGTCGCCGGCGAAGCGCGCATCTACGAGCACGGCTGCATTGTTTTCAGGCACAAGGTCTTGCCAGTTCTCCCGTTGCGGAGCCTTTATGTCGGCAGTCACGAGTCGATATTTCGGTGCTCCGGCAGATGTGAAAATGTAGAGTTTGCCATCGCGCGCCTCGATTACACTTATGTCATTTTCTTGAGATTCTTCCGCTGTCACCCATTTTGAATTTGGGTTGGTAAGGTCTTTTATATAAAGGGAATTTCCATTTCCGGCACCCCCTCCCATAACAATTAGTGTAGACTCATCGTCGGTGATGTCTACGCTGTGGAAATGGAGCGGCTCGTTGCGGTTTTCATATATCACCTTGTCAGCACTCTGTGGAGTGCCTATTTTGTGATAATACACTTTATGGAAAGTGTTGGCATTTGAGAATTCCTTTCCATCTTCCGGTTTTTCGTATGCGCTGTAGTAGAATCCATCGCCATGCCAAGCGGCTCCTGTGAATTTAGCCCATTCTATGTGGTCGTCGAGGAGTTTGCCGGTGGCAGTGTCCATCACAAATATTTCGGTCCAGTCGCTTCCGCTGCGTGAGATGGTATAAGCGGTGTATTTGCCGTCGTGCGACTGATATACTCCTGTAAGAGCCACGGTTCCATCTTCGGAAAGCGTATTAGGGTCGAGAAATACCTCACTCTCACCATCGGGAGTATCGGAGCGATAAAGAATGGCCTGGTTTTTCAGTCCATCGTTTTGGTAGAAATAATATTTCCCATCGGCTTTCTTGGTGGGAAGTCCGATTTTTGGATAGTTGTTGAGTTGCTCTATACGATCGCGGATTTTTCCTCTGAAAGGAATTTTAGAGAGATATTCCTGGGTCACGGCATTTTCAGCCTCAACCCAAGCGAGAGTTTCAGCTGCAGTGTCGTTCTCAAGCGGACGGTATGGATCGCTGACCTCAGTGCCGAAATAATTATCAATAGTTCCGTCAGTCGGAGCGCTGGGATAGTTGATGCTCGCTTGTCTTGAGCAAGATGCGATTGTGAGGGCCATAAGGGCAAGAATCGTTGTTGTTCGGTTCATAATAATTAGTTTTGCGTCTGCTTGATAGCCAAAATATGTTGGAATTCCGGAGCAGACTCTATTAAGGAGGGGTTTTCAATATAGCGGTTCATGTTTTCTGCCCATTTGCGGTGGAACATGGTGGAAAGCAGAATGTCGTTGTAGCGTTTGGCAAGAGGTATGTCTCCCTTCATCAATGCGTCTCTCACCATGTATTTCAGGAAAAATGCACGCTTGCCATATTGCACGGTGTGCTCCATAGCCCATCGGTAAGACTCATTGAATCGCCCGATATTGTAGAACACCGGCACCTGAACAAAGGCAGTCATCGAAAATCTTTCCGAATGTCGGGCATCTGATTTTTGAGGAGAATAGGCAGAGAGGTCTTTCCCTTCATTTCCTAAATTGACCCAAGCCAGATTATTGAGCATAAGCATGGTGTAGTTGGCAGGCTCTTTTATGCGCATCATTACATTCACCATTCCATTCCAGTCGTTGTCATCAAGATTCTGCAACATAAGGACGGTAGCACGCAACTGCTCGCTCTTATGCTCAGCTTTGACACTCCAAATCATGACGCAACACACCGATGCGATGCTTATCCATTTTAAGATTGCCCTCTCCTTGAGCATTTTAGTATCACTGAGCAAAGAAAGAATTATATAGACTGCAGTAGCGACTATGAATGGCATCCAGAGATACTTGTCGTAGGACTCCATCATGAGTTCGGGCAACCCCTTAAGATACAGGTAATCGTTGTCAACTGTATTACCGTGCAAATAAGTATAATACATGGGAGGCACAACTATGATTGAAATTATTGCAGTCGCGGCAGTCGCATAATTGGCATACTTCTTTTTGGATATCGCATCCTTGATTGCTATTATGCCACAGATTAATCCTGCCAATAGAGCAAAATAGCCGGCAATGCAATACCAAACCGCAATTAGAATAGAAACTGCGATTGAGAGCGCTATGCGGGAAGAGCACTGTCGGAAAAGAAGAACTGCTCCCGATGTGAAAATGAATCCAAGAGTGTTGGCATACATGTATCCCGTAGTTTTCATTGAAAGCCAAGCCTCATCGATTTGCACTATCGACACTACCAAAGCCAAAGGCACAATCAAGGCAAAGGGGAATGAAGATGCTGAGAGCCGAAACGCCTTGCAAGTGAGAAAAGCCAATAATAGCCAGAGAATTATGAATATTGTAGTTCCCAGCCAAGGATAATACATCAGCTGTGTCAACCATGCCCCTGCATATCGAAGCAATCCTCCGGGATAATATAGAAACTGGTGGAAAAAGAAGCGAGTAGGCTCAAAGAGCGACATTTCGTCATACCAACGAAGCATGAAACCATTCTTGACCGCAAGTATCCAATATGCAAACACTATGAATACGACAGTCACCCACAGATTGAGTGTAAAATATTTCTTAATGTTATTCATTTATGCGTAATCTTCGCGATTAGGGTGTTTTATTGCGCAAAGGTAGTAAACAAATTGCAAATATGCAAATTAGTGAAGATATCTTTGAGGGGGCAACGCATCTGATTCTTTCAAATATTGAGAGTGTTAAAAAGATAATGAAAGGGAATTTTTTAATATTTATTCACAAACCAAGTGTTTCTCAGATTGTTTTAGTGATAAAAATTAGAGTATTTTCCCTCTTTTATTCATGCCTTGGCATTCGCGTCCTACTTGTAATTAGATTCCGAACTCTGACGCATGTTTACTGGAGCGTTTAATATATAGAGTTTTTTATCCCAATGTTCCATTTAGGAGCCGGTGAATCCTGCCGGCTTCTTAAAAATCTTAATTACTATGAAGGATGCAAATTATCGCTTCGGCGACGCCAAGAGCGAGGCTTTTGGCACAGATGCAATGCTTAAACAGGCCCCTGTAGAAAAAATTCCTGATGGGCCTACAATCCCTGAAGTAGCTTATGAAATGGTAAAGGATGAGACTTTCGCACAGACTCAGCCTCGACTTAATCTCGCCACATTCGTCACTACTTACATGGATGATTATGCCACAAAACTAATGAATGAGGCAATCAACATCAACTATATTGACGAGACTGAGTATCCTCGAGTAGCAGTGATGTGCCAGAAATGTATCAATATTGTGGCAAATCTTTGGAATACACCGGAGACCAACAAGTGGAAGGCAGGAGCACTCGCCATCGGTTCTTCCGAGGCTTGTATGCTCGGTGCGCTTGCAGCACTTAAGAGATGGAAAGATCGCCGCAAGAAAGCCGGGAAACCTTATGATAAGCCAAATCTCGTCATGTCTACCGGCTATCAGGTGGTATGGGAAAAATTCTGTAACTTCTGGGACGTTGAGATGCGTCTTGTCCCACTGAGCACAGAACATCCTACACTCGATGTAGACGCAGCCATCAAACTTTGCGATGAGAATACGATCTGCGTAGTTCCTATCGAAGGTGTGACATGGACAGGTCTTAACGATGATGTTGAGGCTCTTGATGCAGCACTCGACAAATTCAATGCCGAGACCGGCAACGAGGTATGTATCCACATCGATGCCGCTTCCGGAGGATTTATCCTTCCGTTCCTATTCCCTGAAAAGAAATGGGATTTCCGCCTGAAATGGGTATTGAGTATCAGCACATCAGGCCACAAGTTCGGTCTTGTATATCCGGGCCTTGGATGGGTGGTATGGAAAGACAAGAAGTATCTGCCCGACGACATGGCATTCACTGTAGACTATCTTGGTGCTGAGGTGACACAGGTAGGCCTTAACTACTCACGTCCTGCCGCTCAGATTCTCGGACAGTATTATCAATTCATCCGTTTGGGATTCGAAGGATACAAGAATATACAATATAATTCTCTGATGGTGGCACGCTATCTGAAGGAACAAGTAGCAGCAATGGATCCGTTTATGCCATACGCTGATGAAGAACTTCCTAACCCAATCTTCGTATGGAGAATGAAACCGGAATTCCAGGCTTCAGCAAAATGGACACTCTACGACCTGCAGGATAAACTTGCACAGAAGGGTTGGATGGTGCCTGCTTACGCTATGCCTAAGGATATCGAAGATATGGTAGTGATGCGTGTGCTCTGCAAGCAAGGCTTCAGCCGCGATATGGCCGATCAGCTTCTTTCCGACATCCAGTTTGCAGTCAACGAACTTAACCAACTTGAATATCCTACACCGACTCGAATCGCGATGGAGAAGAATATTCCGTTGAAGACGACTATGTTTAATCACACCGGCAAGTAAAATGTTTGGGGCTTATAGGGCTTATGAGTCCTATAAGCCATAAAGAGTCATAATCTGAATCAGCGGCCGGAGGCCATTGAGGTAGCCGACGGTCGCTGATTGCATATTTCTACTACTATGGAAAAGACAATTACAAAGTCGCAGATTAAGCAAGCCGCTCAGGAGGCATATGAGGCTTCGAAAGATATCAAGGGGGGACTGAATGCCCATTATATACCATATCTTGCCAACATCAATCCTGATCTCTTCGGCGTAAGCGTAACACTCACCGACGGCACAAGCTATAATTTCGGCGACACAGAATATAAATTTGGCATTGAGTCAGTATCAAAAGTGCCGACAGCCATTCTTGCCATGATTCAGCATACTCCTGCGGGGGTTTTAAAACAGATTGGTGCGGATGCAACCGGACTTCCATTCAACTCAATTTTTGCCATTCTTTTGGAGAATGATCACCCTTCCACTCCCCTCGTGAATGCAGGAGCCATCTCAGCATGCTCAATGATAGCACCACAAGGAGACTCAGAAGACAAGTGGAAAGCCATCACCAAGAATATCACAGAGCTATGCGGTTCGGCACCCGAACTTATTGATGAGCTCTACGAAAGTGAGACTGCCACAAACTTCAACAACCGCTCAATAGCATGGCTGCTTAAGAACTACGACAGAATCTATGATGATGTAGACATGAGTCTTGACCTCTACACACGCCAATGCTCACTTGGCATCACATCGTCGCAATTGGCAGTGATGGGCTCTACAATCGCCAATGGAGGATTGAATCCGGTGACGAAGAAACAGGTGTTTGATCCGGAAATCTCACCGAAGATCACTACCATGATAGCAAGCGTAGGATTCTATCAGCACACAGGCGACTGGCTCTACACATCCGGCATCCCTGCCAAGACAGGTGTGGGCGGCGGAGTGATGGGCGTAATGCCGGGACTCTTCGGCATCGCTGCATTTGCACCTCCACTTGACGATGCAGGCAACTCTGTGAAGGCTCAGGCGGCAATCAAATATTTCATGCAGAAACTCGGACTCGGCATATTCACGGGCGATAAAGTCTCGATTGTCGATTAATTATCAAGATGAATCAGGATATATCAAGATGAATCATGATAAATCCTGATATAAGAATGGATTTCACTAATTATTAAAACCTCATTATTATGGCTACTTCAACCGGACAAAAGGCAGCGACTGTGAAGCAGGCTGCCAAGATGGGGGTGTTTACCCTTATCATTATGAATATCGTCGCGGTGGTATCGCTCCGTGGTCTGCCGGCAGAGGCAGAATATGGCGTAAGCTCCGCATTCTACTATATATTTGCCGCCGTAGTCTTCCTTGTTCCAGTATCGCTCGTCGCAGCTGAACTTGCCGCTATGTTCCCTTATCAGCAAGGTGGTATGTTCCGTTGGGTGGGCGAGGCTTACGGCGATAAGGTCGGATTCCTCGGCATTTGGCTGCAATGGATAGAGAGTACAATCTGGTTCCCGACAGTGTTGACATTCGGCGCAGTGTCGCTTGCTTTCATTGGAATGGACCACGTATATGATGCCCACTTGGCTGCCAACAAGTGGTATACCATTGCAGTTGTGCTTGCAATCTATTGGATAGCAACCTTCATCTCGCTTAAAGGTATGGGATGGGTAGGAAAAGTATCTAAGATTGGTGGTATCGTCGGCACTATCATCCCTGTTTGTATCCTCGTAGTTTGTGCTATTGTATATCTTGCCACCGGTGGTAAATCACAGATGGATTGGCACGGAAGCTTTATCCCTGATTTCTCTGACTTCAACAATATCATTCTTGCAGTCTCCATCTTCCTCTTCTATGCAGGTATGGAGATGAGCGGTATCCACGTGAGGGAGATCAAGAACCCGACTGTCAACTATCCTAAGGCCGTGATTATCGGTGCGCTTGCTACTGTAGCAATCTTTATTCTCGGCACTTATTCACTTGGCGTGATCATCCCGGCTAAGGATATCAATCTCGTGCAGAGTCTTCTCGTAGGCTTTGACAATTATTTCGGCGCACTTCATATGAAATGGTTTGCTCCTATCATCGCCATCGCCCTTGCATTCGGTGTGCTTGCAGGCGTATTGACATGGGTAGCAGGTCCTTCGAAAGGTGTATTCGCAGTAGGTCAGGCCGGTTATCTTCCTAAGTTCTTCCAGAAGACCAACAAGAATGGCGTTCAGAAGAATATCCTCCTCATCCAGGGTATCGCAGTGACAGTCCTTTCATTCATTATGGTTCTTATGCCATCAGTGCAGAGCTTCTATCAGATTCTGTCGCAGCTCACATGTATCCTTTATCTTATAGCTTACTTGCTGATGTTCGCATCTTCAATCAAGCTTCGTTATTCGATGAAGAATGCTCCGCGTCCTTACCGTCTTGGTAAGAAGGGCAATGGCGTCATGTGGCTCATCGCAGGTGTCGGCTTCCTTGGATCAGCACTTGCATTCGTATTCAGCTTCTTCCCGCCAGCTCAGATTCAGATGGGTTCAAA
>CAZCZX010000027.1:0-19725 GCA_964503095.1 uncultured Sangeribacter sp.
AGCAATTTGAAGTGATTTCCGGCCTTCAACCCGGTGACAAAGTCATCGTCAGTGGAAACGACAAACTTGACGATTCTGATGAAATAATCATTCAATAATTTTTTCAATGCATAATGCACAATGCATAATGCATAATTTCCAAGAATCAGTAAAAAATTATGCATTATGCATTATGAATTATGAATTTAAACAAATGTATTATGATACAGTTAACCGACATTAAGAAAGTATTCCGTACGGATGAAGTCGAGACTTGGGCTCTCGACAATGTAAGTTTAAAAGTAAACGAAGGGGAGTTTGTGGCTATTATGGGTCCTTCCGGTTGTGGTAAGTCGACCTTGCTGAATATCCTTGGCCTTCTCGACACACCGACCGATGGCTCTTATCTCCTCAACGGAGTGGATGTAAGCAAAATGAAAGAAACCGACCGCATCAACGTCCGCAAAGGTGTCATCGGGTTCGTCTTCCAGAGTTTCAATCTTATCGATGAACTCACAGTGGAAGAAAACATCGAGCTGCCACTCCTATATATGGGAATTCTCAAAAAAGAAAGGAAGAAACGAGTTCAAGAAGTGATGGAGCGCGTGAATATTTCGCATCGCAACAAGCATTTCCCGGCTCAATTGTCGGGTGGCCAGCAGCAACGTGTTGCGATAGCACGAGCCGTAATCGCCAATCCAAAGATAATCCTTGCTGACGAACCAACTGGTAATCTCGACTCAAAAAATGGTGAAGAAGTGATGCAACTTCTGTCTGAACTCCATAATGAAGGCACTACAATAGTCATGGTGACTCACTCCCAGCACGATGCCGGCTACGCCAACCGCACCGTAAAACTCTTTGATGGCCACATTGTCTCCCAAGTCCGCATGTAAATCCCACTTTCTTATGATTCTCCATTATATTCAAATTTCCTTACGGAATCTCCGAAAATATAAGATGCAGACAGCCATCAGCATCTGCTCGATGGCTGTCAGCCTCACGTTGATGGCTCTTGTCTCATCAGTCATGCTGAAGTTTAAACCCTTTCCATTTATCCATCAACCTTTTTTCAATAGAATTGAACAATTATCCTTTGAAAAAGATGGTTCTATATTCGCCAGTTACGATGATTTGAATCTCATCTTAAACAATCATTTAAAAAATGCCGAAGAAATACATTACCTTGAAGGAGCAAACTACTTCATGAATGTGACATCAGATCCAGACAGCGACAATGAACGGTCGCTTTTGTCGCTCGGTATCACCATGGATAGTGATTTTTTGAAATTCATAGGATATAAATCTGCTATCACAGGTGGAATAATAGAATCCCTTTCAGAAAATGAGGTGATAATTACCGATTGGCTATCAAAAAAACTGTTCAAGGAGAAAAATCCCATTGGACGTTACTTAAATTTAGAATATGGCAGTTATGATGGGTTCAAAATAAACAAGAATTTTAAGATAAAAGATGTATTAGAATCGCAAACCAATATCTACACTCCTATTCCTTCAAGATGCAATGTCTTTTTGTTGGCGGATCATCTTTCTAAAGAAAGTCATGCATCTTGCTATTTCATTTTAAGAGAGGGGGCTTCACGAGACTCTCTTTCTCAAGAATTAAAAGACTTAATCCCTGGACGTGATATCCAACTTCGACATTTCTCCGATCTCTATTCGCAAGAAGAGAATCGAATTCTTACAGTTACTAACATGACGATCCTATTTCTGTTTCTCTTTGTGTTGATGTCATTTTCCAACTTTCTTCGTCAGCAGACGCAACTCTTCCGTCTTCGTGAGCGTGAGGTGGCATTGCGTACATGCGTTGGTTGTACTCCAAAGTCTTTGTTCGTTTTGTTTTCCACGGAAATAATGATTGTCATTTTATTGACTCTTGCCATAGCTATTGCTTTAGTGTGCATAATATCCGATTACTTTCTCACACATTTTAGTTCTATGCTTGATGAGATCAGAGTTGATTTCGACGGAGCCATCGCTATTACTCTTATCACGTCAGCAATTCTCATGATCATCGGTTTATTCGTAGTTGCTTTCACTATCAGAAGGATACGCCGTGATCAGACCGGTCTTGCATTAAGGATGAAGCCTCAGTCTAAACACACAATGCGCAATCTCGGACTCACTTTTCAGTTGAGTATTAGCATACTTTTCATATGGTTCTCAATTATATTTTGTCTGTCGATAAAGAGCATTAAGCAAGATAATAGCATCCCAGACAATGTGGATAAGTTTCAAAGATGCCTAAGCCTTCATCTGGATGGCATTTTTAAAGAGGAGAGAGATGCAATCAATAGAAAAATAGATTCTTTGAAATCAATCGAAAAAGTTTATAAAAATTATTATTTTACCTCTTATTTTGATAATGAAAACCGTAATGGTTCCACTCAATTCATAGCATTCTTTCAGAGCGCAAATGATGTAGTTGACTTTTATGATCTTGACATAAATGAATTGCCGGGACTAATAAATAAGGATAGAAATATTCTTATTAATGAAGAATTCAAACAGATGCTCATCGATAAAAACCTCTGGAATGGCAAGACAGTAACATTGCCATTCAATGATGGTGAAGAATACGAAGTGAGAGGAATTATTGATGGACAATTCTTTATGAATACCTATACCGACAAGTGTGTGGTTATCACTGATGCATCTATATCGGATTCAAGTTTTAACAGGATTATACTTCCACAAAAAGGAAAGGAAAGGGAGACTATAGTTGAAATCCAAAAAATCTTTAAGGAAGTATGTCCGTCAAGGATTGACCTTAGTGTTGAGAATTGGTTTGAGCGTATTGTTCCTGCTTATAATATGGTGATGGTAATGGTGTTTATAATCGTTATTCTCTCCATCATAAGTGTCATCACCACTATGGCTTGCATTTATTCCGCTGTGTCTCTCGACACCCGACGCCGCAGAAAGGAGATGGCATTGAGAAAATTAAACGGTGCCACCCCAAAAGTTATTGCCATGATATTTGCACGCTCTTATATCTGGATAATCACAGTATCCATCTTAATCACATTGCCCTTAAGCATAATACTTTTCGATAATATCCCTTATCAGGGTTTCCGTGAATTAGGTAACGACAAAATGGCATTATCATTGATTTATGTCATGACTGTGATTCTTATCATTGCAGTGACGGCCCTAACTATCGCCTGGAAAATCCGCGACATAATGAAAGCCGACCCAATTGATTACCTCAAAGAATAAAACTTTTTATATCGAAATTTTGTTCTTGATACAAAATTTAGTATCTTTGTAATATCAGTAAAATCACAATAATTCATATGACACAACTCGTAATAACCATCACCGATCCCAATGAGGCTTCGCTCATAAAAAAACTATTAGCGAAGTTTAACAGCGTGACCATTTCGATGCCCACCCGTAAAAGTAAAACTGGTCTTGACGAAGTCGTCGAAGATGTCAAAGCTGGCCGTGTGACTCATTATGAGTCAGTGGAAGAGTTTTTTGTAGAAAAACGAGTAGCATCCTTAAAAAGTGCTATCAATGAAGGAATCGAAAGTGGTATCATTTCTGATTTTGATCCTCAAAACTATCTTGAAACCATAAAGACCAGACACCGAAATGGGTAATTATTTAATAACCAAAAAGGCGCTGGAAGATCTCGCGTCTATTTGGAACTACACTTATGATAAATGGTCTGAAAAGCAAGCTGACGATTACTACAATCTTCTTATAGAATCTTGTGATATCATTGCACAAAAACCGGAAATCCTTGGTAAAAAATACAACTATATTTTGGAAGAACTCTTTGGATTCAAAGTAAAGAAACATATACTATTTTACAAGATTTTGTCAAATGGTAAAGTCGAAATTATTAGAATCCTTCATGAAAAAATGGATTTGCCCACCAGATTATCTGATGATTAATATGTCGATCACTATATTTCATGAATTTCAAAGCAATGACCGAGAAAAAAGGCAAAATATTAGTTGTAGATGACAATGAGGATGTGTTGTTGTCGCTCAACATGTTGCTCCGTCAGCATGTCGAGGGAGTTCGTGTCTTAACCGATCCTAATGACATCGGCAGACTCATGGACTCATTCGATCCGAATGTCATTATCCTCGACATGAACTTCCGCCGAAATGCAAGCAGCGGAGAGGAAGGGTACCAGTGGCTTGATTTCATACTGAAGAAGAATCCCAAAGCAGCGGTTCTTTTCATTACAGCATACGTCGACACTGAAAAAGCCGTGAGGGCTATAAAAGCCGGTGCTGTAGACTTTATTCCAAAACCATGGGACAATGCCAAACTCCTCGGTATTGTTGAAAGCGCTATAGACCTTAGTATTTCTCGCAGAAACTCTTCATTCAAGGAAGAAAAGAGCAACTATATAAACCAATATTCAACTGAAGATGTCCCTGTTCTAATAGGAGAATCTCCTCAGATGCAACTTCTGAACAGACAGATTGCAAAGATAGCGGCTACGGATGCCAATGTCCTTATTACAGGTGAAAACGGTTCTGGAAAAGACGTAGTGGCTCATCTGCTCCACTATCATTCCCACAGAAATAATAAACCCTTTGTATCTATCGACCTCGGTACTATTCCCGAACATCTATTTGAAAGCGAACTTTTCGGACATGAAAAAGGTGCATTCACCGATGCAAAGGCTGCCAAAGCCGGACGTCTTGAATCTGCTGCCGGTGGAACAGCATTTCTTGACGAAATAGGTAACTTGCTACCTGGAGCCCAACAAAAATTGCTGACGATGATCGAGAAACGCGAGATTTCACGTCTTGGATCAACAAAAGTAAATAAAGTTGATGTGCGTATTCTTTCAGCGACAAATGCAGACTTGGCAAGCATGGTGGCTGAAGGAAAATTTAGGCAAGACCTCCTCTACCGACTAAACACAATAGAACTCCATATCCCACCCTTGCGCGAACGTGGAGACGACATACTCCTTCTCGCAGAATATTTCTCACATCAGATATCTCAACGATATGGCCTTGACGATATGAAGATAACAGCATCTGCCCGACGCAAACTGCTTAGTCATTCATGGCCAGGCAATGTTAGAGAACTGCAGCACGTAATCGAAAGGGCTATAGTGATGGCATCCGGAAATGTATTAGAAGCGGATGATTTTGAATTTTCCAGAATTATTGAGCCATCCCAAAATTCGGAAACGCTTAATCTTGAGGCTTTGGAACAGGATGCTATTATGAAGGCAATAAGCAGAAGCAACGGAAATCTGACGCAGGCTGCTTCTCTTCTTGGTATCACTCGCTTCACACTATATCGAAAGATAGAGAAATATGGTTTATGATGGGATGGTTTGCTAATAAATCTGCCGAAAGGATACGACGTATGCTTCAGGCTATTCGCAACCGGGATTTCTCTCTTCGTTTCCCGGCTGAGAGAATGCATGGCTCTGAAAAAGCACTCGTACTTGAGATGAATGATGTGCTGTCTGGTTTCCGTGAGGAACTTCTCCGACAAGAAAGACAATATGGACAATACGAGGCGATCCTGAATCTTGTGGACACTGCTTTGATTGTTTCTGATAAAGATGGTAATGTCTCATGGATGAACAAGAAAGCCATAAAAAATCTATGCGGATTCAAGATTTCTCATCTCTCAATGCTCGATGCCGTGCATCCCGACCTTGCACATGGCTTGCAAGGATTACTTCCCGGGCAACCAAAAATGCTGACTCTGAATATTAATGGTCGAGAAGAAAGTTTGAAACTCTCAATGGCTACTTACGATTCCGAAGGTTCTGAAGTTTTTATTTATTCCATTGAAAATGTCAACTTGCTTGTACAGCATAGTGAGATAGAGGCTCAACGCAAGTTGATACGTGTTCTCACACATGAGATCATGAACTCTCTTTCCCCCATAATCTCCCTCTCCGACATGTTGTCAGAAAATAAGGAGCAATTTGACGAGGAATCGGTGTTAGCACTTAATGCTATCAGCAGAAGAAGTAAAGGTCTGCTTAAATTTGTGGAAAACTATCGTAAACTGTCACGCCTTTCCCAGCCACATTTGGAATGGACAAGAATTGGAGATATTTTCGATGGCCTGCGAGTCCTCTTTCCAGACCCCTTCATCGAATTCATTATCGAGGATCCCGACATCCAGTTGCAATTTGACCGTCATCAGATGGAGCAGGTACTGATTAATCTAATAAAAAATGCAGTGGAATCACTCGAAGAGAATCCAACTGTTATTGTATCAACAAAAGCAGACCATCCGAATCATCGTTTTATGCTATCTGTCAAAGATAATGGCTGTGGAATAAGTCCGGATGCTGCCGATAGCATTTTCCTCCCTTTCTTCACAACGAAAAGCGGAGGCTCCGGGATAGGCCTAAGCCTATCCCGACAGATCATAAACATGCACGGAGGCTCACTTTCTTTCGACTCCAACACCTCCGGCACTACCTTCACCATAACCCTCCCCTTCATCTACCGCCTTTAGCTCCGCATGGGTCTTCGTGCGTAAGAAATCAAATTATCATCTAACAAGAGTCGCTCCAACTAACCCCACTACAACATCATTCGACAGAGTCTCCAACTCTAACTCTTTTAGTTCTTTATTATAATCCAAATCAACGCGAAGCAATACTCCTGCTCCCCCATCTATTCTTCTTCCATAAACTCCTTCAATTCCAAGCGTACCCTCAACATCATTTGTGACGGTCCCATCCTTGAATATCATCCGATAAGGACGCGGAGTTTCCAATTTGAACTGCTTTCCATCTACATAATAATCCTGCTCAATCGGACACCAGTTATAGGGGGCGATAAGAGAAAGTGATTCCTCAGAACCATCCATATACTTCACTATAACTTTAGCATTTTCCATATAGACCTGCATGTGATTGGTGCTTCCTGCCATAAGCAACTGAATACCTTTCGCTTTGCCATTAAGTGGAATAGATATTTTATCAGGATAATTATCAAAAAGTGATGTATAGACCACATTTTTCCCTTCTTTAGCAGACTCAAATGGAATTCCTATAGAAGTATTCACTATTCCATCATCTCCAACCAGTCTTCTGAGTCCGCTATCATCTATATCTGCTGTATCTTCAGGATGACACCACTCCCCTATACCTTGTACCGGTATTTGAAGAGTTGTATAAGGAGATCTTGGAGACTCATACCTATTGCGGAAAATATCTGTTATGTTTGCATTGAAAATTCCACTTAGGTCTATGGGTTCATATCTGTCAGTGTTTTCCACTTTTAGGTCAATACCAAGAGAAGCAACTTCCGGCTTGGAATGAGTGAAACTTTCAGTTTCTTCCCACCATGTGAAATCGCCACTCTTTACTTCACGATACCCTTTTCGCTCTTTCCCGGTTGGAATTGTCTTGGCAGTGCCAATCGGCGTCCCTTTCCAATCAATCTCGACAGTCATATCACCTGCTAATGGAATATCAACTCTCAGCATTGGCCTACCAATTGCTGATTCCACAAACGTCCATTCATATTTCTTACCATTTATTTTCAGACCCTTAACTTTATTAGTCAAGGCTGGAAGAATCAATTCTGCTATCCTGACAGAGTCAAGTCCTACACTGAAGTTATATGTCTCTTTCTTTCCAATTCTCTTGAAATCGAATGAGAAATCCTGATGTTTTATAGAGGCTTTATCCCAATCAGAAGGAAATCCCGGACGAATTCTTACAGTATTGTTTAAAGCATCAGGTGCAAAACCAAATAGTCCTTGCACAACCGCGCGCGACATCATTGCAGATGGGTCAGCAAAATCTCTATAGCACTCCCCTCTGGCAGCGTCATAGAAACTAATCTGGCCGATATTGCCTGGACTATTTCCGAGGAACATTCCGTCGAGCATAGAACTCTTGAGCAATCTTGCTGCTTCTTCTGCTCTTCCCGCTTGCCAATATGCAAGGGCCGTGTGCATCACTTCCGCAAAAGCAACATTGTTGATACTCCAAGCATATGGCATCCAATCAGAAGTTGCTATTGTAGCATATCCATCCTCAAGTCCAGGTGCTTCAACTGGGATATGCGGAATGTTATTGTCTATATATCGAGTCGCACTATAAGCCATGAAGTCGTCAGCCACATCGCTGTCTATAGCATGGTAGACAGTCCAAAGTGCAGGATGATCATGCAAACGCTTATGCCCCATAAAATCTTTATACTCTGCCCATACTCCTTTATCTTCCAACCACAGGGTTGAGTTGAGTGCATTCAGTATCTTTTCAGCTTCTTTTTGAAATGGTATTGGATCCTCTCCTATTTTTTCAGCTATCTCTGCCGCTATTTTGTTTGCTCTGTGGTTATATGCAGATGAATGAGTGACGGCTCCACTATTATAGTATAACGCATCGCTTGCCCATATACAGCAATAAGCATCATATAGTCCGTCATCATCAGGATCAAAATTCCTCTTTTCCCATTCAAGACTTGACTTGATTGTAGGCCACATCTTTTTAGCATAGTCAAGATCTCCAGTCCATTTCAGATGCCAAAGAAGTTCATCTAAATAGCAGAGGTTCATATCGTAATGATGCATCTGATCTTTTCGTTCCGGATTGCGACAGATATACCCGTTGCTATACATTTGTGTACCCCATTTCTTCTCCGCCCTTGCAAGATTCTTATTAGGATCCTGTGAGGGATGAGATATTGTAGGGGGCACACTATCTACCTGCGACTTGGCATATGCGTCAAAATGTGAGCGAGCCCGGTCGTGCCAACCTAAGAAATCACCGTTATATGCTCCACGCCATCCGGCAAGAGGCGACCTCCATCCAATCGCCCCATGTAGCCATGTCTTTCCGTCCCAAGCGCCATCTGCGGCATGTGTGATCACCGATCCAAGAACATTGAAATATGGATCCGGTGTATTTATCTCAAGAATTCCTGCAAGTTCCTCTCTCTGCGATTCTGCTTTTGCAAACTCATTTACTAACCTTTTTTGGTCAGCGATTTCAAGTTTTTTGTCAGTGTATTCTAAATAGATCGTATTGCTATCGCCTCCAATTTGCATCACTTTAGTATCCGCATTAGATACGGATAGATTTGGTGCAAATGCATTGGCAGGATCAGCACCCATGTCACCATTTCTGCTAAGTTTCACCTTGACAGTAGGTACACAAACTGCCATTATCTCTGCATCTTTTGGCATATCTGTAGCCTCTATTTTCCAGAGTACTCCTTCATAGTGTCGAGGAGCCAAAGTTATAATAGAAAGCCTACCTTTGCCCCACTCGGGATCGGAAAGTTCATAACGTCTTTCTCCACCTCTGAAGTAGGAACGGCATTCTGCTACCGAGTCAAGTCGCATTGACTTTCCATTCACTCTAACAATAAAATGGATATTACGATTATCTTTCCCATGGAAAGCCCCGAAAATCGGACGGTCACTGGTCTCTATTCTGAATGCTGTATTTCCTCCATATAAAGCACGAGTGTATAAATTATCACCATTCTTTCTATATATATATCCACCTGACGTAGGAGTATACTGCATGACCCTTTCATTATTCCTATCCAACGCATTATGGTCAAATTGCCTGAAATAAGATTGTCCAGCCATAATCAAAGGCACACCTAATGCAAACAATGTATATTTTCTCTTCATGATTATTTCGGTTAGTCTTTATCCTACAAAATTAACTATAATCTTTCAATTAAACAAAAATATATCCGTGCTATCTACCAAAGACAACACGGATATTACTGTATAAATGAATATTGTGGAATGATGATATACTATAGTGTCATCTACAATTATTTGATTTTTGATGCTTTAACCTTCTTGTATTCAGTTGGCATCACCTGGATGAAGTCCTTTACGGCATTATCCCAATCATCGAGGATGCGGGCGGCGAGCGGCGAGCGTGTGTGACGATAATGGGCAGAAATCAATCTATGAAGTTCTCGTTGGTCGGCAAGATCATCTACAAGAGATAGTTCAACCAACTCCATATTGCAGAAATAATCGAACGTCCTCTCCGGATCATAAACATATGCCACTCCACCACTCATGCCGGCGGCAAAGTTTCTTCCAGTAGGTCCAAGCACTACTGTGACACCACCTGTCATGTACTCACAACAATGGTCTCCGACTCCTTCCACAACAGCTGTCGCACCCGAGTTGCGAACACAGAATCGCTCTCCCACTCTACCATTTATGAAGATCTCACCAGAAGTGGCACCATAAAGAATCGTATTGCCGGCTATAATACTATTTTCAGGAGCGAACTTACTTCCATCCGGTGGCACGATTACTATTCTGCCACCCGACAATCCTTTGCCGACATAATCATTGGCATCACCTTCAAGTCTGAAAGTGACTCCCTTTATCAAGAAAGCACCAAAACTTTGTCCGGCTGATCCCTTGAAAATCACCTTAACGAGATCATGTTCAGGCAACCCCTCATCTCCATATTTCTTAGCGATTTCTCCCGAGAGCATTGCTCCAGTAGATCGGTCGGTATTGCTGACCGGAAATTCCATTTCCACATGTGTAGCCGATTGAATAGCGGGATATGCCATGGCAATTATCTTGCGGTCAAGCACATTGTCTATCTCATGCTTTTGCTCCGAAACGCAGATCACGCTATTTTCATTTGCTTCTTCGGGAATGTAAAGGAGTCGCGTCAAGTCAAGTCCTTCAGGGAGATCCTTCTTGATTTTCAAAAGGTCCGGTCTGCCGATGATCTCCTCGAGTTTTCTTATACCTCTCTCGGCCATCATCTCGCGTATGCGACGTGCAAGGAAACGGAAGTATCTTACAAGATAATCCGGAGAACCATCATATTTGGCTCTTAATTCAGGATTTTGTGTTGCAATACCTACAGGACATTTGTTGGTATGGCATCTCCTATCCATAATACAACCCAACACAATCATGGCAGCAGTAGAAAAACCATAGTCTTCCGCGCCAAGCATAGCCATCACCATCACATCGCGAGCCGACTTCAACTGACCATCAGCCTGCAATCTGACCTGACCTCTTAGATTATTGATGACAAGTGTCTGCTGAGTTTCAGCCAATCCGAGTTCTACCGGTGTGCCGGCATATCTGATTGATGATGCCGGAGAAGCACCTGTACCTCCGTCACTGCCAGAAATGGTGATCAAATCGCTCTTGGCTTTTGCCACTCCGGCAGCGATTGTTCCTACGCCAGTCTCTGAAACAAGTTTTACTGATATCTTTGCCTTGGGATTGACATTCTTCAAGTCAAAAATCAACTGCGCAAGGTCTTCGATAGAGTAAATGTCGTGATGTGGCGGTGGGGAAATCAACGATATTCCCGGTATTGAATGTCGTGTTTTAGCAATTACCTTATCTACTTTAAATCCTGGCAATTGACCACCCTCTCCGGGCTTCGCTCCTTGTGCTACTTTTATCTGGATTTCATCTGCATTCACAAGATAGTTGGCAGTCACCCCAAAGCGTCCGGAAGCCACTTGCTTAATCGCAGACCGCACAGAAGTGCCATCTTCACGAGGAGCGAATCTTGAAGAGTCTTCTCCTCCTTCGCCTGTATTTGACTTTGCTCCGATGGAGTTCATGGCGGCTGCAATAGCTTCATGCGCTTCAATTGAAATTGCTCCAAAGGATATGGCACCGGTGAAGAATCTTCTCATTATGGCTTCTTCTGATTCCACTTCCTCTATCGGAATTCTCTCCCCAAGATTTCCAATCTCCAGATAGTCTCTGATAAAAATTGGATCATGTCCGGAATCCACTATGTCGCAAAATTCCTCAAATTTCTTATAGCTGTCAAGTCTCGTAGCCATTCGGAGAGTCTTCACCGCTTCCGGACTCCAAGCATGTATTTCTCCATCCTTCTTGAAAGAATAGCGCCCTGCATATGGAAGAGGAGCAGTCTCATCAAAATCTCCACCCCATGCTTCTTTATGTGCGTCAAGGATATCTTCAGTTATAGACTTGAGTCCAAGTCCACTTATCTTTGAAGGAGTGCGTCCGAAATATCTGTCGCAGATTTCATCAGACAGACCAATTGCCTCAAATAATTGCGATCCTTTATATGAAATTAGAGTAGAAATACCCATCTTCGACATTATTTTAAGCAGGCCTTTATCAACTGCCTCTATATAATGCCTTTGAGCCGTGGCGAAATCAAGTTGGATTTTCTTGTCGTCGACCATCTTGTCTATTACAGCAAGCGCCATGTAGGGGTTGATGGCACTTGCTCCATAACCTACAAGAAGAGCAAAATGCATCACTTCTCTTGCATCGCCTGTCTCCACTACAATTGCTGTCTTGGTGCGTTTGCGTGCATCGATCAAATGATGATGCAGTGCGGCTGTAGCCAAAAGGGATGGTATCGGTGCTCTATCGGCAGATATCCCTCTGTCGGTCAGTATGATATAACTACAACCTTCATCCACAGCCTTCTCTCCCTCTTTGCAGAGTCTTTCAATCCCTCTTTCCAAGCCCTCAGCTCCTTCTTCAACAGGGAATGTCATGTCAAGGTGGACAGCATCAAATCCTTTATATCTTAAATGGCAAAGCAGATCAAGCTCCCTATTGGTAATCACCGGACGCTTCAGAAGCACCATCTTACACTGCTCTGGAGAAAAATCAAGCATTTCTTTATCTACTGAACCAATATAACTGTCAAGGTTCATGACAAGTTCCTCTCTCAAGGGGTCAATAGGTGGATTCGTGACCTGAGCGAAATGTTGTCTGAAATAATTGTAAAGAGGTTGTCTTCTTTTTGAGAGTGCCGCCAACGGACTGTCATCACCCATGGAGTGTATCGGCTCTTTCGCTTCAACTGTCATAGGAGTTATAATCTTCTCTACCTCTTCACTATCATACATGAAAGTGTGAAGGAGTTTTTCAAACCCCTCAACTTTGTTTCCAACCTTCTTTCCGGAGGTAATGGTATCAAGTTTGACACGGTTGCGCGCAAGCCAATCGCGATACGGATACATGTTTGCAAGACTCTCCTTTATCTCTTCGTCAAACATGATGCGATGCTCTTTCATATCTACGATCATCATCTTGCCCGGTTTGAGTCTTCCCTTACGTTTGATTTCTGAAGGATCAAAGGCAAGAACACCTGTTTCTGATGCTATCACTACAGTGTCATTGTCAGTGATTAGATATCTACCGGGACGCAGACCATTACGATCGAGCATACCACCGGCATATCGACCATCGCAGAAAAGCAATGCCGCCGGACCATCCCATGCTTCCATCAGGATGGAATGATATTCATAGAATGCCTTGAGTGCCGGTGAGATAGGGTTCTTGTCGTTGAAAGATTCAGGCACAAGCATGGCAAGTGCATGAGGGAGAGACATTCCTGCCATCACAAAGAATTCCAAGACATTGTCAAGAGATGCTGAATCACTCATTCCCGGCTGTGCTATCGGAGTCATATCCTGGTCACCAAACGCCTCCGGATGATATACTCCTTCGCGTGCCTTCAACCAAAGCCTATTTCCCTGAATAGTATTGATTTCACCGTTATGCCCAAGCATTCTGAACGGCTGTGCAAGGCTCCATGCAGGGAATGTGTTTGTAGAGAAACGAGAATGCACCAAAGCCATAGCGGAAGTGAAACGAGGATTCATCAAGTCAGGATAATAATACCTGAGCTGCATGCTCGTAAGCATTCCTTTATAGACTATAGTCTGCGATGAAAGGGAACAAATATAGAAGTCTGCTTTTCCTGCAATATCGGTTTCAGAAACTTTCTTTTCTATTCTCTTTCTTAGGAGATACAGCCTCAGTTCCATTGGTCGGTCGCTCTCTTCGTCTGTGACGAATATTTGCTTTACTGCAGGCTCCGCATCCTTAGCCACTTCTCCAAGCATCGAATTGTTGGTCGGCACATCTCTGACAGCGAGAAGTGTCATTCCATCTACCATAGCCTCACGTTCGATTATGTCAATGATCTCCTCCTGCGACTCCACATCTCGTGGCATAAATACAATGCCGGTACCGTAGCGTCCCTTTTCCGGCACAGGGACTCCCTGAAGAAGAATAAATTCATGAGGTATCTGAACCATAATTCCGGCACCGTCTCCTGTGAGTGGGTCTGCTCCTTCAGCACCTCTATGCACCATATGCTCCAACACCTGAAGTGCCTTCTCCACAAGATGATGACTTTTTCTTCCATTTACATTGACGAGAAGTCCGACACCGCATGCATCATGCTCAAATCGAGGGTCATACAACCCTCTGTTATATCTATATTTATCCATCAATTTCACTTTTTCATTATCAACAATAACTATTAATTCTCCTCTATCCCCTTAAACCATTCTTCGTCAGAAGGAAGTTCATGGGTGCCATCCGGATCATAAAATTCACCATGCTGTGATGCATCCAGACCCTCATCTTCATTCGATTTTGACACTCGCATCGGGATTATCTTGTCAGTAATCCAATAAAGTGCATAACTCAATACAAAGGTATATATGAACACCCCTATTATTACCAGCACATGATTGATAAAGAATGTCCAGCGAGACACCATTTCAGGGTTTTCATCCGCAAAAAAGTCATAAGCGAATATTCCTGTCAAAACTGTACCAATGATACCCCCAAGTCCATGTGTAGGAAATACATCAAGTGCATCATCAAGCATCCTTGAATAACTTTTCCATGACACTGCCATGTTGCAGCAAACAGTTATCGCAAATGATATGAAAATACTTTGTCCTACACTCACCCATCCTGCCATTGGCGTTATAGCCACAAGCCCGACTACAGCTCCAATGGCTGCTCCCATAGCCGATGGCTTTCTTCCTCTAACGGCATCAAGAGTAACCCAAGTCACCATTGCTGTGGCGGCTGCTGTGTTCGTATTCAAGAATGCAGATATCGCTATCCCATCTGCGGCAAGAGAACTACCTCCATTGAAACCAAACCATCCGAGCCAAAGAAGGGCTGCTCCTAAGAGTACGAAGGGTACGTTGGCAGGGCGATTGCTCTCACCTCTTTTACTCTGGCGTCGACCAAGAAACATTGCTCCGGCGAGTGCCGCAACACCGGAAGCAGCGTGCACTACAATTCCTCCCGCATAATCATGGACATGAAGCATTCCAAAGAGTCCATCCGGATGCCAGGTGCAGTGTGCAAGAGGACAATAAACTATTAGTGTCCAAAGCATCATAAAAAGCAGATATCCAGTGAAATGAACTCTTTCAGCAAATGCTCCGGTTATTAGCGATGGAGTGATGATTGCAAATTTCATCTGAAACAAAGCGAATAGCACCAAGGGAATTGTGGTGACAGCCATACCTATCTCTGTTGGAGTTCCACTACCCGTGATATTTCCGACTCCAACATTCTTAAACATGAAAAAGTCTGTCGGATTCCCTATCACATGGCCTATATCGCTCCCAAACGTAAGACTGAATCCTACTATAACCCAGAGAACACTCACAAATCCCATGACTATAAAACTCTGCAGCATCGTAGAAATGACATTCTTTTTCCTTACCATACCCCCATAAAAAAAGGAGAGGCCGGGAGTCATCATCAGTACGAAAATCGTTGCTGTGATCATCCAGGCCACATTTGCCCAAAGGGCGCCGTCACCACCAAGGGCGAACATCTCTCCATCGTAGGGATAACACAACCCTATGATACTAATTGCCACTACTCCTAACAGTACGGCAAGCCAGCCTTTGCTGACCGTTGTTCCTGCAATCTTCATTTCTTAACCAATTTTTACCTTTTTCTTCAGAAAATTTGTTAATTTTCCTTAAACTCGGTGCAAAAGTAGTAAAAATTCATCACTCCACCAAATTTTTCAACATATTTCTTTTGAATATTGAAAATTTTTAGAACTTTTATATGAATAACGTAATTTTTCTTGAAATATTTTTGGTCATTTCAAAGATAATATGTAATTTTGCAACTCAAATTTATAATCTCATGGCATTTTGGTGTTGCATTCTTAATAGTGCCAATCAAATGCCATTTTTACAGGTAAAAATTATGTGTGGCATTGTAGGCATTTTCAACATCGCGCTTCAGACTCCTCAGTTAAGACAGAAAGCTCTCCGGATGAGCAAAAAAATCAGGCATCGCGGTCCTGATTGGAGCGGTATTTTCTGTGACGGATCAGCCATTCTGGCTCATGAGCGATTGAGCATTGTGGATCCTGAATCCGGTGGACAACCTCTTTATTCCCCAGATGGCAATGTAGTCCTTGCAGTCAATGGGGAAATATACAATCATAAGGAAATTCGAGATAGCATTTCTTATGATTTCCAGACCGGTAGCGATTGTGAGGTAGTCCTTGCTCTTTGGAATGAGATTAGAGACAACCCTACACCTGAGGCCATATCTAAAATGATGGATCGCCTCAACGGAATTTTTGCATTCGCTCTCTATGATAAAGAGCGTGACGAGTTTCTTATAGCTCGTGATCCTATTGGTGTCATACCATTATATATAGGGAAAGATTCAGATGGTAAAATATACGTAGCCTCTGAACTCAAGGCGCTTGAAGGAGAATGTGATAATTTTGAGCCTTTCCTCCCCGGTCATTATTATTATAGTGAGGATAAGGAGATGAAAAAATATTACAATCCTGAGTGGAAAGAATTTGAAGCCGTCAAAGACAACGATGCAAATATCCTTAAAGTGCGCCAAGCACTGAAGGCTGCAGTCAAGAGGCAATTGATGAGCGACGTTCCTTATGGTGTGCTTCTTTCCGGAGGATTAGACAGCAGCATCATATCTGCTATAACTGAGACTTATGCTGACCATCGAATAGAAGACGACAGCAAGACAAAGGCATGGTGGCCACGTCTTCATTCCTTTGCTATCGGTCTTGAAGGGGCTCCCGACTTGGCTAAAGCCAAAATGGTGGCCGACCATTTAGGCACAGTCCACCATGAGATACATTATACTGTACAGGAAGGATTAGATGCGCTCAGGGATGTGATATATTTCATTGAAACTTATGATGTGACTACTGTCCGTGCCTCCACTCCTATGTATTTGCTGGCTCGTGTGATTAAGTCAATGGGTATCAAGATGGTGCTTAGCGGAGAAGGAGCCGATGAAATTTTTGGAGGTTATCTTTATTTCCATAAAGCTCCAGACGCAAAGGCTTTTCATGAAGAGACTGTGCAAAAAATCGGAAAACTCTATCTTTACGACTGTCTACGAGCAAATAAGGCACTTAGTGCATGGGGTGTAGAGGGTCGTGTGCCTTTCCTTGATAAGGAATTCCTTGAGGTGGCAATGAATCTGAATCCGGAGAGCAAAATGTGTCCCGGTGATGTAATTGAGAAGAAAATTTTGAGGGATGCCTTTGACGATATGTTGCCTTACGATGTTGCCTGGAGACAGAAGGAGCAATTCTCAGATGGAGTTGGATATTCTTGGATAGATACACTCAAGAAGATTACTTCGGAAGCAGTCACTGATGAAGAAATGGAGCATGCCGCTGAAAGATTCCCTATCAATACTCCAATGAATAAAGAAGAATATTACTATAGGTGCATCTTTGAGGAACATTTCCCAAGCGACAGCGCTGCAAAAAGTGTGCCTCATGAAGCATCCGTGGCTTGTTCCACTGCCACTGCTCTTGCCTGGGATGAATCCTTCCGCAATCTCAACGATCCCAGCGGCCGCGCCGTCTCCGGTGTCCACCAACAAGCATATAGTAATTAAGGCCCCGACTCATAAAAAATGGGGGTCGGGGCCTAAGTGATAGAACTATGTGCGTTTAGGAGCCAAATAAGTTAATATGTGTTAATACAATGTAATATTGTTGTAGTTTTGTAAAATATTTATTAACTTTAGTGCAAATTAAAGGGGAGAATATAATTCTATCCCGACCTTGGAAATAATTGAGGCTTATTATTAGAAATCAGGGAAAGACTGTTGTCATCGACTTTTAGAGCCCTGATATTTATTACCAATTAATATCTAATAAATTATGAATATCAAATTCTTTTTGCAAACCATCCTGTCTATATTGGTTGTCATACTGGCAGGATGTACGAGCGAAGAAAGTTCGGAAAATTTGAAACTTGAAGGAGTTGCGTTTTCTTTTGTGCTGGAAGCTATTGATAATGCATCTGAAAATGAATTTCAACAAGACAATCTGCCTGACTGGCTTCATGATTTTGTTCTCAATTTGAAGCAAGACGACATACAGGATGTGGTGGCATTTCAGACAAAATGGAAAGGAGAGGTTATTTATTTTGTTTACGATACCTACTCCTCTTGTCTATTATGTAACACTTTCAAGTCAAACGGTGAGAAATTCGGTTCGTCAAATAACGAATTTATTGAATTCTGGAATTCCGCCCCGCATTGGGAACTGATTTATCTAAGTAAAAGTAAAATTCATGACCTATGAAAAAGTTTTTGTTAATGATATTGTAATCATTGGTTAGCGTTTGTACGCATAGCCAAAAGATATGCGATCCGAGATTTGAATATCCGATAAAACCCGGAGATGCAAAATGGGAGAATATAAGTTCTATTACAGCGGATGACGAGTAGAAGGGTCCGAATGTAGCGGCAATAGACTCAATCTCGGTAGCTGGCAAGGAATCTATCTATGCGAATTCCGTGACTACGGCGGACCCAGAGCAATCGTCCTTACAATATACTCATAGAGAGCCCATCTCAAAATTATATGATGGGCTCTCACTGTCATTAATGTCCCTACTTTTTTATTAATTCGAAAGAAGTGGCAGAAAGCCATGTCCCATCCCAAGTATGAGTAGGAGATACATTTGTCAGTCCAAAACTTATTATACTGTCTTGTCCCACGATAATATTGTCAATTATGATATCAGACCAGCCATAACCTTGAGATTGATTCACTTCTGTAAGCTTTTTTAGATAATGACGGTTCGGAAGAAGCTTGGCAGTATCATTTTTCAATGCAATATCTGCATTTTTCCATATTCCTCCACCCTTGTTCCCACAAACTGGAATAAGTTCGGAATATCTGTCCCCATTGCCGTTAACTGCAAAAATTACCGCACCATTGCCATTAGTCCTTGCCTTGCTCTCAAGACGATAAGCTCCTGGAGCTACTTTTCGAGTGCTTTCAACTTCGAATTCCATTACTAATCCGTCATGTTCCATTCCTGCATCAATATATGTCAATCCTCTATCTCCTGAGTAGTGTTCTCCTTTATTGGTATAATTACGTATATTGTTGTCTTTGACCACAATCCAGCCAGCTTCTTCAAGTTGAGAAGCTTGCTTTTCCTTTCTATCAACAATGGTTTCCTTCTCGGATGTTTCCATTCTTACGTGGTGTTTGGGAATATTATGGAAGTTGATATTGTAGACTATTTTAGTAATTGAGGCTGCAGTAAATACTAAAGCAATGAGCCACAATACAAGACATACCGCTCGAAGAGTATTGCTTAACGGACGCAATCTTCCAAGGATTCGTAAAGTGAAATGTGCTAAAAGATATAGACTTATCACGAGTAATATTATTATGCTAATAGAGCAGACCCAAATAAGCCATGTAGGATTGCTTTCCCTTACTATAATGATAGGAAGTAAATCTTCTCTCACCATTCCTTGAAGATCACCCCAAGGTGCAGAAACAGCACACACAATCGCTATCAATAGTCCAATAAAACATGCTATGCAAGCAGTTATTAGTAGAATTCCCACTGCATATACACACCATTTTAATACTGAAACAAAGCCTGCGGTGAGTCTGCCATCTTTGTTAAATTCAGATTGCCGAGAGATCATCTCTTTTG
>CAZCZX010000028.1:0-19596 GCA_964503095.1 uncultured Sangeribacter sp.
CTGAAAATCCTTGTGTCCCCGGTTCGATTCCTGGTGGCACCACTTAGACAAAACAATAAGTCGCTAATTCTCAATGAGTTAGCGACTTTTTCTTTGTTCGCTATCTTCTTCGTGACCACTGCCGTGTCCACCAGAATATGAATCCAGACGAACTTTAATGAACATATTTAGCTATCCAATTCCTAAATAAACCTAAATCTTGGATGTCAAACATTCCAAGCATCAAAACGGGAAGAGCGTCAGGATTATCTTCCAGACGCTCTTTTTACTACTAACTAAAATAGCGCGTTCATCTCTGGAGGAGTAGGTTTATCTACCACGGTCCACTGGTGACTTCTTGCAAACTTCTCCGCCGTTTCCACCGTTTTAAACCCAGACCCACCAGCCATGTGCAACACATTGCCGTCAGTGTCCTCAATGAGATAACGTTCCTCTTGCTTACTGTTGAGGCACGACTTGACTTTTACAAACTTTTTCATAAGATTCTCCTTTAGCATTTATTATTTTTTTGTCCCTTTTGAAGTGCTATGATATCAGTTTTCCGATAGTAGCATTTTCTGTTTATTTTTTGAGGTGTTAGAATCCCCTGTTTACCCCAATTATGCAAAGTAGTTCTCTTTATATTAAGATAACTCATAACTTGAGATGGAGATAGGAACTCCTCTTCCGGATCGGAAGTATTTTCAGACTTCTTCTGCACACCTTGTAGCAATGTCGAGGCAAAAGTTAGAAGGTCATCCAAAGTGACGGTAATATTGATACCGCCATATCCTTCCATGATGCAATCTTGTAGTTTAATCATCTATTAATGTCGGTTATTTTTATTCTATACATTTCCCTCATTAGCATTTCCTCTGGTTAACATTTGGTTATTTCATAAGGCCAAACCGATGGTCCCAATATCGATTTTCTAGGTATTAAGAACATCTCTACCGGGTCTTCCTCTGGAGGTAAACATGTCTCATCCGTAAGAAGAGGATTGTCTGCTGGAATCAAATCTTTAGCTTGAGATGTGAATGTCCGGAATAACAGTTGTGGATTTGGAATAGTAAACTCCTTCCAGAACTCCCTCTTTTCTTTTTTTGTAAGAGAATTGCTTGCTACCTTAGAAGCCCACTTATACTGGCGCTGGTATTCTATTTCGTCTTCATCCCTAAACCAAATAATCATAGCTTGATAGTTTCTTTCATCTATATCAAACTCCTTGCACCTCCTTTTCATTCCTTCAAAACTGACTCCATAATAATAAGCAGCAAGAGACACATTCTGCTCGAATGAAATACGTGAATCAAAGTAATGAAGTATATGATAGCGTTGGATATCCTTCAAAAACATTCTACCGTGTAACCACCTATGGATCCTTGCTGCTTCTCGTCTCCACTTTGTCTTTTCATAATTGATCTTCCTTATCACCTCATCATTATCTTTCCGCCACTGTTTAATCGTTTGTATGCACTCATACACCTCGCTGTCTACATTTTCAGCTATCTGAAGAGACATGCTCAAGATTGTCTCACTATGCTCACCCTTAAACACGCTTACGTCAAAATACTGGAAGAACAGCCAATAACACATGAGCTTATACCCATACAGGTCCATTTCAAGACTATCTCCTTCTTTATGGTTATAGGAAGCGATCGCCAGCTCATGTACGATAGCGTAATTCCAACGCTTCTGAGTCCACGTCATTTTCATATTATACGCGAAAATAAACTTGTATTCATTTTCAAGTGCCATCTGGATCGAATAACACTTCACTTGCCAACATAATGCTTTTCTGTTGAAAGCCTCCTTATAGAGCGAGTGGATAGTCTTGATTTCCAACAATACCTGCGGGACATCAAGATTTGACAAGCATTCCGTATTACGGATCATTTCTTCAAAAGTCTCGATGGCTTGAATAGCCATTTGCTGTTCGGGAGTCGCCTCTCCGTAGTTGATTTTGTTTAAATTCATCTATTAAAAAGTAAATTTTTATAAAATCAGTCTAACTGATCTATAATTAGTCTATAGAGAAATGAGATTTAGTCTATTTTTCTTAACATATATTAACATATTTAACATTTATTAATATTAATATATGGAGAATTATTATAATATGAGGAGAGATGAGTTTAGCTGTGATATTACCCACTTTTGAGGAAGAGCTACGACATGGGAAAGACCATGGGGTAGTTAGAGAGACAAGAAGTAATGAATATGAGTTCTAGTGCATACCGTCAAACACGACAGGCCAAAATGAGCTGATAGAAATTTTCGCAAACAGGAGGATCCAATTATAGCTGCAATCCTTTATGCATTCCAGACAATCGGGAGTGTATTTTCGGTACCATTGTCTACTTGGGGCACTGTTATAGTGGAAGACCATAACACTTGATAGGAGATGACAAGGGTAGTACTCGGATGAAAGAGAAAAATGATGTTTCTATGCTCGTCAGCATATAAAGTAGACAGTAATCCTAAGCATTCAATGTATACTGTTTAATAAACGCCTACTGCTCTATCATATATTATAATTTAAATCAAGAGATTAAATGGAGATTTTATGTTCAGTTTAAACGTAAAAATTCAGAGATTGAAAGCTTCTTTTTATTAATTGTCAAAGTTGCCATTCTATTTAAGTGGAACATGAAAAGCTCTTTTATGAAAGCTATATCAGTTAGATTCCGGTAGATGTATTGATGAGTCCAGTTTCCATTCTTCTTCTTTATTTGTTGGGAGATTACTTGACATGGCATAGACACCTCAAGCCGATAAATCTTGCCACTAAAACTGCATGATTCGGCAATGTAGTATTTTTTGGACTTTGTTTCAATTTCCTCAGTCTTGTTGTAGCATCTTAAAATTAAAGGACGTTTACTTCCAGTCGGGCACAACTCCATATAATATGAAGTACTGGGTTTCTCCTTGGCTCTCCCAGGGAGATGCTTAATATTGTTGGAAACTTTAGTTCCAAGAATTTGATTACCTTTTTCTGTGGATTTAAATCTGCCTTTGCGAGTGACATCACATTCAGACTTGTGCATAACTTCATTGAGTTTTCGTGGGAGGTTTTGATTGGAGTCACAACAAATGTCCAACTGCTTTATTTTGAGCAACTCGAGACCAAACTGCATCTCAAAATCATATAGAAGATGAAGATTACCCGAATACAAAAACTCATTGTCTACCTCAAGCGTCATGGCACCTTCTAAATCCTGTTTAAAAACGCCAATACAGATTGGCTTTGGGTCACTTGTATATAACAATTTATAGTACCTTACCACATAGGGGTGATTACTAAAAATAGTTTCTGAGATAAATACATTAGATTCTATCATTAGAGGATCACGTTCAGTGAGAACACTAATTCTGAATTCAGCAGGCACCTTATAAATAAGGGTTAGTTTGTCGATGTGGTAGTCCACGAATAGAACTGTTTTCATTGATAAAATTATGAAGATTTTCAGTATTTATCGAAGGAAGTTGATCTTGAGATTATCTTCCTTTTTTTTCTATGATGTGAGAAAACTGCACTCAAGAGAAGGAAATCTATTTAAGCTTATTTGCACTACTAAAGCTACTCAGGTAGACTATGATACCCGATCAAATTGTTCGCGGGAATGACCGTCTTGACCGTAAGATGAGTTCAGTTTGGTCAGAGCTTGCATTTTTAACTGGAACTGGCTAACTTTGCGCTGTATTCGGAATTTTCACCGGAAAAACTTATCAATAGTTTTGGGTGTATCTGATAGATGTAAAAACGAACTAATGAAGGAAAAATAAAAGTATATGAAATTGGCTGAAGCATTGAGCATACGCTCTCAATTGGTAAACAAGATTACTCAGCTTCGTTCCCGTCTTAACGACTGTGTCAAGATCCAGGAGGGTGACGAAATGGCTGAGACTCCCTTGGAAGTGGTCGAGGAACTTGATTCTACACTCGGAGAACTTCAGAGGATAATTTATTGCATAAACATGACCAATACTCTCACTCTGGATGAGGATGGACGCAATCTTACCTCACTCATTGCAGAACGCGACACTTTGAAGCAACGTGTCATCATCCTCAATTCAGCTGTCGAGACGCTGACCCAAAAGGAAAGCCGCTACAACAGAAGTGAAATCCGCTATGTCAGGACAGTTGATGTTCCGGAATTCCGCAAACTTTACAACGAAAGCGCAGCTAAATTGAGGAAGCTCGATCTTCACATCCAGGGTCTTGGTTTCACGACCGATTTGATTGAAGAATAACCATCACTACTCCATTTGCCGGACTAAAAGAGATGGAGATGCGCCAACATCCATTATTGCAATATTGAGTGCGTAGCCTGCACATATTTTGCATTGAGCATAGGCAGCATTTCGCATAATAGTTTCGGGCATCCCTTCGGGAATACAGCATACCGCAACACCACGCATCTATCTCTTCCGGCAAATGGAGCTTTTTTATTTTTTTGCGACCTCACTTAGTAATCCATAAGTGGACAAAGTGAACTCATGTGGTGTCAGAAATTTTTACGAACTTTGCAAGCGCAGAAGCTCAAGGAAGTTGCCATGGTTAACGCTGTGGAAACTGGAAGGGAAGATTTTTGATATTTCTGAAGAATATTTTTGGATAATCAAGATAAATTCCCTAAATTTGCAACGTTGGAGTTGATGCCATCAAAATAGCATCTTCTTCAACAAGACATATTCGAAAAGGCGTTTACTTTACGCTTGATTCTGACGTTCTGAAACTTCGCAACTTTTAGGTATGGTCAGGATTAGGCAACAGTAGATGTCCATCATGATTGTATCCCATCTTTTGTGGTCTGTATGGATCATGAGGGTTACATAATGCGTGGGCTTCTGCGTTGCTCGATCCATCATACCGGGCAATGCGAAGGCCTCAGAACGTGGAGCGAGCAACAAGCATCGGCACCACGCTTTTTTTGTGTAGAATTAACATGTGGAGGTGTCCCGCAATCTAACCGGAATAATGGACCATCACACACCTTCACACCAAGTTGGAAGCCATATTAAAGTATGGTGTAGTGAGAATGCAGATCCCACACGCAACAGACTCCAACTTGCCACAAATCCGCCAACTTATATTGAACTCAAGCCGGGTTTAAATATTCTTACTATGGGAAAATATCCTGCATTAAGGTACGGATTTTCTCAGGTACAAGATGAGGATGGAGTATGGGATTACGAAAATGGACAGGAAATTTTGGCGTTCGATTTCAGTAATTTTGATGGAACAGAGTTGCGATCAATGTCTCACATGTTTGCATGGATGTCGGGCGTACAAAAGATAATTTTCGGGGAACTGCATACGCCTTCATTAGAAAACACAGATTGCGCATTTTATAGAACAGGAGAAAATGCATTCATCGAATCTCTGGATTTATCCGGCATCGATTTCTCAAAGGTGAAAGATGCCGACTACATGTTCTACGGAATAAAAGCAAAATGCGTTAACCTTTCCAACTGTGACTTCAGCAGTCTTGTGGATGCAGACTCCATGTTTGAAGATTCTGAGATTGAAAATCTAATTCTGAATAATATGAAGTTGCCAGCAGACATTTCTTTTAACTGATTTATAGAGTAGAACCATAAAAAATTTCACCGATGTCAGAAATAAACATAAAACAAAAAATAGTTTCCGTACTTATTGAACCAGAGTACTATAACTTAATAGATGCTGCCAAAACTCAATGCAGCGAGCTTGCAACAATGCTCGAGACTGGATGGAAAATAAAACAGATAAGTACTTCACCCTATAGAGAAAGAGGTAAACGTAATGAATCGTGGATTGATGTATGTTTGACCATATTTTTGGAGCATGAATAGTTTTGTCAAACAAACTTTTCATCCATCCAAAACAATTTTGGTTGGTCTTTATTACCTCACGTATAACCCAATTCAAGTATACGTAATAGAATAATCCTTCTAAGACTGAAAAAGCAAAATTAGGGCAGAATTTAGCCATGCACAAGATGAAAAAATATATTGTTTTCTTTCAATTTATCAATGAGAGTGACGTATGGGAACAAGAAGTAGAAGCATTTTCTAAGGAAGATGCTGAAAATAGGTTTTACAAATTAAGACCAAATTTACGACCCCATACAATCTCTAAAATAGTTAGTGTATGGATGAATCCGGAAGACAATATAACGTATTTACTTCAAGAGAACTCTACCGCTGAGGTATATTATCTTAATAAAGAATATAACTATCCAAATATCACAGAGCTGACTATTCCAGATAAGATATCTTTAGGTGATTGCGAATATGTAGTCACTTCAATAATGAGTGGAGCTATCAGAAATTTCCCCAATCTTAAGAAAATCAAATTCCCACAATGGCTGACTTCTATAGGAGATTATGCGTTCTCAAATAGCGGTATAGAAGAAATCATCATCAAGAGCTGGTTAACTCATATTAACAAACTTGCTTTTTCTGGGTGTGACCGACTTAAACTTCTCAACATAAAAACCACGCTGGGTCTTGAAGAGTTAAGTAAGATTAAAGAATTTATCAGAGAAACCACTATTGTGACTTCTTCTCACAAAGGATCTCAAATATTTGATATTAATGATTGGATTAATCTATATGATTCTGTAACGCCAACTATTGGTAGTACGCCTCATATTACATTATATATTGAGGGTTCTATAACTCTTAGCAATAATAACTTTACGCATTGCCATCACGACATAAATGTCGAGCCTAAAGTGAGCATAGTGTTGAATAAAAATAACTGTAAAATCAATCTTGATTTTCATAAGAACGCAGATATTGGAAGCATCAATAAAAACACTGAGGATGAAATAATAGCTCCAGTATTTTTCATTGAGGAAGATCCTGCTGATTATTCCACCCATAATGCATTGACAATTACTATCTCTTCTATTAATGAGCAACCCGAAGGAATCGATATCAGTGGAATTGACGATTTATCTGAATTCGATATTGAGTAATATAATTCATAAAACTCTTGTAAAGCAATTTGGAAGTTAGTTGAATATCCCAAAACTATGAATATGACGTTTGATGAGATTACACATTTGGAAAAAACAGCCAATATGAAGGATCTTGATTCCTTTATTTTGCTAACGGAACTTTATTGCACCGAATATACAAAGATTTGCTGTGATAATGTAATTTATTTTCTGTACCTCCAAAGCTTTAAGCTAATATGGACAAATCTCAAGAAACAACTACCGGCTATTGTCTGCAACGAAAATCTTCTTCAAGTTGCAAGGGATTTAAAGTCGCAACCCAATCAGGATAATTTCGAAGCCTTAATGAAATTATTGAAACGGGAATCCCAGACTTCCACAGATACATTAAAACAACTTACCCACATTGTTCGTCAGGTACTGATAGCAATAAGTCAGAATCTCACATCAATATGTAATAAAACTTTTGGAAGATATGCGAATGATCCAATCACCATTGAATTCATTGGTGATTTCGTTTCCAATCCCTCTTATAAATCATTTGCTGATATGATTCAGAGAATTGCATCTTTTGGTCAAACACATAAAGAAATTGAATTGGCAAGGAGACAACTATTATCAATTTTTGAATACCTTCAAGAAAAAGAAATCGATAAATTTGATACAATAAAAGATAAATGTCATAGAATCGCTCTATTAACGGATGCCAAAAACGAATACCAATTTATAATGTACCTTTCAGAATCTCATAAAGGAGACCCACAAGCAATGCTTTATACTGGGCAATATTATGAAAATGGCACTGGTGTAAGACGTAATGAGACGGAAGCAGAAAAATGGTATACCAGAGCATTATTAGAAGGGAACTCCAACGCTCAATCATTTATCACAAATTTACGATCCAAGTTGCATGAAAAGGTAATAGAAGAACAATATAAACGTCAATTATTAGAACAGGAAAACAATCTTGAAAATTTAAAAAGAGAGCTTCAAGAGGAACGTGCAAAGGCACGAAGGCTTGAACAAGAAATACTAAATGTGACACAACGTCATAATCTTGAAATAGAAAATCTCCAGAAACAATTAGTTGTGACTGAAAAAGCTCGCCAGACTACCATGGACAAATTGTCTTATGGAGAAAAAAACAATTCAACTTATGAAGAGAATAACGTTGAAGTAATCTTCTACTATAAATTACATTGTTGGAATGGCGATATTATTCATAGGAATACTATCTGTAAAATTTCCTTCTCCACCTATAATAGTCTTATAGCAGGTGGTCAGCAAGCAATCACAAGCTTTATAACAGGACTCCAAGATTATATACGGGATGGTGAGTATGTCTTTAACACTTCCATGTCAAAATTATAATAAAGCAAGGAATCCAATTAATTGGCAATAAGAATAAAGACTCAGATTCTATCAGTGAGCTAATAAATACTCAATTTATGAATACAGCAACATTACCAATCTATGGAACACAGCCTACTACAATTGAAGTACGGCAAAATATTTCATTTGATAGTGAATATGCAGATTTGATGAAAGAGTTATTTAATGACGTACCTCTTGTATCTGTCTTCCCCCCAATAAAAGTTGAGCTCGAACATCCAGCATGTTTACCTCGGAAAAGCAAGGAGGCTATAACACTGGAGGAATTCTACAAGCGTGTCTTTTTTATGCCTCCTGATTCTCAAGTTGTGATAGTAATCCATAATGTAGAAACAGACCAATATAGACTATATAATACGGAGATCGTTAACTTACTGGACTACGAAATGGATAAAGGGATATTATCATTCTACTCTATCGACTTATCTAAAGGTAAACTTATAGAGTATTCCCAGATAGCAAATGCCATCTTCGAAGATCATGATGGAGACTGGTGCATGGTAAGAAAACATCATAACCAACTTATCAAAATAAATAGTGCAACTCCAATATTTTTGGACACTACTTATGGACGAAAAAAAGTTGATAATGTAATAACTTTCAGTGGTCATATAGCAAGCTCTGAGAAGCCTCAGTTATATATAGGATTAGTGATTGATGAGTAAACTCGCATAATTCCCCACCTATAGATATCTCTAATAAATGAAAAAGTAGCAAGGTCTACGAAACAGAGAATATGATAGAAAGTTACTTCAATCTCAACATATACTTCGATTTATCATGAGAGTTCTTCATTTTCCGTTGGAGCTGATTCGGGATTACTTTGCTTTTGATTTCAGATGGGATTTGATGAGATACTTCCATGTGGAGCCATTGGTTACTCATCAAAGTATTTCCCTTATCAGGCATCTTGATTGGCATTTCAATCCTCAGAGGGAATATGATGGATGTCCGGCAAGAACATCTCATATAGAGGATGCCCAGAGTATGAATCTACCAGATTCCTGCTCTAGCGCACACATCGACAATAAAGAGACTGAGAAGAACTTCATATTTGCAGGTCTCTTTTACTTTATGGTTTTGGTGCCACAAACACTCCGGGTAATGTTTGGGAAGGATGTGGAATATGATTTCTACCGATGCTCTGGATTACCGATGGTGAGTGCTGGATTAGGCGGTTTCCTTCCTCCGAAGCAGATGCTTGAAGAAGCTTCACTTTTCCCATGTGAAGCTGAACGGGATAACTTCTATCGTATGCTTACTGAGGTAGTGCCATTCATGAATGCAGAGTTGAGACGTTTCTTTATGCAAGAAGTTCGGGAAGTCAAAGACGTAGATGCATTTGCCAGAATGATATCGAAAATGGGAGATAATGTGGAAGCCTTTCTAAAGAAGATTGAGGAAGAATCAAAAAGATTCTCATCTTCCTTCCAATCTAAAGCAAGCCAATCTTGAAAGACTCATATTGGTCTCGTTTTATGATCATTTTGTTCACTACTTGCATTCGCTTAATTATTGTTGTATCTTTGCGGTACGAATCAAAAAAATATCATTTATGTTACCACAATCTATTATCAATAAGATTCTATCCAAATCAGGGAAAGAGACCATCTACTCAGGAGACTGCTTAGGTATTGCAGGAAGCATCGGTATAAGCGAAACCACACTTAAAAGGATGCTCGGTCTCGTTGGAGAAAACTCGCCTGAGCGTAATAGAACTCCACATATAAGCACTATGGACATTCTTGCCAAGTGGCTGGGTTATGAAAACTACAAGGCATTGCTCAGAGAAGTGGGCGAAGAGGATTATTCTTCTGAATTCACAAGTATGCAGACAATAGATGTAAACAATCTGGATGAAGGCACTCAGATTCAGGTACGCTATGAGCCATCCCGAACAATAGTAATGACTTATCTTGGGGGAGGTCAGTTCATGATAAATGAGTCAAAGAATAGTAAACTCCTGAAGGGAGACCGTATCAAGCTGACTCACCTTGTACTTGGGCAGGAGATGATTGTCTCAGACGTGATCCGCAATGACCGGAATTTAGGAGGCTACCGGGCAGCGAAAGATGGCGGTCTAACTTCACTGGAAATCATAGCATAGAATATGAATGCTCTGGAATCATTCTTCAAATCTGAAGAGAATCAGAAAAAATACGGGTTTGAATATCCAAAGGACGAGTCTGGAATCCATTCTATCATTTACAATGGAGACATTCATGAACTTTTTGAAATTGCATATAAACATCTTGGGTTCGTAGAGATAAAAGAAGAAATAGACTCGGCAGATACACGATCGGAACTCCATATCCAAATCACTGATGAAGGAAAGCTTGTGCTAAAGGATACCGGCAATTTAATAGAAGCAGATGTTGATGGGGTGGGAACTGAGCCAAACTTCTATATACGTTTTGCTGACGGGAATGACAGCACAATAATTCGCTTCAACATGATTAACCCGGAATTATATCCAGACAATCAGAGTTCCAACTACAGATTTTCTAATGCGTCTCTTTCCGCTCTTAATGAATTTTACGAAATGAATTATCGCGAACTTCTTTGGAAATGGAGCCATCTAAGAAAGGAACCTTTGATCGAAATTGATCTGCTTCCAAACTATAGAGCAATCAATCGAATTTTCAGACATTAACATATGGATAATAAGAACTTTGAAATAGTAGAGGAAGATGGCGTAGTAGTGTATGACGAAAGTGATGACTACGACCCCGGGGAAGATGAGCCGATAAAGACAGAGGGAGGATTTCGGTTGCCTGAAAATGAGGAAATATTTACAGATGAATATATGCAGAACTTCGCCAATAAGATGGATGCCAAAATAGCAAGAGAGAAAAGCTCTCAACGGCTTATTTCCATATTGGTGATCATTGGCGTGATTGCATATATACTACTAATGATTTGGCTAATCGCATAGGAAATGCAATAGGAAGAGAAGTAGAATCAATCATTATATTGTTCGGGATTCCTATTTCTAAGCGTGTCAACAGCAGCTTGCGTGAATTGTTTGAGCAATCTTGAAGCTTTGCTGTGCTCTGAAACTTGAGCCAATTCTAACTCCACATCCAATGAAGATTTATCTGGATTTGATTCTTTATAATGGGAAAGAAGCTCACCATATTCCGATGTGTACTTATCCACAACAGAATTCATGAGTTGTTGAATCTCCTTATCGGATATGTCTCCCAAACTCAAGGATTGCATGGAAGCTTCCGCCAGTTGGTAAAAATCAGCCATTCTCATGTCAAAATCTTTTAATGTCACATCAAGAAACCGAGCTTTATTGGATTCATTCTCAAGTGGTATCGAAGTGACGGGAACGGAAGATTCCTCAATCTTTTTCACCACTATCACCGTATCTTTGACAGAACCCTTAGAATCAGTTTGGGACTCACTCACATTGGATTTATCTTGCACACCCCATAAGATAGCACTCACTGCCAGACATGCAAAGCTTATCCCTATCAGCCAAAAGCGGAACCGGGAAGGTGTCTTGATTGCTTCAATAAGCATTTCAGAGCTAACATCACCCTTACGGCATAGTCTTTGGAAACGTCTGAACTTGCTCTTAGGAAAATTTGGAACACTTCCTTCAAGAATCTCCAACAATCGACTTATAGCAGCATAATCTTTTTGAGCAGTTGGCTTGTTGCCCTCTACCATAGGACTACTTACAGTCGGTGTACCTCCATGGGTGCAGTCAAGTGTGTCAGAGTACGATTTGTCAAGATCTATGAGCATCACTCCTCTGTCGCTGTGACGCAGCAATACATTCGCTGGTTTTAAATCACAGTGAATCACTCCACTTCTATGCAGGTACGCAATGACTCCAAGAAGTTCTGAAAAGAAACGCCTTACATTTTTATCAGAGCGAAAGTACTGCTTCCCTTCATCTGTCAATAGGAAATCTTGCAGGGATACTCCGTCAATGTAATCCATTACCATGTAGACTTCTTCGCCAGATTCAATGAAATCCCGATAAACCGGCAAAGCGTCGTGTTTTAATCTTTGCCCAATTTGATACTCCTTTCGATATGATGATATGAATGCTGGATTGGTTCGGTATTCCGGACGCAAGCGTTTTACTGCTACCTGCAATCCACCCAGTCTCATTTTATAGACTACACACGATGCACCTTCCCCACAGACATTTTCTTCTGTGAAGCCATTGATAACGGCACTGTCGGATCTTTCTGAAAAATCGGATCCAAAAGAAGAAGGAGCAGAAAAATTTTCCATACTACAAAATTACAAAATTTCATTGATATCTCAAAACCCCAAAAGACTATATATGAACAACATGAACTATGGTTTTTTGAAAATCAGATATTATCTTTGCAACATGAAAACAAAAACTTATATAGTATGAATAACTTGAAATATTTCTTTACCATTTTGGCTATTGTTGTGGGCTGGAATTTTACTATGAAAGCTCAGTCTCCCAACCCCGACAGACCGGTGATTGATGAATTCACGATTGACCCAAAGACGATAAACCAAACTATAGATAAGCTTTATAAGCCTCTTGAATTTAGCATCGGCAAGCAACATAAGCTATCGATGTTCAGCAAAAACCATCATGGATTTGTCATAATCCCTCCTTCCTATTATAAACATGACGGAAAGTCACTTGGCATAATAGTGATGTACGATATAACCGAAAATTTCACAGCTCATGAACTTCGTTGCCCAAACTGCTTTTACAGGTATCATAAGAATTGTGCTATGAAAGCAATAACCATACATGGATTTTTGGAATGTCCATCGTGTGGTGCTCAAGTAGATGCACTGTTCGCCCATGGCTCCGGGATACTTACTGCATACGACATGGGAAGACAAGGGAGTCCAATGTCCCTTGAGTTATATTGTGTGGAAGTTAATGGAGAGTTGGATGATATCACATTGACAATATATAATAGTCCAACGGTCAAACCAAGAAAGTCTCCTTATTTTTGATAAGAAGAGAAATGATGGAATGATTTGATACAAGCTATGGAAGAGAAGTCTAAGAAAGCAAAAAAGGAGTGCGTCATCATCTTTGATGGGATACCAGCTCATGATAATCTTGAGGATGAAAACGCTCCCGAAGATGATATTCCCCCAACACGGTTTCTTACAACTGAAGAGATTGGTGTTATTTTGAATGCATCTAACCAATACGAAATAAAAAAGGCGATTCAATAAGAAAATGAGATATGAATACTTCATTAATATACTCAGTAACCGTTACATTTCTACACTATCTGCACAAAGATGAGCCAAGAGTCTACTCCCCAAACAGAACGAGTCTCAACTGTGAGATTGACTGTCGGTGTTCACTTTTCCTTTCATTCGAATCAGCGAAGAAAAGAATCGATGAGTATCTGAAGCAATACACTGAGAAGCCCGATTGCAGAGTATTCTCCATATCTATAGACGAGTTCGAAGAAGGCGCAGACATTACTGTCACTCATCCAAAACGCTCATGGTATTACGATGACCAGGGAATGCTTGTCAAGGAATTGGCACGCAAGAATGGGAGGATGCTCTTCGCCTCTGAAAAAGGATTGCCAAATGTCGGGGATATTGTTGAGCTTCCCATATCACCCACTTCAATTGGATTGGGAATAGTTGTTTCTGTTCCCATAGACAGAAATGACTATATTGGAAATCTCAGCAAAGACCCGGAACATTCAATTCGCGAAGTTTCATACTATCCTCGTTGTTATAACATACTAACGACCAAGGATAACTTTGACTTCTTTGAGTATGAATCCACAGATTTTATGCCATATTCCGGAAATCTTGGAAATGCTGACTTTATGACAGACATTATGGATTATTATAAAAACCAACAATTATTATGAGTTCAGAATATGGTTTAGGGAAGCACCCTCCATATTCTCTATATGAGAATGAAATGGGAAAATGGGGGTTGATAGACGGGAATGGGAATAAACTTCCTGCGGTATTCGACAAGATTGATGAGAATCTTTTTTCTTCAGTTCCCTGGGAAATTGTTTCCTTTGATGAAAATGAAGGTTTCCAACTGGTCTCATGGTATGATCCTTTCGAGGTATGGTTCAATTTCACCTTTGACAATCCCGCATATCCCGAGGATTTCAGTGGATATCTTTGGAGAAAGTCGGAAAAGAAAATTGAGGAATATGCTGACACTTTGTTTGAACTCATGTCTGAGGAATCACATTGGCTGGTACATGATATAATGAGTGTGGAGAAACTCGACCGAATGGAAGACGAAGAGTTTTATCTTACAGTAGATGCTATGCTATTTGATAGACCGGAATTGAGAGATCCTTCTTTAGTTAATCCCCTGCTTGATCCTGTCATGAGGAATATGAACATTCCAGTGGATATTAAGATTGCGTTGTGGAATGCAAAAGTTTCACTCGACAGCCATATAAGAGTATATCTGGAGGAATACCCAGATGGATATTAAACACAAATTATCAGAACAGACATATTATGATAACATCATCATACGCAGAAGAGCTATCGATAACATCTTCTATAATTGACAAATTTCAGACCTCGCCAGAATCTATATCTTATGTTATATTCATTCGACGTGCTGAAAGAGATCTTCCGCCTCACATCCATATTGGGGATGATGAAACATATCCATTATGTACTCAATTTCACGCCATCGTCAATCTTCTTTCTCCACAATATGTAGAGTTAAATGGCGAATGCTCACAAATCTTGGATGAGGCACAGTTAAAGGGATTTATTAAGTCTTTGGGTTCTTCAGATGAAGATGGAGACTCCAATTGGAAATTCGCGTTGAAATCTTGGAATAGCAATAATCATAGTGTCAAAATCTCCATTAACTACCCGATGCCAGATTATTTGAAACTAAAATTCTAATGTATATGGATAGAAGCAAGTAATGGTCTCTTATAGAAGATCATAGCAATGAAAATCTTCCAAATATAAGAGTGGGAAGAGAATAAACAACTGCGATTTATCAGCAATATTACTCAAGAAAATAATTCTCATAAGCAACCATACTTATATTGACTGGTATCCGTAATAACAACGTGATAACAGGTATCCTGTCTAATGTATTTGCAATGGAAAATCAAGAAAAATTAAAGAGAATGCTTGCTATTGGGAATGATTCTCCAGCTGGGATTTATTGTCTTGGGAATGTGGAATTGCTTATAAGAGAAAGGGCAGAGTGGATTATCGGTGCAAGAGTGTGTAATCAAGATGGGTAAAAGAACAAAAAGAACTCGGGTTTTCAGAGATTTGATGATTAATTTTGCAATATAAATCAAAAAAAATAAATATTATGTGGTGGTATATAATTTGTGCAATACTTGCAGTAGTGATTGCAATAATGGCAATAGTTGCTGTTATTGGATTGATTGTGGGGATAATCGATCTCCTGTTCAATTCGTGATTCCTTAACATGGTATAATAGTAAACGAGAAAGAAGATGAAATCATTGGAAGGCTACGATGTGAAGATATTCACAGATAACATAGAAGACAATGCTTTGGAGCAGATTAGCACACTGCTTTCGGTTGATGTGTTTTCTGATAAGAAAATAAGGATCATGCCCGACGTACATTCTGGAGCGGGCTGTGTCATCGGATTCACTGGGAATTTGGGCGACAAAGTGATTCCCAATATAGTTGGAGTAGATATTGGATGCGGAATGCGTGTCATTAAGCTTGGGAAGCTGAATGACATTGATTTCCATTCTTTCTATCAACATATTCGGTCATCTGTGCCGTCAGGCAAGATAATACGGGAGGACAGATTCGGCTTTAAGCCACTCATTGGAGAAGAGCTGGATATATATAAAGAAGCGAAGCAACTTGTCACTAAATTAAATTGCTACAGAGAACTAAGGGATATCCCTAGAATCAACAAAGCAATCGGTTCTCTTGGTGGAGGAAATCATTTTATCGAGCTTGACAGAGATGACGAAGATAACGTCTATCTTGTGATCCATACTGGATCGCGCAATCTTGGAAAACAGGTAGCTGAACTTTATCAGAAAAAAGCTGTCAAGCATCTGACTCCCGGATATGACGAACTCGAGGAAAGCATCAAGCAGACGATTGCGGAATATAAGGCTGCCGGAAGGAGAGCTGAACTGCAAGACGTGATTAAAGAGATGAAAAGGAAGCAGATCAAGAACAAACCGTCTCTTCCTGAAGCACTATGCTATTTGGAGGGAGAAGGAAGTAAACAGTATCTTCATGATATGAGATTGTGCCAGCAATGGGCAGTGCTTAATCGGAAACTGATTTCCATACTACTTCTAAGATTCTTTCCAAGCATATCAATCTTGGAGGAATTTGAGTCTGTACATAACTATATCAATGATGACAACATGATACGAAAAGGAGCAATTTCAGCGAATGAAGGAGAACGCTCCATCATTCCCTTGAATATGCGCGATGGTTCGCTGCTATGTACAGGTAAAGGTAATCTTGATTGGAATAATTCCGCTCCGCATGGCGCGGGAAGAGTACTGAGCCGAACTCAAGCTTATGAGAAGATTTCTATGGAGGATTTTAAGTCTTCCATGCAAGGCATCTACTCAGAAAGCATAACTGACTTCACTCGCGATGAATCTCCAATGGTCTACAAACCAGCTTCAGAAATTATTGCCAATATTGGTGATACAGTCTCCATAGACAATGTCATCAGACCCATATTCAATTTTAAGGCTTCATAAAAGAGCAATTAAAATGAGAGTCTGGTATAGAGTGCATAATTTTTGCTAAGAAGAAAAGAACAAGAGCAAATGAGATGATAAATAATGGAGAGCAAGCTAATTTGGAGGATAGTGAAGATAACGCTATCCTCCCGATGGAATCTACTAAGAATGAAGGTGATATGTCGGTAGAGCAACTTCGAGAGATACTGATACGAGAAGTTACAGCGATCTATAACAGTGATACATAGAATCAAACGGGTTCAAAATACCTTTCATTCTTCTTCATCACTCAATTTTAATATTGGGTCAAACACGTCTTTTTCAGACACAGTGTTTTGCATCCGAAATCTTATCCATTGTTGTTCATCCCAATTTTTCATAATTTCAATTTGTTGAATTTCACTTAACATATTGAAATTAGTGAAATCTCCACTTTGAATTTCTTCAAGTATTCTATTATTCATTAAAGATGCTGGTTGATGTTTAGCAATAAATTTAACTTCCTCAAATTAAGCGACTGTTTTGAGGTCTATCTCCATATATAAAACAAGGAAACCACAGAGATTTCTCTTGGGAGGTATCCAAAATTTCAAAATTTGTATAATCTACTCACGTTAAATTTGGTCATGATTAACAATAAGATTACAGACTCTTCTTTCCAGAGTTTAGTACAAAGAAGTTATAATGAAATGAGGGAAAAAGTTCCCACTCAAGATAGATATGCATTAATAGATGCAGAGGAATTAATAGGATATATGTGGCTTCATCCTTATGAAACAATGTTAAAATTCGATATATTTGTAGATGATGGAGGCTCCTACATTCGCGACAACCATCCCCTACTTATTTTTGTTCGGAATGGCATAGGCAGACAGTGTGATGACTTTATTCCTATATCAGTATCTGAAGACCCTAAAATTCTTGATGTTTATATGGGTATAGATATTCCTCTGGATGAATTATATAAAATTAAACAATTCATAATTAGAAATCGACATTTATTGGCAAAATTTGCTCAAGAAGATTCTGATTATGATCCAATTGAATTTGTTGAGAATTTGGATATTAATCAGCATTAAGTCCATTGCGCAGGTTTTACAGAGTTGGAGCTTTTTTTAGGAATGACTAACAGAAGACCCTGGTAAGTAACTTATTTCATTATCAAATGACCCCACTAAGAAAGAAGAAGCAAAGCAATAATTCTGAAGGAAAAACATACAAGTTGCACCCCATGGAACTTGCGGAATATACCCGTATTCTACCAAAGATGTCCGGTATACCATATTTAATGTATATAGATGAGAGTTCTTCTTACAAAAGATGGGGACATCCGTTATGGATGATTGTTTCAGATGGAGATCCGTACTGCGACAAATGGGTTGCCATATCCATTTCTGCAGATCCTCATATCTTGACTGTAGGCAATCAACTTACGCATAGCGAAGGCGAGTTAAGTGACAAGAACGAGTGTATGGAGTTTGTAGCTAAATTCCATGCAATTATTAGTGACATCGCCACAGAAGAAACTGATTCTGGGATGATATATGACATACTGGAACATCATGTATGGAAAGACCTTACAACGACAGACATTTCTAATCTTCGGAATCAACTGAATCCTGTTTATTCCCTAAATCTTAATAGAAGTAATGAGACGATTGAAGCATCCTTACAAGCACCCGATGGTGAGTATCGAAGAAAAGATAAATGATAATAGTCCAATCCGTTTTCCCTGAAGAGTATTAAAAACCATTTGAATTGAACTAATTTCGGTTAGCTTTAACAACCGTTTTGTCTGAAATCGCTAAAGCAGCTGTGAGCCTAATGAATTTGTTGAGAATTTGGGAAAGAAATCAGCTTTAAGTCGCTGAACTGTCGAAACTGACACATCACATAGTTTGGCTGTGCGTCGAATGGAAGTACCACGTTTGAGTTCCCGGATGACATTCTTGTATTCTTCCTCTTTCTTTTCCTTACTCTTTGAGCTTCCTCGCTTCCTACCAAGCTTTCCACCATTCTCGACGTAACGTCTTCTTCCCGACTGAAGCCGGAAGTGAATGTTCTCGCGCTCCATCTCTGCACATGTTCCAAGCACAGATATGAAGATGTTGAGAAACGGATTTTTAGTTCCGTCAACTTGGAATAGACTTAGATTCTCTTTCTGGAAGAAGACATTAAGATTGCGATCTTTACAGAAACGTACAGTTGCAAGCACTTCATCAACATTTCTTCCAAGCCGTGATAATTCTGACACCAGCAAGCAATGTACAACTGACTTTTCACAGTAATCAAGACATTCCTTCAGTACAGGACGCTCATCATTTTTCTTGGCACCGCTGATATGCTCTTCAAAAATCTGGATAATCTTAAAGTCATTCCTTTCTGCATATTCAGTCAGATCTCTGACTTGTCTTTCTGTTGACTGGCGGTCGCCCAGAGAGGACACCCTGGCATAAATCACTGCTTTCTTCATTTTCCTTTCTATTTGGGTTTATGCAAAGGTAGTAGGAATTTCTTGATTACGCCAATTTTTTATCCTAATGTATCCTAAAAAGTCAAAGATTTTTATGAATACAAAAA
>CAZCZX010000029.1:0-19582 GCA_964503095.1 uncultured Sangeribacter sp.
CAGAATTTTCGCTCTTTTGTTGATTCGTTATGAATATTCTAAAGATTACATCTCAATTTAAGAAGGATTTAAAGAGGTATAGGCATAATGCATCTTTGATAGATAAACTTGAATTTATTCTCAATAAACTAGTAAGCGGTGAAGAAATCCCAAAGGAAAACAGACCTCATGCTTTAACGGGAAATTACAAAGGCCATATGGAATGTCATATAGAAAATGATACCTTGTTAATATGGTGGGATAAAGAAAAAGGCATTATCAAACTTGTCAGGCTTGGATCTCATTCAGAATTATTCTGATTTTCTAATTGATGGAAGCTTTGGTTTTCTTTGCGAAGGAAAGGAAGCGGTTGAGGCCGTCGATGAGGAGGGAGCGGGGGCAGGCTATGTTCCAGCGCATATAGCCTTCGCCGTCTATTGTGCCATACATTGTGCCGGCATTGAGCCAGAGGTTGACTTCCTCTATCAGTTTCTCTTCCAGGGCTTCTGATTTCAGACCGAGTGCCGTGCAGTCCATCCAGACGAGATATGTTGCCTCGAGTTTTGCTATGGGAAATTCGGGAAGATTCTTTTCGCAGAACTCCTTCATATACTCATAATTCTCTTTGATATAGTCAAGAAGTTGGGCAAGCCATTCTTCTCCTTCATTATATGCGGCTATTGTGGCAAGCACACCGAAGGGGTTAACATCGCATACTTCATTGATATTTATTGCTTTGTCAATGCGAGCGCGAGTCTCTTCATCAGGTGCTACGATATTGGCAATTTGCAGTCCGGCAATGTTGAAAGCCTTGCTTGGGGAAATGCATACCACTGATTTGCAACCGGTTTCTTTGGCTACATTTGCAAAAGGAGTGTAATGATAGCCGTCGAAGACGAATTCGCAGTGGATTTCATCGGAGACCACTGTGACATCATGACGCTTGCAGATTTCGGCAATCTTTGTGAGTTCCTCTCTGCTCCATACTCTGCCAGCAGGATTGTGAGGATTGCAGAGGAGCATTAAGGTTGCTTTTGGGTCGGAGGCATCCTTCTCCAATTGGTCGAAGTCAATGTCGTAAGTGTCATTGGTTTTGCGAAGTGGGCTTACCAGAATTTCGCAACTGTTGTTTCGTATTGAGGAGAAGAAGCAGTTGTAGACGGGTGTCTGCACAATGATTTTTTCTCTTGGAATTGCAAGAGCCTTAATGATTGCAGAAATTGCCGGTACCACTCCCGAAGTGTATATGATCATGTTGCGGTCGATGGTCCAACCATGTCTTCTGCTGAACCAAGAAATCACTGCCTCATAATATTCATTTGGCACACGGGTATATCCGAAAATGCCGTTGTCTACTCTTTTGCGGAGAGCTTCGATGATGGCAGGGGCAGTCTTGAAGTCCATGTCGGCAACCCACATGGGAAGTACACCCTCGCGTGCACTGTCCCATTTATAGGAGAGAGTGCCACGGCGTGGGGTAATGCTTTCGAAATCGTATTTCATTGTTTTTGTTTAATCGTTTAATCGTTAATCAATCAGTTTAATCGAATAATTGGTTAAAACTAATTCATATTTTTATGCAAAAATAATAAAATTAAATAAGAAAGAGGTAAATATTAAAAGAAAAATTATTATCTTTGTCACATGAAAAAGAAATTGACCATTGCCTCTCTAAAAAAGGAGAGTATTGCATTTTGTAAGTTATATTCAGGAAAGTATCGCTCAGAATTATATGGGGTAACAGATGGTAAAGCCGTTGGAACAATTGTAGAACATTTGTTTAAAGTATTCTTGAAGGAAAGGTATATTCTTGATGTTGGCAATTCGGCAAGTGGTTTAGATTTGCCTTCTGTGCAAACGGATATAAAAGTTACTTCAATCCGGCAGCCGCAATCAAGTTGTCCGTTCAGAGACAGCAAGCAAAAGATTTTTGGTCTTGGATATAATCTTATTGTTTTTGTATATAAAAAGCGTGATAATGAGGCAACTCATGAAGGAATGTTGGAATTTGTGGCATGTAGTTTTATAGATAAATCGAGAACCGGTGATTTCCAAACGACATCGGGAATTCATAAAATAATCGAGAATGAAGGCAACGAGGATGATATTTTTGCTTTCTTAATAGAGCGACATATTCCTGCTGATGAGACTTCTTTATATAACATGGCTAAAGAAATACTGAAGTCACCCCCTCCTGTAGGATATTTGACCATTTCCAATGCATTGCAGTGGAGATTGCAGTATGGCAGAATCGTAGCGTTGGATACTGACATTTCAGGAATAGACACTCTTATTCGCTATAGTCATGAAGAGCCTGATAGATAAGATTAAAAGCAAGACTTATATAGAAGCAAACGAGATAATGCAATCCGTTTCAGGGATTGTGGATTATTTTTGTTCAGAAGAAGAAAAGGATGATTTTATATATTCTTGGGATTCTTCCAGAGAATTAGTGTGTGAAGATAGAAGTGTCTATGGCGATTGGCAAACTCCAATTCAGTTAGCAAGAGCAATATGTCTTGATCATGTTAAGAGGTTCGGAGAACCTGATATAGTAATTGAGCCCACATGCGGAAGAGGATCGTTTGTTAAGTCTGCGTTAGAAATATTCCATAATGTCTCAGAAGTTTTTGCCGTTGAAATTAATGGAGATTACACAAAAGAATTAAAATATACTATTTTATCAGATGCTATCGCCCACCCCAGGGAGAATGTGCCAAAAATTCGCATCTTGAATAAAGATTTTTTTTTGGTAGACTTAAATAGATTATCGAAGAAGATTTTTGATGAAAATTGGAATTTGGCTATTATTGGAAATCCTCCTTGGGTGACAAACAGTCATCAAGGAAAATTTGAATCCGATAATGCTCCTAAGAAAAGTAATATATATAATCTCAATGGCATTGATGCTATAACAGGAAAAAGCAACTTTGATATAAGTGAATTCATCACATTATCCCTATTAGAAAAATTAGGTAAGTGTAAAGGTGGAATATCTTTTTTGTTGAAGAATTCTGTAATAAGAAATATAATATCAAAGCAGCAGGACTATCCTAAATGTATCTCAGAGATAAGTCAGGAGCAAATAGATGCATCTAAAGAATTTGATGTGTCGGTAGAAGCGTCATGCCTTTTTGCAAAATTGGGAACAGCATACTCTCAAAAATGTGACGTTTCTGATTTTTATAATAAAAGATATATATCTACATATGGATGGATTAATGGATGTTTTGTATCGGATATTAATTCATATGAGAAATTTTCAGAGTATGATGGACATTCTTCCTACGAATGGAGGTCTGGGATAAAGCATGATTGTGCTTCTGTGTTGGAATTGAATCTTATGGACGGAAAGTTTGTCAATGGATTTGGAGAAGAAGTGGATATCGAATCAGATTTAATCTATCCATTATTAAAAAGTTCTGACATCAACAGAAAAAGCAGCCACCAAAGAAAATTTATTATAGTTCCGCAGCATAAAACGGGTGAAAATACTGCGAGTCTGAAGATTAAATGTCCCAAACTTTATCAATATTTGGAAAGCAAAGAGGAATTCTTTGCCAAGCGTAAGAGTTCTATATATAAAGGTAAAGATAAATTCAGTATTTTTGGAGTTGGAGACTATTCATTTAAGCCTTTTAAAATAGTTGTTTCTTCTTTATATAAGGATATTTCTTTTGTATTAGTGGAGGATCATAAGGGCAAACCGTATGTAGTTGATGATACATGCTATCAATTGGCCTTTGATTCCCTAGAAGAGGCACGAATTGTTTTATCGGCACTTAAATCTGATGAAATCCAATTCTTATTGAAATCATTGGTATTTAAAGATGCAAAACGTGTTGTTACAAAAAATCTATTGATGAGACTGGATATAGATAAATATTTGAATTCAAAAAATCTAAGTATGACCTCGCACAATGAATCTCTAAATAATCGCGTAGTTCAGTTGTCTCTGTTTTAATAAGTCACCTCCCCTCCGGCCGAGCGAAGCGAGAGGGGGAGGGGCCGGGGGAGGGGCTTGGGGACAATTATTTGCGGGTTTCTATTACGCAGTTGGCGGGAGCTTTTATGTTTTTGTCGATTGTCACGCTACCTATTTGATCTGCAATGATATGGCCTGAGGTTGGATTCTTGATATTGGTGATTTTGCCCGAAATTAAGGCGTTGACATTTGAATATTCGAAAGCCCTGTCGCAGTCTGGGCCGAATGTACAATTCTCAAGCACCAGATTTTCGGCATAGCAAAGTGGTTGCTCGCCGGTGATGTGGCAATTCACGAGTCGCAGGTTTTTGGAGTGCCAACCTAAATATTCCCCATTAAGTTCGGAATCGTAGATTGTGACATTCTCCACTTCCCAGAATGCATCCTTGGTGGTGATCTTCGCATTGCGGATCACAACATTCTTCACATACTGGAACACGTATTTGCTGTCAGATTCCAATCCATCCACTTCAATATTTTCGCTAAACATGAATGGATAGGTGCCGTCATGAAGCTTGAGGTTCTTAATTTTGATGTCTTTGCAACGCCAGAAAACTTCATCAGCATCGTTCATCACTATATTTTCAAGATCAAGGTCATACATCTCTCTGAACATCTTTGGAGCATCAATGACAGTGTCTTTCATCTTCAGGTGGTCGCTATACCATAGTGCGGAACGTCCGCCTACTGCAAAATAGCAATGGTCGATGAGAAAACGATGCACATGCCAGAAGGGATAATTCCCTTCAAAAGTGCAGTCAATGGCTTCAATATCGCTACATTCCTTGAGTGCAGACTCTCCGGCGCGGATCACTACATTTTCAAGGCGGAGATTGTGGGATTCAAATAGTGGGCGTTCGCCACCGAATTCTGTATCTTTTATAATTTCCATAATATTAGAGATTTAAAGGCGGCTTCTAAGGGAAGCCGCCTTTATAATAACAATTTATATACTCGATATGTTCCAAATCAGTAATAATGGTAAGCCATACCGAGAAATTGGTTATTTCAGGATCTTTTTGCCGTTCTTGATGATCAGACCCTTAGCATCGTCAGATACTTCTACGCCTTGGAGGTTGTAGGTGCGGGAATCTGAGGCAGAAGAAGCAGGGATTGCATCTACGGCTGTTGTGCCGAATTCTGTCTTGCCCTCGAGGAGGATACCACCTTCATTGCCACCTTCCATAATATGAGCCACGAGGCTATTGAGGTAGTTTTCAAGGTTGGTGTATCCGCTTTCTGAAACAGCCGGACCATCTTCTGCGTCATTAGGATTCAGGCCGTTGGCTTTCTCCCATTCATCGGGCATACCGTCGCCGTCAGTGTCAACTGGCGCCTCGAGAGAGTTAAGTTTGGGGAATCCTGTGGAGCCGTCAGCATATGTGATGTCGTCTTGGCTGTTGATTAATCCCTTGCCGATACCTTTTACTACACAGCAAGCCTCTCCATTACGAGTGTCAGCAACCATCATTTCGTCATATTCATCACGACTCAGAGATGCACCGGCATATTTCAGCACGCGTTCGAAAGCATCTTCAGCAGAGTGAGTTGTTACAGCGGCAAACTCCATAGGCACGAAAGCACGGAGATTTTCTTCAGTTGCATTGTGATAGTCTACCTTAGTGCCCTTGTCAACCTGATTGAATAGGCCAATTGTCCAGTTGTCGGCAGACACATCAGCATATTTAGAGTTTACGTTGCCCTGGATGTAATAGCTGCCCCACTTGTGGAGAGCCTTACCCCAGTCGTTGGTAGAAACTTTTACGTCCTGACCATCAACATTGATTGTAAGTTTTTCTACGTCAATCTCATACTTGTTGTCATCTCCCTCGAAAGTCAAATATCCTTTGTCGGCAGGGTCTACTGTCAGTTTGCAGGTAGTAAGGTTTGTGCCTTTCACCTTATTATAATTCTGGGCTGTAGTCTTAAGATTGTCAGCCTTTATACAGTAGTCGAAAGTTCTGATGCCCGGTTTTGCCATTCGCTTTTGCTTTCCCTCACTGATAGAGGCAGTAGCGGGACCTGGTTTGTAGTAGTTGTTTACGATATTGACCGTCATGGCTTCGCCACCGTAGCAGCCTTCACCAGCGTAGTTATACATCACATTGTTGCGGAGGTCCATGCGTTCATCGAGTTGAGTACCGGGACGCGGGCCAAGGCGTGGAGTGCGTGATCCATGGTGTGCGAGGAGGTTATGATGGTAGGAAGCGCCAGCGCCACCCCAGTTGCCACCATATCCGTGAGCACCCTTGCTATGACCGGAGTTAACAAGGCTCTGTGTGGCCATACACCATTGCACAGTAATGTTTTTTGAGCCGTAGACAGAAAGGCATTCATCGATGCTCCAGCTTACGGAGCAGTGGTCGATCATAATCTTAGAACCGTCCATTCCACCAAGTCCGTCACCCTCATGGGCTTTGTTGTTGGTCTTCAAAGCCTCATTTCCAAGGCGGAAACGCATGAATCGGATGATGATATTAGGAGCACTGATCACGAAAGGATAGTCAGCCACGCAGATGCCGTCGCCCGGGGCAGTCTGTCCGGCTATTGTTACGTTTCCGTTTTTGATTTTCAGTTCAGATTTCAGATGGATTGTGCCGCTCACGTCAAAGACAATGGTGCGGGTGCCGCTTTGGCTACAAGCCCAGCGGAAAGAACCCTCGCCACTGTCGTCAAGGTTTGTGACATGATACACTTTACCACCACGTCCACCCGTGGTGATAGCGCCAAAACCTTCTGCGCCCGGGAATGAGGGAAGGATGGCATCGTCTGCTTGCGCAGGGATGATGACTGCCATGGCAGCCATCATCATAGTTAATTTCTTTAAAATCATTTCTTAATTACTTTGTCAGTTTCAGAAGTACCATTAGCAAATACGATTCGGCGGATGGAGATGCCTTGAGCCGGCTCTGCAATACGCACACCGTTGAGGTCGTAGTATTCTACAGCCACGACTTCGCTCGGAGCAGATTCGATGCCCTCGACAGCGCTCATGCGAACGCATTCAGGATAGTATTCGTCAACAGCGGAGATTGCGTCAGCATTTCCACCTTTCATGATGTCTTCAACAAGCTGGTTGATATAGACTTCCACGTTAGTGTAAATTGCTCTTGAGTCTACGGTATATTCGTTGGCGTCGTCTGGATTGTTTGGGTCAAGACCGTTGGCTGTTTCCCATGCATCGGGCATGCCGTCGAGGTCGGTGTCATAACCTTCAGGACGGTTCACACTCTTCAATTCAGGGAAACTTGCAGTGTTAGGATTTTCCTCACCATCAGGATCATTGATGAAGTCGAGGATCCCTTCAGTGTTGGAAGTGGGATTAACTTTTCCACTCTTGTCCACATACGGTTCTTTTCCGTGGTAGGTCACAGTGCCGGTGCGAGCCTCTTCCATATAGCGGATATCCACAGCATCGCGTACGTAGGAAGCTCCACAGTAGTCGAGTACCTTGTCGTATGCAGTCTTGGCAGTTTGGGTAGTGACCACGCCGGCATCGATAGGCTCGTCGAGTTTGACTTTAAGATAGCTGTAGCCATCAAAATCTGTATAGTCAGCCTTTTCTCCGAATTTGTGTTTGGTATCGGGCATATATTTCTCACCGTCAACGGTTTTCAGACCGCCATCATATTTCACACCTTTCCAGTCGTAGTTTTCCGGTTCGTCAGCAGCAGTCACGTAGTTTCCTTCAATGAAGTAGCGGGAGCAGAGATTGCGGAGAGCCTCATTTGTTGAGTTTCCGGAGTTGCCTACTGATACTTCCGTAACTGTAGTCTTGTTTTTTGTGCCGGGACCGGCTTGGAAGTAGTTGTTGACCATGTTGATGTATCCGCCGCCTGGGCCGCCATAGCAACCGTTGCCATTGCCCCAGTTATACATCACATTGTTACGAAAGTCAACGCGCTCTGCATCCACAGTGTTTTCATACTTTTCCTTGTCCCAACCATTCCATTCGTAGCGTGCACCATTGAAGCGCGGTGCTCGGTTTTGGATATGGGTTAGGTAATTGTGGTGGAAAGAAGCTTCCTTTCCGCCCCAAATGCCGCCGTAGCTGTGAGAGCCTTTGGAGTGTCCGGGATTTGCGAGGCCTTCGCCGAGAGTACACCACTGCATAGTGAAATTGCGGTTGTCGTAGAAAGAAGCGACCTCATCGATGCTCCAAGAAAAAGAGCAGTGGTCGATGATGATGTTGTTCTTACGGCGTCCCCAAGTTGCGTCAGCACCGTCGTTGACATCTTTCACCTGAGAGCGTCGGCTACGGATGAAACGGACTATTACGTTATCGGCATTTCCGAAATAAAGAGTATAGTATCTGAGTGTGATGCCATCGCCGGGAGCTGTCTGTCCGGCAATTGTAGTGTTAGAGCTCACATTGAGTTGGCTCTTGAGGTCGATGTAGCCGGAGACATCAAAAACGATGGTCTTGGGGCCACTCTGAGAGAGAGCCCAGCGCAGAGAGCCTTCTCCGCTGTCGTTGAGGTTGGTCACATGGACGATTTTGCCGCCGCGACCGCCGGTAGTGAAACGTCCATGGCCTTCTGCCCCCGGGAACGCCGGGACTGCTTCCTCAGCGAAGAGGGGGGTGCAGAGTGCGAGGGCACTTGCTAATAGTAAAGATTTCTTCATGATGTGTTTATTTTGTTTAATTATTATGGGTTTCAGGGGTTTCGAGGGTTTCGAGGGTTTCGAGGGTTTCGAGGGTTTCTGGGGTTTCTGGGGTTTAGGGGTTTAGGGTGAGGATGGAGAGGTAGTAGTCTTCATCGGGTTCGTAGCCTGGTTGGAGAAGCTTCTGGATGTCTTCGGCGGAGAAATCCTTGTCGGAGGCTATCGCTATATATCTGTTTTCTCCTTCATCTGGCAGGAAACGGAATCCGGAGGCAACTGTCACTGTTTTGGGAGCCGCAATTGGATTTTGCGGGAGCAAAAGTTGGATATCCTCTTTATTGCTTTGGTCGATGACATTGAAATAGAGAGGCTCGTGGATGCTGCTGAGGATCACGAAGTTGAACGACCCGTCTTCAGCATCGGCAGATGTTGTCTCCAATTGAATATAGTCTTGATGGTCGGCATCCTGGTCGGAAACGTTGTCGATCAGATAAGAAAGATAACTGACGTCTTTTGGCAAAGAGATTGCAGGATAGGCAATTGCATCGGTTTCGTGTATCACCATGCCCATTGCTTCGTAGCCGGATTTCTTTTGTGATCCGGTTTCCTTCACGGCAGCCATCACTTTCCGGTTGATGTTTCCGGTGATGTTGGCAGCGTGCGCTTCCGCTTTGTCTATTAGGGTTTTGACCGACATATTCCCATTAGAAACGGAAGAATATATGCGTTTATTGTCAGAATTTAGGATATCCACGCTTCCACCGGCTGGAATATTGAGGATGTCGGTAGGCAACACTTCAGCCCTGCGCTCTGCTTTTACGGCCTTCTTTGATTTCCCTTTGACCGTGACATTCCCTTTCACCTTATAAATAGTAAGGGTGGCGAAAGCATCTCCGGCAGTCATTATGGCGAGGGAGATCGCAAAGATTGAGATGGTTTTTAGAGTCAGTCTTTTCATATGGCGTTATTGTTTGATTTTCTGAACAAATTGGCAATTTTGTCGCAGGCTCCGTTTTTGGTAAAGAGCCCTATGTAGACGTCGCATGCCGCCACTCCTAAAGAGGTGGCTAATATAGCAAAAGCGAAATTGAGGTCTATGTCGTAATGTATGTAGGCCATGGTTCCGCCCATAATCATAAGGTAGAGCGCCAATGCCTGGACAATTCTGACTACCAATGGTCCCGCGGGACTATCCCAAAGGCGCAAATTGAGCCAAACCAATAGGAAGCAGACGATAGCCGCGAAGGAGTAGGACTCAAATGGGGTCAATTCGCGAATAAATTTGCCGGAGAGGATGGTTGCGGCAGTGTGGGCATGTATAAGGAGCCCGGGGGTGAAATTGTCGAGAGGGGTGACGTGCATGTCTCCTGCATTGTCCATTTTGCCTACGAGCACAATCTTGCCCTCTATGAGGTCGGGGTTGTCGATGATTTCCTCAGGGTCGATGATGTCAAATCTTTTGGAAGCGAATCTGATAAAATCTTCCTTCCCGGGTTGGTTTTTGAGATCCTTAACTGACTCCGGGCGCAATATTCCGGCAAGCGCAGCGGCAAGAGAGGGGACAGAGCCTTCCGGGGAGTCGAAGTAGGAAGTGAATTCCCTCACAGTAGAGCGTTCCTGTGCATCACCTTGAATGTTGACGGCAGCAAACCCTCCCTGTGGCGCTACGATGGAGTCGTAATATGAGAGATGTGCCGGGTGAAGGCCATCCTCATCGGCTACCACTCTGATTGGCATCACGAGGTTTCGGCAGTCGGCGAGTGCCTCGGCAAGAGGGTCGTCATCTGGGTTTGATGGGCGTGCGAAAGCGATATCAAGGCCGACAGCGGCAGGGTTGCAATAGTCAATGTCGTTGATGACGCGTGCCATATCCTTGCGTGTGTAGCCGTCGAGAGGGACGATTACGATGTCTTCGTCGAGGGTGGCTACCGCGCGGTCGTCGGCGACAATGGTATAGAAATCGCTGAATCTGAAGTCGGAAGCCTTCTCCATTGGGGAGAAGAAGGATACCGACATGAGGTCGTAGACCACCACGTGGGAGCAGAGCAGGGTCATGACTGTGATCACTACCGATTTTATCGGCAGCGGCAGCGACGACATGAATTTTGCGAGGCTCTTCATAATGGTTTAGGTCAGTATTTATAATTAAGGTGTAAAGTTAATAAAAATTTTGCATACTATTGCTATGTGGGGTAATATTTAACATACGATAACAGAAAAAGGAGAGGCCCCCTAACCCCCTAAAGGGGGAATTTTAAGGACGTACTCGATACGGTGGGGTTGGATGGGGTGAGGTTTTTGTTAAAAAGTGTGATTTTTTTTCAAAAAAATTTGGAAATATTAAGAAGATTCTCTAATTTTGTGTGCTAAACCTATTGTGGAACCTAAAAAAATAATAATTAACCTTAAAAAAGTTGACTTTGAACTAATGGTTGGGCTATGTCTAACTATGTGCATGACAAGGCAATAATTATAAATATCATAACGTGTATTATGACCAAAATTAAACTAACATCGAAACGAGAAAAGGGAAGGCTCTTCTTGCGGAAGACGTTCCTGACCTTGGTCGCCATGCTGATGGCGATTCCCGCGTTTGCCCAGAACATTGACGTATCCGGTATCGTAACGGATTCTGAGGGCGAACCCCTGATCGGCGCAACGGTAATGATTGTAGGCAGCTCTGCTGGTACTGCAACAGACCTTGACGGTAACTACACACTCAAAAACGTCAATCCAAAAGCAAAACTTCAATTCTCCTACGTAGGCTACAACAGCCTTGAAGTGGATGTGAAAGGTCAGACCAAGATTGATGTTGTCCTTACAGACAATGCTGAGCTTCTCGAAGAGATCGTTGTCGTAGGTTACGGTGTCATGAAGCGTACCGACCTCACCGGTGCCGTATCTACTGTAGGCACAGAGAAACTCAATGCCAAGGGAGCACCTTCTATCCTTGAGAACCTTCAGGGTACAACTCCGGGCGTGAGCATTACTAAACAAACTGGTCGTACCAACGGCTCCATCAATGTGGAGATCCGTGGCCGCTCCTCTATCAATGCCTCAACTACTCCACTTTATGTTGTAGACGGTGTGATGTGCGACGATATCGACTTCCTCAATCCGCAGGATATTGAGCGTATCGACGTGCTCAAGGATGCCTCTTCTACTGCTATCTATGGTTCACGTGCTACTGCCGGTGTGATCATGGTGACAACCAAAGGTGGTCTCAACGTTAAGAAAAATCAGAAGGCAACTGTCTCTTACGATGGATATTACGGTGTTAACAAGGCAAGCCACAAGCCTCACTTCATGATGGGAGAGAACTGGTATTACTACCGCTTCGGCAAATTCCTTATGCCAATGGGCGGCGCAAACAACTATGCAGCCCAGACTTCTCAGTGGATGCAGCCCGCAAGCTACGGTATTGGTCAGGCTCTTCTGCAGCAACAGATTGCCAACCTTCAGTCTCCTTATGTAATGAAACAACTCCTCGCTGAAGGCAAGACTACTGACTGGATTGATCTTGTGACTCGCACAGGTAGCCAGCAGAACCACTACGTATCAGTTGCAGGCTCAAGCGAGACCGTCAACTACCACTTCGGTATCGGCTACAATGGTGAGAAGGGTATGTATGACGGTGACTCACAAAGCACCGTATCATTCAAGGGATCTGTCGATGCAAGAATCAATAAAGTCATCTCTGCAGGTTTCAGCTTCAACCTTGCGCAGATTAAGAATGGCTATGCCGACAGCGATGCTATCTCTCAGGCTTATCGCGTTAACCCATATATGATTCCTTATACTGAGACAGGTGAAATTCAGCACTATCCGGGTAATAAAAATACCCTTGGAACCGACGACCATCAGTTCTCTGACTTCATCAACCCGCTCGACCGTATGCGCAACTCCACAGAAAAGCGCACATCCTACAGAGCACTCGGTAATGTTTATCTCCAATTAAACTTCCTCCCAGAGCTATACTTTAAGTCAACCTTCTCACCCAGCTATTCAAGCTATCGCAATGGTAAATATGTAGGTTACATCAATCCGGAGACAGGTAAGACATATGTAGACGATGCTGTGCATTCAGCAACCGTAGTAAATAGCACAGGCCTTTCTTGGACATGGGACAACATCCTCAACTACAATAAGACCTTCAATGATATCCATTCGGTAGGCGCCATGTTCCTTTTCTCATCTTCAAAATACACCGGCGAGTCTTATACTTGGGTGACTACTGACCCTCTCGAAGGTTCTGACTGGTGGAATATGGGCTCTGGAACATTCAATGCCAAGGATTCGAAATCATCTTACAATGAAAATTCATTGCTGTCTTATGCTTTCCGTGTCAACTATGGCTTCAAAGAACGCTACTTGCTCACTGCCACAATGCGTTGGGATGGTTCATCAAAACTTGCAGAGGGACACCGCTGGCACAGTTTCCCATCTGTCGCTGTGGCATGGCGTGCAAATGAGGAAGCATTCCTCCGTGATGTAAACTGGATCAACAATCTCAAGCTCCGTCTCAGCTATGGTATCACCGGTAATAATAAGGGTGTCGGCAACTATGCAACCATGGTGGGTATCTCAAGTCCCGTATACTATCCTTTCGGTTCAACATGGTATAACGGTGTGTATGCCAGCGGCATCGTAGACAAAAGCCTCACTTGGGAGACTTCAAAGGAATGGAACGTAGGTTTAGACTTCGGATTCCTTCGTGACCGCATCACCGGTAACATCGAATTCTATCAGAAGAATTCAGAAGAACTTCTTTATGGAGTGAAACTTCCTCTCGAGTCAGGTGGCGTTGAAATGTCTACCAATATTGGTAAGGTCCGCAACACTGGTGTCGAAGTCGCTCTTACAACAATCAATATCGACAACCCTACCTTCACATGGTCTACTACCTTCACCTTCAACCATAATAAGAACAAGGTGCGTGAGATCAATGGTATAAGTGATGAGGTAATCAAAACAGCAACTAATTCACTGTTCGTAGGCTACCCAGCTAACAATATCTATCAGTATGTATGGGACGGTGTTGTTTCCGATAAATACATGACAGTTCCTGACCACCAGTGTGCTATAGACCACGGCTTTACACCGGGTTCTCAGGTGCGTGAATACGACTACTACTACAATGTTTATGGTGTAGGTGAAGGACAGCCAAAGATGCTTGATGTAAACGGTGACGGTAATATTGATGATGCCGATAAGAAAATCTTCTGTGCAGATCCCCGCTGGCAAGGATCAATCACATCCAACATGATGTATCGTCTTCCAAGAAAGGGCGGTTCAATCGACTTCAGCTTCAATATCTATATCAAGGATAATTTCTGGGTAAATTCATCTTTCCTCAACGGAGACTATTATGACCTTCACGACCGTGGACGCGGCAAAATGCAGATGGACTATTATATACCTGCCGGTACTCTTGTAGATGCGGGTGGTATTAACCCGGACGGAACCTTGCAAGATCCTATCTACCAGACCACTACTCATTATGGTAAATACCCGATGCTTTCCGGTGGTACACAGGACGGTCTCGGTCCTCAACAGGATTTCTATCAGACAGCCCGCGGTCTTACAAAGGTAAGTTTCGCTAAGGTTAAAAACATTACACTTGGCTACAATTTCTCACCGAATTTGATAAAGTCAATCGGTTGCCAAAACCTGCGTCTCTACTGCACTATCACCAATCCGTTCATATTCACAAAATATCCCGGCTTTGATCCAGAATGGGCATCTGCAAGCGCAAAGAACGACGGTCCTTCTGTGATTTCATATCAGTTTGGCGCAAGCATCAAGTTCTAACTTCTTAATAACAGAAACAACGATGAAATTATATAAATATCTTGGATTCGCAGCCTTGGCTTCGCTCACGCTTACAAGCTGTAGCGACTTCCTCGACCCCGACAATAAGTCGACTAACAATGACGACGCGGATGCCTACCTCTCAGCTCATCCGGAAAAGATGCAACCTGTCGCATATGATGCGTTCAAATATTTTGCTACTCACATTGATCTCCATGAAGAGGCGACTGACCTTTACTTCGTGACAGCGGCTGACGATGGTCTTGGTGACTTTCTGATAACACCTGAAAATGGGACGGTAGCAGATTATTATGAAAAATCGTACAAGGCTATCAACTATGCCAACGCTATGATTCACTACAGTGGGGCAGACTCCGAACTCGGTAATGAGGGTCTTTTCCTCCGCTCTTTTGGATACTACTATCTTATTCAGCAGTTTGGCAGTGTCCCATATGTGACAGAATATATTCAGAATTCGAGCCGTGATTATCCACGAACTCCTCTTGACAAGATATATGAAGGTCTGATTAAAGATCTTACTGATGTTTATAATGCGGGTCTCCTTCCTAAAACAAACCGCGAGGGTAAAGCGAGTCTTCAGGCTGTGGCAGCACTCCTTGCAAAAGTAGAACTATCTGCAGGATGGGATCTCGATGTCAAGGCAGACAACTATGTCGCCGGCACATATACTGTCAATAGCCGTGAGCATTTCGCAAATGCTGCCGCATGGGCTGAAAAAGCTATCGGTGGGCAGGCTCTTACGATGACATTCGCAGACAAATGGTCTCCATTCAATGAAGGAAATGCTGAGGAAATTTTCTCAATGCAGTGGGAAAGAGCCGGATATCCTGGTGATGTAACTACCGGTGGATCTTCAATGATGAACCAGTATATGAGTTACTACGGCAACTGCAATATCATCGGACAGAAAGGAACTCCCTCAGGTGGTAAGCACCGTCAGAGCTACAAGGCTATGCGTCTATGGGGACCCGGTGACGAACGCTATAATGGCACTTTCATGACCGAATACTGGAATGCACCAGTGGATAAAGATAGTAAGGATAAGTACACACTCTGGGGTACTGAGGGTTATCTCGCATTCTATAACTGTAAACCTAAAGAATTGGAAGATAAGAACCTTGCTTTCAAATTCTATCCCGCGTATTATACAGAGGCTGAAGTTCGTCAAGATCTTGCTACCAATTATGCGAATAATACTCATTCGTTCACTGAGGGCTATGGAATCCAGAATGGTACAGCGAGGGCTGTCATTCTCGACTATCCTGCTGTTACAAAGATTCCGTTTAATCTTGATGGCACTTTAGGTGCTGCTACTCAGCAGACAACAGCAGACTTCATTACTCCTGCATATGGTGGTGTTTGTGTTCGCAAGTATGATGATCCGGCAGCTGACAATGTAACACGTAATCAGACATATCGTGATATACCAATGCTCCATCTCAGTGAAATGTATCTCGTTGCAGCCGAGGCATATTACATGAGCGGCAATGAAGCGGAAGCACTTACAAAAGTGAATGCCGTCCGCACGCGTGCTAAAGCGGATATCCAACAGAGCTTCGATGCTTATAAGAATGATGTGACATATCTGCCACTCGTCAATTCAGGTGTTACCTTCAATCTTACTACACTCGACCTTATCCTCGATGAGAAGGCTCGCGAATGTTATGCAGAGAGAACCCGTTATGAGGATCTCCGTCGTACAAAACAGCTTATCCGCTATAACCTTGCATTCAGCCGTACGATCAAAAATCCTGATCAAATGAAGGGTCCTGATGGCGAATACAAACTCCTTCGCCCGATTCCACAGAGCGAGATGGACTTCAACACCGCTATTACTTCTGCTGATCAGAACCCCGGTTATTAATTCTAATCACTTCTGAAATCATTTACAACAATGAAAAAGATACTAAAATTATTGTCTGTTGCCCTCCTCGGCGTATGCTGCGCGTCCTGCGTGAAAGAGATTGAAACACCTGAACGTGGACCGCAGGCCAATCCCGAGAAAGATGTTGCTGGACTTTATGAAGGTACATGGACAATCAAATACATTATCGGTACAGATTCTACTACCTATACAATTCCCGGCACTATGAATCTGACTCCAGACCAGGCGGGAACGGCTTACAAAGGGTTGTTGACATCTGACGCCGTAGTAGCAGAACAGCCTATACTGGATCATAATCTAACTTCAGCAGTCAATGTTGCTCCTATCAACTCTGCCGGACGTTATCTTATATACAATTCTGTAGTACCTAATGGTTTTGACAAGGATATTACGGTCACTAAACTCACTGATGATCAGAAAGCCGTTGTGGAAACCGTGATTTCGGTAGGTGGTGTCATCACTGGCTACTCACTTCCCTCAACAAATAAGACAGAGGCAGATGCTTTCCCTGACGACGCTTCCCATATGCTCACTATCAGTTTCCAGTATCTCTATCAATGTGATATTATAAGGGGCAGAAAACCAGCCAAAGTTGACTATACTCAAGATTATTCTTTTGTTGGGTATAAAAAAAAATAAATAGCTTATAAAGATTATCGGCAGCGGTGAATGCCGCTGCCGATGGTCAAACACTTAATCAATAATTAAATTCTATTAACTTAAAATTTTTCGTATGAAAAAAATTTCACTTCTTCTTTCAGCTCTTGCTGTAGGTCTGACTGCGTCAGCACAGGTTCAGACATGTTTCATGGACATGAGTGCCCTCGGTTTCGATGGTTCTGCTGTTATTCCAGGTGGAACAGTTCTTTGTCAGGATGAGAATGGCATCCTCTCTCTTGCCTTCGACGACACAATGAAGACATTCACCCCCTCTGCTTCTCCTTATACCCATGTATCAATTAACGGTGGCGAAGCTATGAAAATCACTGCAGGTAGCACTGGTAGCACAAATGGAACTTCTCCTCTCACTAATGGTGTAGCTACAATGATTGATGGCGGCTGTGTATACCAGCTTAAGACAACTAAGACCGGTTATTTCATCTTCCTCACAAAACTTAATACTAACAAGAACTACTACGTAATGGAAGGTAATAGCAACCTTCTCGCTTACGCTCTTGGTGTAGCACTTGATCCCTCTAAATCAGAAGGAATAAACAAACTTTACTATACTCTTCCGGAGGATGCATTCGGTAATGTAGACATGGCAGCAACTGACGCAAGCAAGTATTTAGCTGGTGAAGCTCCTGATTTCACAAAGCTCAACACTCCTGGTGATACTTTTGGTTGTGGTAATGTTGGTGAAGGTTCTGGTTTCCTCTGCATTGCAAGTTATGCTGACGAAACATACCCTTCAACATTCTACTATTGGGCACAGGGTTCTAAGATGGCTAATAACGGCTTCATCTTTGTTCCTTCTGATGAACCTACACTCGAAGCGATTCCTTACATCGTATTCTCTGGCGAGGAAAAGACAGCAGATGACGGTACAGTTACTCCCGCTCCAACTCCGGTTGAATTCGGCGTAATGCCAGCAAGCGTAAACGGTGTTGCTGTTGACAACAACGAAAACGCTCCTATCTACAACATGATGGGTGTTCGCGTTAACTCTGACGCTAAGGGTATCCTTATCCAGAACGGTAAGAAGTTCATCCGCAAGTAATCTTGTCAATTCATAATGCATCTTTGCATTTGAATATAAATTATTGGCGACTCTTTTTGAGTCGCCTTTTTTGCTTAATCGCGAGCCTGGGGCTCTTTGCTTTCTTTGGGCGAGCAGGAGGTTCTTGCTTTTTTGTGCGAGCCGTAGGCTCTTCCACCAAAACAAACAGGGGAATTGGAGGGATTTTGGGATTTCGGCGGCCATTTGGGCTTTTGAGGATGCTTTTGGGCGGAAGGCTGCGAATTGGTTTGTTTTGGTGTTAGAGCCTTTGGCTCGATTTGAGACTTGGATTTCCTCTTAATTTCCCCAATTATTACCCTTATTTTCTTTGCTTCTTTTTTGAATTGAACTTGTCTGAGCAAATATACTCTGCAAGCTTATTCATGGCTTTACATGTCTTTCTCGATATTCCTTTTTTCTTATCAGCATCTTGCTTCCCATTCTTGATTGCCTCTCTTTTTCTCATATTTTCTTTGAGTCGCTCATAAGAATTGTTGACTTTATCCTCAAAAATTGGCGCAAGAATCAATAACTCTCCATTTGCACATCTATAAAAATCTCGATATGCTGGTTTATAAGGAGGAGGTGGCAATGGCTTATCTACAATGTGGATTATCCGGCCTCCTATTCTTTCAGCCTCCTCCCTTATTCCTTTTTCTTCTTTTGATATAAAAGCGGATACAAGCACTCCTCCATTGTAGGAATTATGCAACCATCTTTCCTTAAGATTATTCTTCTCTTCCTGGGTGTAAATTCTGTGGATTATTACGGCATCCCTAAAAGGATTTTTAAGTAAAAAAAGATTGCCATAACCTGTGTAGAGTTGGCCTTGAATCTTTATTTTATCACATCTTCTAAAATTTTCTGGATTCGCTCTTTTAATGGCAAGTCGATAGGGATTCTCCCGTATATATCGATAGATATCATCCAGTTTTCTTGTCACGGATAATATCTTATCATTAAATCCAGTTTGAAAAACAGAGTCTCCGACTTTTAATCGAAGTCTATTTTTAAATGCCGAAATGTATTTACCCAAGTGAAAAGGAGTCTTTTGCTTCACGAAAATAAGGAAATGTATGTGATCCGGCATGATAATGTATTGCATCAAATCCGTATTCGGTATAATTTCTGGAATTTTCTTGATAGTGTGCAAAATACTTTTTCCTAAATCCGAATAGATAATGAAAGGGGAGTTGGGGTAGCCGACCGGGATTCTCCAATCTCCGGCGAGTTCACCGAAGGTTGGAGAGTCATGTTTTTTATTTATTGTGATGAGGTAGATACTTCTAGAGTAATAATCATGCCACCAGGCTCTTTTGTTATGCCTATTTTTCATGAGTACATTTATTTTTAGCAAAGATAATACTTTTTTCCCTATATTCTATTAGTGGAATTCATAATTTTTATTCGGATCTAATCGTATATGCATATTTGATCGGCTTGCCGGGGGCTTTTCGCTTTCTTTGGCGAGCCGGAGGCTCTTCCACCAAAACAAACGGGGAGATTGGAGGGCTTTTGGGATTTCGCTTTCTTTGGCGAGCCGGAGGCTCTTCCACCAAAACAAACGGGGAGAACG
>CAZCZX010000030.1:0-19451 GCA_964503095.1 uncultured Sangeribacter sp.
GCTACGGATGCGACGGCTATTTCGGCTATCCCATCACCCCGCAGTCGGAAGTGCTTGAGACACTTGAGGCTCTCATGCCCTGGGAGACGACCGGTATGGTAGTGGTCCAGGCAGAATCAGAAGTGGCTGCAATCAATATGGTCTATGGCGGAGCAGCCACCGGAAAAGCCGTAATGACCTCATCTTCATCACCAGGTGTCAGCCTTAAGCAAGAGGGAATCTCTTACATCGCTGCCTCCTCTCTTCCTGCTCTAATTCTTAATGTAATGCGCGGTGGCCCCGGCCTTGGAACAATCCAACCCTCGCAGGCTGACTATTTCCAGGCTGTTAAAGGTGGCGGACACGGCGACTATCATATGATAGTGCTCGCTCCATCCACTGTGCAGGAAATGGCAGACTTTGTCGGACTTGGATTCGACCTTGCATTCAAATACTGTAACCCCTCTATGATTCTTGCCGACGGAATTGTTGGCCAGATGATGGAGAAGGTGGTGCTTCCAGAGCAACGCCCACGTCGCACTGATGCTGAAATCAGACAGCAATGCCCCTGGGCTGCTACTGGACGCGAAGGACGCCGCAAACGCAATGTTGTCACTTCTCTCGAGCTTGAATCAGACAAGATGGAAATCATCAACAATCAGCTCCAGGCAAAATATCGCGAGATAGAAGCCAACGAGACTCGCTGGGAAGAGATAGACACCAAGGATGCCGATTATCTGATAATCTCCTTTGGTTCGGTGGCCCGAATCTCTACAAAGGCGAAGGAAATTGCTGAGGAAGAGGGTCTGAAAGTGGGGATCATCCGTCCTATCACACTTTGGCCTTTCCCTTCAGAGGCAATCCGCAAAGCTGCCGAGGGCAAGAAAGGGATATTGGTGGTAGAACTCAATGCCGGACAGATGATTGAGGATGTGCGTCTCGCCGTCCATGATTCGCTCCCCGTGAAGCATTTCGGCAGAATGGGCGGCATAATCCCAAGCCCATCTGAGATAGTAACAGCCCTTAAGGAAAAACTAATAGCGCAGGCCTGAAACCTGACCACTGAAATCTAAGAAAATGGACATACAAGATATAATTAAGCCTGAAAATAAAGTGTATGCCACTCCTGAACTCCTTGAGGAAGTCAACATGCACTATTGCCCCGGCTGTAGCCACGGAGTGATTCATAAGCTTGTGGCAGAGGTCATCTCCGAACTCGGCATTGTAGAGCGTACAGTTGGTGTCTCTCCTGTAGGATGCGCAGTGTTCGCCTATAATTATATAGATTGTGATTGGATTGAGGCTGCCCATGGACGTGCTCCGGCCATTGCGACAGCAGTCAATCGTCTTTGGCCCGAGAATGTAGTGTTCACCTATCAGGGCGACGGCGACATGTCGGCCATCGGCACTGCTGAGACTATCCATGCAGCAAACCGTGGCGAGAACATTGTCATGATCTTCGTCAATAACGCCATATACGGCATGACGGGAGGCCAGATGGCCCCAACTACACTTTTAGGACAAAAGACCGCTACATCGCCCTACGGACGCCGTGTAGACCTTAACGGCTATCCACTTGAGATCACCAATCTCCTTAAGGAACTCGATGGCACTTGCTACGTGACTCGACAGAGTGTACACACTCCCGCCAATGTGCGCAAGACTAAAACGGCTCTTAAGAAAGCATTCCAGAATGCAATCAATAAGAAAGGCACGAGTGTAGTGGAAGTGGTGTCTACTTGCAATTCCGGATGGAAAATGACTCCGGAGAAGGCAAATGAATGGATGGCTAAGCACATGTTTGAGAAATATCCTCTTGGCGACCTGAAAGTGGCTGAAAACTGAATCCCCTAACCCAAAAATCTGAAAGAAATGAAAACAGAGATAATTGCAGCCGGATTTGGAGGTCAGGGTGTCCTGTCAATGGGCAAGATTCTGGCTTATTCCGGACTAATGGATGATAAAGAAGTGACTTGGATGCCTTCTTATGGTCCTGAACAGCGTGGTGGAACTGCCAACGTCACTGTCATTCTGAGCGACGAGCGGATTTCATCTCCGGTGCTTGACACATATGACATAGTCATAGCCCTGAATCAGCAGAGCCTTGACAAATTCGGTCCGCGTGTGAAGAAAGGAGGAATGCTGATCTACGATACAAATGGAATCCATAAGCATCCGGAACGCACCGACATCAACATCTATCCGATCAACGCTATGGACGCTGCCCTCGAACTTGGCAACAGCAAAGCCTACAACATGATCGTGATGGGTGCTCTCTTAGAAGCAATGGAGTATAAGATTCCGATGGAAAATGTAGAGAAAGGACTTAAGAAATCCTTGCCGGAACGTCATCATAAGCTTATACCGGTCAATAAGCGGGCCATCGAGAAGGGGAGGACCCTGCTCAAAAAGAAATAATCAGGAAGAAATAACTTATCTACATATTTGAGAAAGGGGAGAGCCGTGTTTGTCAAGGCTCTCCCCTTATTTGTGTCGTCATCTTCCCTTATTCATGGGGGTAACGGTCTTTTGTCTTGAATTTAATTGCTGCTACAATTGTAGCCACGAGGAATGCCCCGGTGATGTCGGCTACCATGTCCCAAAATTCAAACGTACGCCCGCTATGCATGGCATCCTGGAGCAATTCAGTGATGATGCCTAAGGCTGATGCAGTATCAGCTGCATACACGTCCACTTTCTTGAACGCCAAAGGCCAACCGTGGCGACGATGCCAGTCGAGGATAATACAGAATGTAAATCCTCCAAACATGAGAGCATGGGCTATCTTGTCGGCTCCTGGGAAAAGAGGAAGGTCATTGTCGCCCAGAGGGTCTGGGCTCAGAGTGAGCCAGCAGATAGCGATGAAGCAGATAATGGAGAATGTCCATGGAGGAAGTTTCTCCAGAAATATCTTAAATCTTTCCATAGAGGCAAGAGGGTAGTGGTAGTGAAAAAAGTCCAACTCCACATGCTATGGAATTGGACTTGAATTTTTTCTTGTCTGAAAATCCGATTAGCGACGGATACCGAGTTCTTTCTTAGCGATGATTGCACGGTAACGGTTGATGTCCTTACGGATAAGATAGTCAAGAAGGCTACGACGCTGACCTACGAGAGCCTTAAGTGCACGGGCTGTAGTGTGGTCTTTGTGGTTGTTCTTGAGGTGTTCAGTAAGGTGCTTGATACGGATAGAGAAGAGCGCAATCTGGCTTTCTGGGCTACCAGTATCGTTCTTTCCCTGACCATACTTCTCGAAGATGGCCTGCTTTTCTTCAGTTGAAAGATGCATTTTGTTGAGAGTTATAAAGTTAATAATATTGATGCCTTTCTTTAAAAGGGTTGTCTCCAGGGTCTCTCTCCCCTCATTGGAGCATCCTTTCGTCAAAAGACGCTGCAAAATTACAAAAAAATCCTCTTTCATCCAAATTTTTTCATTGAGAACTTATAAAATAAAAGCCCATCTCAAAACTGAGATGAGCTTTAAGTGAGAAGCGGTTATTGATAAAACGGATTAGCGGTTGATCGATTTCTTACCGTTGCTAATCACTACCTTACCATTTGACACACCATTTCCAGGCAGACGATAACCGTTCAGGTCATAGATGACGGAGTCATTACGTTGATCTTCGTCAAGAACACCATCAACAGAGGAACTTCCGGAAGCCACCTTGATATTGTCGATGTATATAGCATCCTGATATCCTGGAGTCATACCCATGAATATTATCGACAGATGGTCGGCATCTTTATATTTATCAAGATTCACTTTATGTTCGGTCCAGCCGGTCTCCTTGTCGCCACCGACTTCAAATCCAGTCACTATTTCAGCTTCTGTATCATCAGCACTGACAGCAATATATACAGCACCTTTATTGACATAATCAGCAGGCTCTTTGTAGTGGTAAGCCCAGAACGAAAGTTCATTCTTGCCATCCTTTACAAGGTGCATTTTTGGAGTCACAAGGAGTGCGCCTACATATGTCTCAAACTGATATCCATTATATATATAGGCACAGCCCCCGTCATTGTCCTGAGGTCCCTCGCATTGGTTGTATGAAGGTTCTGGGTTAGAGATGCCTGCAGAAGTGGCTCCATCTATCATTGGGATTGCCTGCCAGAGTTGGGTAGAAACAGCAGAATTTGCAAATGATTCCTCAAATGGAAGATCATATAGTTTGCCAAGCACTACTGAAGTAGCATTTGCAGTTCCCTCTCCTTCTGAGTTGACAGCTGAAATGGCATAATAATAGAGATTCTGAGCTCCTGTCACGTTAGCCTCCACAAGATATGTTTTTTCGGCAACATTCTCTGCAATAGGAGTCAATTCCTGGGTCAACGGATTGTAAGCATATACATTATACTTGGTCTCTGAGTCCAGTACAAGGCCTCCGTTGACTCCTCTCTCCGGTTTATCCCAATTCAAGCGTACATTTGCATTCTGAGCATCGGCCTTGAAATTCAGATTTTCAATCAATGCAGGCTTGTCTCTACCAACGAAAATAGTGTCAAGCACTGCTTCGCCCGGTCCGTATGAATTTTCGCATGTGATGCGGTAATAATTGAAGCCATGGAGGGCTTTCTCATCAACCCATTTCACAAGTTCGCCAGGAGCGGCTTCTGTAGTGAATGAAGGTATAGTGACATCTTTTCCCTGATAAATCTTTACTGTCAACTTTTCAGACGCATCCAATTTGTTAGAGAAGTAGTCGGTATTTGGAGTCTTAAACTCAAGAGTAGTTTTTAATTGTCCAGACTGGTCAGCCTCACTCTTATAGTCGCTTATTCTGTAAGGAGCGAAAGCCGAAGCCCTGCGAGTAAGCGAAAAATTATTTATACTCCCGTAGATGTAATCAAATTTCTGTGAAGCGGATGCTCCAAATCCAATATTATAGCGACCTCCGTTTTTATTGACAAGCATTGTCTCGAAGTCGGAAGTAAGACTTCTGCCTTCGATATCCTCAATCTTATTCATGCTGTCGATTGATGCATTCTCGCCGCAGGCAATCTGCCACTTTATATTCTTGTCGCCATAGTTCAATGGAATGAGGGCATTGTAGTTGATGGTGTAGACAGTGTTGTCTTCCATTTTAAACTTGGGAGAGAACAGCCATATTTCTGTTGGCTTGTTTTCCATCAAATAATAATACGCATCGAAAAAGCGATTGCCATTGGCATCCTCTTTCCATGTCCAGCCATACGAACCGTTGTCATTATCAGTTATATTATCTTCCGTAGCCCACAAAGCACGTGAGTATTTCTTGTCGCTGAAATCTGTAAAATAAGGAACTGTATAGATACCCACAAAACTTTCTTCGGTGCAGAATTCGCCATCTCCGGCTTCGTTGCTTGCTACAACTGTATAAGCGTGGATACCGACAGAGGGCACATTCTTGTCGATCCAGGAAAGATACTCGCCGGGCGTCACGTTTTCAAATACATGGATAGGATTCTCTTCAGAATTGCGATAGATTGAAATCTTTGCAATAGAAGACAGCGGCTCATCAATGAGGGTCTTTTCAGGAGCTTTGAATGATATGGTTGCTTCCAGAAGATCGTCTGCATTGGGAGAGATCGCCATATCCGATACTTGAGCTGGAGCATCAGCCATACCCACCACGGATATACCGACATTGCGTACCATCAAGAGGCTGTTCTGCTTATTCAATTTTGAACAATAGCGGATAGCGATATTGTAATCGCCTGCTGCATCTACAACAAAATCGCAGATATAATCGTCAAATTCATTGGCAATGCGAGTAAAATCGGTCTCTTTGGCAATGGACTTAAACGAACTCAAGTCGTCAGGATTTGTGCCGATAAGAATTTCGAAATCTTCCGGATATGTTTGGGTGAAAATCTTCATCAGCATGCTGAATCTATATTTTACTCCCTGCTGCATAGAGACCTTGGGAAGAATCAGCCAATCATCTGCATCTACGCCATTCTTGATATAGTCCATACGTATTTCGCCGCTGTAGCCATATCTCCAAGAGTTTCCGTCGCCATCATTATCCACTACCTTGAAGAAATCATTGAAAGTGGCTTCATCTTCAAAACTTTGGCTGTAAGGAACCGGAAAAGCATCTCCACAAAGCACGCGGTTGGTTTCTGCGGTAGCCGATACATGACCATTGTTGATGGCAGTGATGCAGTAATAATATGCTTGCAAAGACTCAGGGGTTGGCTCGCTAAACGAAGTTTCTTTAATTCCCGTTGCCACCTTGACATTACCCGGCATTCTCACTACATCGTAGGTCAGATTATCGAAATCCACATATCCTTTGTTGACGCCTCCCTCGGGGGTCGACCAAGTCACTTTATTGATATTGTCTACAAACTCCATTCGAGGACTCCCGGGAGCAACAGGAGTGTCATAGCCTGCATACTGGTAAATGTAGCGCATTGGAGAGAAGCCGATCTCGTTGGAGGTGGTGATATTTATATAGTGGTTGCCTTCTTCGAGAGTGACAGGAATATTGATGGCAGTGCCTGCCTCCACTTCCTCTCCCTTCAAATTTTCGCCATCAAGCCAGACATCAAGATTCACTTTGCCACTTAGATTTTCACCGGAGAAAGTCTTGGAAGGGGTTGTAAAAGTGATAGTTCCGTCAAGCGCACCATTGGATGAATATTTTAGCTGAGGACGCACTGGTGCGCCCGGCGCGCCGGGAAGCGCATCGGAGGCTGTGGTATAAAGAGTGACAAACTGCTCGTTGTTTTTAAATTTTGCAACTCGCTTAGTCTCTGCAGTAGCGGGATCTACGCTATATAGAACTGAACCTTCATCTGAGAGTGCTGCCCAAAGAAATGAGCCCGAGCGATTGTCATACATCATACATTGATCGTAGGCTGTAGGGGATACTCCTGTATTGCCTACGAGCGAGGTCCGTCCATTCTCTTTATTGACGGTGTATAGGTCGCCCTCTCCATCTATATAATACATTGTTCCATCCGGAGTGGGAGCAAGCGTGAGAACTATAGTCTTACCTCTATAGGCTGCGATCATTTCAAACTGAGAAGTTTCAGGATTCACCTTTACCCAGTCAAGACCAGAAAGATCTTCTTTATAGCGGAATGCATAGAAAGTGTCGTCAGTAGGGTCATATGCCATCGCGCAGCAGATGAGTGAATAAGAACCTTCCTCCCTGTCATGCATTACGTTGCTTTTCTCCACCCAATTTTTTGTGTCAATCTGAATATGACGGGAGCCATTGAGCATACCCATCAAGGAAAGGGGAACAATACCATAATACGTGTCTCTACCCCATGCACCTCCCTTAAATCCATATCCCATGTCTGTGATATGGGCGGCTGGAGAAGGATTGTTGCCTATAGTGAAAGAATAGAGGCCATATGGAACCTCTGTAATTGACATCCCTGCCCAAGTATCTGATGATATGAGGCATCCGTAGAGAGTCCTACCCTCAAAAAGCGAAGCATCTGCTTGAGCCACTTGCCTCTTGATTTTGGCTGGTCGGGATTTTGATATACTCGATATCTCCTCTCCAGCGACTGAATTGGCTACCTGCACCTCTCCGCTGAAATTAGTGACCGGATGAGCATGCCATTCTCCTGGTTGCTCATTGGCTGGGCTTCCGGCAAAGGCCACACCAGCACAAAGCAATCCAATTGCTAATGTTTTCAGTTTCTGATTCATATTAGTTATTATAGTTTTTTTTGAAAAATCACTTAGCTATTTTTACTCGCTTATAGAATTTGGAAGAGCGAGGATCCACTTTAAATCCATTGAAATCATAATATTTAAATTCTCCATTATCATCGCTCTCAATCTTATCTACGGATAATCCTTCATCAATCTGGAAAATTATGTAAGAGTTATCATCTTCCAAGAAGGTGTAGTAGCCTTGACTGTAGACTGCCAACCGGAGTAGATAGTCGGTGTCCGGAATCCCATTCTCAAACTCGCCACTGAGTGTCACTTCACATTCATCATTGCCTTCCAAAGCTATATATTCAGGATATAGACATCCCTGTTGTAGTTTCCCCGATGCATCGTAGATGAACGCATAAAGGAGACCTTGGAACATGCCGTCGGCCTTTAGATGAGTTTTCACAGAAACAGTTGCATCGGATGCTTCAAGAATATCAATCTTAGTCGCTGAGGTGAGACTGCCAAGACCGGATACTTCCTTGACCTCGACGGCAATTGGGGTGCAAATCTTTTGTCCATCATCATTCAGAAGCGCAAGAGTGTATTCTCCTGCAGATATATCGAATGCGTCAGTAAAACGTAAAGTGGTGGTCTCTCCCGGTTCAAGATCGACAATGTAGTTGGAAGTCGTGCCACTGATGTTATTGCCACTATAGAGCACAGCACGCACTTCGCCATGATATTCCACGTCACCTTCATTTGCAATTTTGGCAGTGATGAGGGTTGGAAGCCCCGACCAAATCACTTCGGGCGCAGTCACGTCTGAAGCCTTGAGATTGAAATAATCATATGAGGCGAATGAGATCTCATCTTCTGTGGCTGTGACTTTAAGCAGATTGGGATATCCAATATATTCATCGCGCACAGGTATCCATTCCCCGGCTGATTCTACCGACCTCACCGCGGGCTTTAAGGTATATACTCCGGGGGCAAGAATACCAAGAGAAACATTGCCGAAATCAGGGGCATAGTCGTTGGCATCCATGGCAAGGAATTTTCCTGTGGGGCCATCTATCACCTTGACTACGTTTTGCTCCATATCGGTCAGAACGAGGGCATAATCAAATTCAGAATCCCTCCATCCATGATTATATACCTTTCCGGAAAGTTTAATTTTCACATCATCACCTTGAGAGATTTTCTTTTTCCCGGCAGTTAGACCCTCTGTGGAAGTAATCTCAATATGGTAATCACCGGGGTTTGTGTCTGCAGGTCGGATGCCGGTGATGATGCGCTGTGAATAGTTAAACCCTCCGTCGGCTCCCCCTATTCCTTGAACAGGTGGTGTCAGAACTGAAGTGTTGAAATATCCATTGCTCATTCCTCCCCAGCCCCAGTTGACATGGATGAATCCGTCGCTGTCCATCCCATCAAATACAAAGGCGTGTCCGCCTGATGATGACTTGCCATAAGCGAGTATAGGACGCCCTTCCAGAAGCTCCATATTGATGATGCGAAGCCATTCTTGAGTGGAATAATGTTCACGTTTTCTGTAGGCAAGACTTCGGTCATAACCGAAATAGTTCACTAATGCAGGGGGTACATCATAATCTGTGGCTCCTGACTGAGTGTAATACACCATGTCGACAGCAATTCCGCAATGCAGCATCAATTCTGCAACTGCCTCCCGGCTTTTACGATCAGTATAACCATCCCTATAGGATGGCAACATGGCGTCCCATTGATATTCTGTATTTCCAAAATCAGCAGTCAGAGTGTTGCCGTATAATATTGCCGGAGAATAGGTATGGGAACCGGTCCCTTTCTTCGGCCATTGATGATAATACATCACCTGAGCCATGGCAGTAGCCACACATCCGGTAGGAGACCGTTTGCTTATCTCATATTCCGGACATAGATCATTGAAAGGGGAGTCCTGATTCCACATCGTATAGCCCCTTTGATTGCTGAGAGGCGCCACCTCAATCCATTTTCCTTTGTCTTCCTGATCAGAATCTGCTGCATTTGGTATAGCCTCGAGAATGGCAACAAGAGCCGGAGGTGCGGTATTGATATCGAAATTTCCTTCCGTGCTATATCCTATTACCTTTTCTCCTGAATAGACTGTGAATCCCTTGCCAGCATCAGTGAAATTATAGACTCTTACACAGCGTTCTTTTTCAGAAGAAAGTTTCTGGTAGGCAAGCCTTAATGGGCGACCTGATTGCACTCCTATGGAGTCGAATGCCATTCCGTGGCAAAGTATAGGTGTGCCTACCGCTAATAATGTTGTTAGTAAAGAAATTTTCATAAAAATTCAATTAGGTGAAAATCAAGAGACATGTCAGTTTGTTGACATATCTCCTGATTGTATTAATATTGTAAGAATGGTCTGGTTTTATCTTACGATTACCTTCTTGCCATTGACAATGTATATGCCCTGAGCATTCATTCCCTTGACTTCTTGGCCATTGATGTTGAAGATGCGATTATCGTTCTGCTCAAATTCAACACTCTCTACAGCTGTTGTGCCATTAGGATCCACTGTGAAGTAGACTGATTGCGGAGTTGATGGTGTTGAGCCGTCAGACATGTAGAGTGAATAAGCAGTGATATCTATGTAGTAGACACCTTCTGTCGTAATTGGGTCGGGGAGCGTAATGAAGAGCGTATTTCCTTCTATCTTTAAGTTTTCACCCATGAGATAGGCAATATAATCACCATAGGTTTGTCCTTCTACATATTTATACAAAGAGAAGCCTGCATAGGTGTTCTGGAAACTGATGGAAGTCTCATTGATGTAGGTCACGGATACTTCGGTAAGTTCCTTGACAGGCTCTGATGGAGTCACTTCTATCTTGTCGAGTCCTTCTCCATTACATTCGTAGACTACCTGAATCTCTCCATTGAAGTTATTTTCATCCTCACCAATTAGGAATACACCTGCTGGAATAGAGAGAACATATTTTCCTGCGTCAAGACCTGCACCTGAAAGTGTGAATGAGAATGAGTTGGTGGTGCCTTCTACAGGAGCGTAGAGTGATGTGGATCCGATTGCTGCATTGGTGATCCAACCATACTCGCTATATTCTATCTTTTCCCCTTTATAGAGAGTAGTAGTCTTAGAAGAAAGAGCTCCATTGAGTGCAACTACGCTCTCTTCCGGGAAAGTGACAGTGAAGTTCTGAAGTCTTGGAAGTGCCTCAGAGTTTTCGGGAGTGATGGCATATGCCGGAGCCTTGGGTGCCACAAAGTTTACATCAACTGAATATTCCTGATTGAAGCCTCCTTCATATACAAATGAATTAGTAGCCACTTTTATTCTATAAGTGCCGTCTGCAGTCGCCAGAGCATTGAATACTGCACTGAAACTATTATCTGAAAGACGTGTATATGCAGACTCTGAATAAGCACCTCCAAGCGAGGTGATTTTCTCTTCCCCATCTTCTACAACGACTTTGTATAGGCTTACATTTGGTGAACGACCCAAGTCAACATAACTGATTTCCGGGAAAGAAATTGTAGCCTTATTTAGCATTGAAACTGTAGTGCCATTGGCTGGTGTGACATCAATGACTACAGGCTCCGGAGCAACAATATCAAATTCAACTATAAAGGGGGTACATGGAGTTTGTTCCTCACCCAACAGAATATATCCTTCGGGGATTGTCAGGTAATAATGACCTTCTTCAATTAAATCTGTGTATTGGTTGGTATAACTCAGTTTATTGCCTTCCGAAATAAAATTACCCAGCATTACAGAGGTTGCAGAGCCATCTTCACCTTCTTTATACACATATACTGTCTGATCCGTATAGGTGAGACCTTCTTTAACAGCGACAGTTTCGTAGCCGGGGAACTCAAGAGTCAGAGAATTGAAATTATTTGTAGGCTCAGCCACGGAAGGATCACTTATCACCTGTGTGAGTTCTCCACCTTTCACCTCATATTTGAATTCCATGGCAGGAAGGAACACATCGCCACCATCTGTTTTGTAATACATATAGTTTGCCGGGAACGATATGGTATATTCACCCGGTTCAACGGCGAGTTTACGAAGAACGAAGCGATATTTGCCGGCCCCTACCAGATAATCAAACACTGAGATCAATTTAGTAACTTCTCCAGAGGGTGATGTGACGGTTGGCTGCACCTCGCCATAAGACATGACGTTAAGTTCATACGTAATACTTGGATCAGTAAATATAACTTCATATAGCCACTTTACTTCTCCAGGAGCAGGGACGAGGGTTGCTTCGCTTTCCACATCTCCACCTGCACCCCCTTCTACATGGTATGTGACGGTGAACGCTTCGATTGGGTTGCCGTCAGACATGAAAGCATCTTCAGGAACATTAATGGTGTATGTGCCTGTTTCTGTAATCTTCTCGAAGTTGATTATCATCTGATTATCATTGGCACCATATTCGAACTGACATGGACGACTAAAGTCTTCTGAAGTGACAGTAATATTTGCCCATTGACTTCCCAAGTCAACTATACTGGCATCAGGGAACGTCAGTGTTACCTTGCTTAATTCACTGACAATTTCGTCTGGATTCGGATCTGCAACATAGTTGACTGCTGCAAAGGCTCCGAGTGAGCATAGACCCATTGCGAGTGTCATTGCTCCTTTTAGAATAGTAGAAACTCTTTTCATTAATCAATAGTTTAATATAATTGTTTTACATTGAATCGTAATCTTTTGCTGTGGCAAAGGTAAGATTTTTACTTCAATTATACAAATTTTTATGCAATTTAAATGCAAAAAAGGACTTTTATTTTCAAAAATGAAGTTTTTTATCGTTTTGAGTAATCTATCTGATTAGCACGAAGTCCGCGCATGTCATGACCGGAAGGGGCTTGATAGATGCGGAGGCCAAATTCGCTTACGCAGGCATAGACATAGTCGAAAATGTCGGCTTGAAAACGCTCATAGGCTGCCCAGGCAGTGATTTTTGAGAAGAAATATAACTCAAGAGGAAGCCCTTGAGGAGTGGGCTGCAACTGGCGCACCATTAGAAACACTGCAGGGTCGGGATGCTTTTTGACAACATCTGGATGAGCTGTAAGATAGCGGATGAGATATTTGCGGAAAAGAGAAAGATTCACTTCTTGGCTCGCATGTTTTTGCGAGTGTTCATTAAGAAATCCCTTTTCTGTCAATCGGCCTATTTCTTCTTCCGAAAGAAATCGTATAGAGTCAAAATCGATGTAAATGGAGCGAGATACGCGCCGTGCTCCAATTTCGCGCATGTTCTGATAGTTGCGGAAAGAATCGCTGATGAGAGTGTATGGATGGATAGTGACTATAGAATTGTCCCAGTTGCGCACTTTTACTGTGGTGAGCTTTATGCTCTGCACTTCACCGTTTGCACCAGCCTTATCGCAGATGATCCAGTCTCCTTTTTTCAGCATATTATTGAGTGTAAGTTGCACACCTGCCACAAATCCCTTGATAGTGTCTTGAAACACCAACATTAGGACAGCAGCGGAAGCACCGAAACCGGTCAGCACCATTGTCGGCTTCTTGTCGAAAAGAATACTGAGGGAAATTATAACTCCAATGAGCACCATTATGAGTTTTACAGCACCCTCAATCACAGTCAGATTGTGCTCGGCTGCCTTATCTCGCTTTTCAAACCCATCTACTGTGTTAGATATCAAAACACATAGGAGATTGATGACGGCATAGACAATATACACCTTTGTCAACTTTTCTATTATCTCCACTCCCCATTCATGATTGGAGAATGCCTGCGGAAGAAGCCATTCTAATATGAGGGCAGGGGCGAGCTGAGAGAAAGCCTTCATCGCCTTTTCGTTGAGTATATCATCGTCCCATTCAGTTTCTGTCTTGCGGGTAAGAAAATGCATGAGAGGAGTGACAATCCTAATACATAGGTAATAGGATGCAACAGAAATGAGTGTCACCAACACGAATAGGGTAGGGCTGATAAGAGGAGCGGCTGTCTCAGGAGAGAATATAGAGTTCAGAAAGTCAGTTGTCCAATGTCGTAGATGCATAGTTATTTATAAGTATAGAAGGTTTGCTTGTCTATTTTCTTCCGAAGTCTGCAGGAATCTCACCCCATAGCTCCGTCTGCCATTTCATAATTTTTATGGGCCACGTGTGCGACCGAATCCACACAAGCCCTCGACCTAACAGTTCAAATAATTTTGCATTGCGGTCAGTCTGCTTCAGTTGTGTCTTCACCTGGCGGTTGCGTACCCATGCAAGTGCCGTCTTTGAGTCGGAATATATATTATGCCACTCATTGCGGCGGTACATTTCCGCCAACGCGTGGACAATGGCAAGAAACTCTCCGATATTATTGGTGCCATCTTGAAAGGGACCTACCTTGAAAAGTTGCTTTCCAGTAGCAAGATCCACACCCCGATACTCCATAACACCGGGATTCCCTTGGCAAGATGCATCCACTGCCCATGCCTCCTTGTCTATATCGGGATTAGTGATATAAGAGTTGGGAGTAGATGTGGGCACCGCACTTTCACGATGATCGGCAGCAGCAATCAGCAGCGTACCAAGGTCGGCCGGATCGTTCTGGTCGACACCCCCCCGGAAAGCCTGGGCAGCCTCTGCTGCAGAAGAGAAACTCTTGTATTTTGCTCCCGGGAAATTTAAAATCTGCTCCTCGCAATCGCTCCAGTTGTCATAAACTCCAGGTTCGCGACCCTCCCATACTACATAAAATTTCTGTTTAGCCATTAGTCAAGTCCTGCTGCGCGTTTGATGAGTTTGGGAATATCGGTGTTGTTAAGACTTCCTGAGAAATACTGCGCATTGGCACCTATGGCGTAGACCGGTACGAAATTGCCGGCATGGTAAGTTGTGGTCCAACCGATTCCCATGTGATAATTCAGAATTTCAAACGCTTTGGCTGTGAATGCATTGAAATTATGATAGAGTGTCTTTTCATCTTGGGCCTCTTTGGAGATAAAAGTCTTATCAAAAAGTTCTTTCAATTCTTTTGTTTCCTTTTCACTTACAGGCACTGTGGTCCAGAATCCAAGTTTTTCTTTCAAGACATTCTCCATCTCCTCCCAAGTCGGATTTTCTGTATTCTTTCCCCAGTTGCGGGTCCAATCTCCAAAAACATCCTTAGAAATCTTCTGAGCATCCGCATAGCCAATGTTGTAGGCTCCGCCATTGCGGCCATAGGCCATGCCGCCGGTATCATGGTCGGCTGTCACCACAATCAGAGTCTCTGCAGGATGGCGGAGATAGAACTGATATGCAACATTGATGGCATCCTGGAAGTTAAGTATTTCCTTTATGACTCCACCTCCGTCGTTGGCATGAGCTGCCCAGTCAATGTTGCCCCCCTCAATCATCATCAGGAACTTGTCTGGATTGACATTTTCGAGAGTATATAGGCAAGCCTCTGTGATTTGTGCGCAAGTAAGGTATCCGGGAATTGAGTCAATGGTGTAGCCCACCTGTCCCCACGTGGGATTGTCGGAATACATCATCACTTTCTGCGGGAACTTACTCCCTTTGCGCTTAAGTTCATTGAAAGCAGCATATCCCTCTGCAATTTCGTAGTCGCCTTTGCGCATTACATTGAGGAACTCTGCAAACGCCTCATCTCCTGCCCCTTGAAGCTTGAAGTGACCGCCGGCAAGAAAAGACAGACCGCTTTCTGCAGCCTGCGGGGCAATCGTCTCCTTCATTCCTCTGTTTTCAGCATGAGCATACCATGCAGCCGGGGTAGCGTCATCAGCCTGAACTGTTGTCCCAACTCCTACTGCATATCCTGCTTTCATGAAATCAACCGCTATGCTATTGACAGGCACAGTGTCGGGATTCATCCCAATCATAGAGTTTTTTGTCTTATAGCCAGTTGAAAGGGCGGTTCCTGCAGCGGCTGAGTCAGTGATTGGGGAAGAGGCAGAATAACTACGCGCTTGAGAAGCAACCGGGAAAGTCATCATCAATATAGGTTGCTCGCTTTTAAGCACATCGCGGTTGTAGGCTTCGGTTGCATTGACATGGCCGAGTCCCATGCCGTCGCCGATAAAATAAAACACATATTTTGCATCATCAGCACTCATAGCGAGAGTCGCAGCGGCTGCCAAAGTGGTAAGGAAGATTTTTCTCATTATCGTTCAGTGTTAATTGTCAGTTGTAAAAGCCTATTCGCGACGCCGTATCTTAATTGGAATTGCACATTCCGGGATTTTGTCTACCACCAGCAAAAGATTGCCCCCGCCTCCGGCTCCGAGCATTTTCCAGGCAAGCGCATATGGACGCACCTTTTCAATACATTCATCCACTCCGGGTTGCATCATGGCAGGGAACATTGCCACTTGAGCATTAAAGGAGTCTTGAAATGATTTCGCGAAGGCTTTGAGGTCTTTCTTCATTATTGCATCCCAACAGCGATCGGCTGCCGATGTCAGATCTTTGACTTTATTTGGAGTTATGTCCTTCCCTTCCACTACAGAGCATCCGAGATGCCGGGGAAACATAGGGACAATGCAGAGATGAGATTCAAGCCAGGAGAGAATCTCCTCATCGTGAACGGTATCAATGGTCTTTGGCCAGTAATGACCATCGTAGAAATGGCGAGAAAGACCGGAAACGCATATTCCAATCGCATCTTGAGCTCCTGAAACATGCCCTTCATTCTCCGGATCATTTTCGAAGCAAAAGAGAAGGCGTGCAAGCATCTCTTCATTGTAGGCCGGGAGTTCGTAAGGCCATATTTTGCGGGCTGCATTCCGCGTGGAGGTAGACATTCCCCCGCGCTCCATAAACTCATAAGTGGGTTCAATGGAAGCAGTTATGGCCCATCCTGGCCCATACTCAGAGACATATGGTTGGTCAATCCACGTGCCTGCTATGTCTATCCGGTAGGGGATATTGCATTTCAATTCTCTTCGTAGTGCAGTAGTGGAACGAGCCTGTAGTCCCATTTCTGGTTCTCGTTCAAGCACTATATATTCAATGCCACGCTCCTCGCAGAACCTACGTTTTATGTCGCTTCCGCCATCGGAATTGACAACGAATATATCGGGCTTAAATCGGTCGACGGATTCAATAAAGTCCATCATGCCGCTTCCGGTATTGATGCATGCATCCGTCACATAGCGGATTGCTTTCACCATATAAAGGCGTTCTTTTTCGGAGCATACCGTCTTGCGATTCTTCAGTTGTTCGATTGTCTTATCAGAACCGATGCCAACATAAAGGTCACCGTATTGGGAAGCCTCCTTGAAGAATGCAACATGTCCGGAATGCAACATATCATAGCATCCCGACACGAACACTCTCTTATTTTTCTTATCCACTTGCTTCATGATGCAAAATTAGCAAAAAAATTAATTTCCACAAAATTTAAGAGTCGGGGCCTTATTTCGATGTAATTTTCAGCGACGCCGGCTTCAGGCCTTTGGATGTCGCCTTAATGGTGGCATTACCTTTTTGGTTGGAAGACTTCACTATTGCCATAGCACGTCCTTTCCAAGTTGTAGCGGAAGAGTCAAAATATGGATCCGGATCCTTTAGCAAGGCACTACCGGCAGCTTTTAATTTGGCATTTCCAGACACTGAAAACTCTAATGGAACTGAAGCATCTGGCACTATCCTACCTTCAGAATCTACTATTTCTGCGATAACATAGACGAGATCCTGATTATCAGCCTGTAGCACAGTCTTGTCCGGAGTCAACTTAATCGCAACTGGCTCTCCGGCAGTTGCCAACGTGATCATTTCCATTTCATTCCCATTCTCATCCAATGCTACAGCCTTCAATGTGCCAGGTGCATAAGATGTCTCAAATACTGCAAGAAAATCGTTATTCTCTCCTGCCTCCTTTTCTCCAATCAGTGTTTCATTCAGATAAAGTCTGACTTTTGGATAACGGCTCATCACCTCGATTTCTATAGGCTTTCCTTCATGTCCTTTCCAGTTCCATGATTCCCAAGTTGGCCACACACTCCACATTGTAGTCTTTACCTCTCCATAGTATCCGTTAGGTTCACGGACTGCCATATAGAGCTTGGCATTGTCATTATAAAGCATATCCCTATAGTGAGAAATTGGTTTTCTCCATCCCGTGATATCTACATCTCCGCAATATGCTCCACGCCAAGGCCATTGGAAAGCCATCCATTGTTCCCCCTCAGTCTCCCCTTTATAAAAATATCTTCCAAGTCCGGACTCACCCAGATAGTCAATACCCGTCCAAACAAAATCTCCAATCACATATGGATTCTCTTTCACCTTATGCCAATTGGCTGCTGCATCACGAGGATACGACTCTGTCTGCCACATCACACGTTTAGGACAACGCGCATGATCACTCTCAGACTTATGAATCATGTAGTTGTAGCCCACAATATCAAGAGCCTCTGCATGAGGATCATAGATTTCCCAATCTGAATCCCAAGCACAAAGAGCCTCAGTCACAGGACGAGAAGGATCCAGACGACGACATTCGTCGGCAAACTTACGAGCAGTAGTGACAACTCCTATATGTTTGCGCTCAATTACCTCATTGCCAATGCTCCATGCTATAATCGATGGATGATTCCTGTCGCGACGCACCATGTCCCCGACATCCTTCACACCCCACTCGTCTATCCAGAGATGATAGTCGTAGGCATTCTTCTGATCTCGCCAACCATCAAATGCTTCGTCGATCACAAGGAGTCCCTGACGGTCGCACTCGCTAAGGAATGCTGGCGACGGCGGATTATGGCTTGTACGGACAGCGTTGAAACCTGCTTCTTTGAGCAGACGGACCTTTCTCGCCTCGGCTGCATCAAAAGAGGCAGCTCCAAGCATACCATTGTCATGATGAACGCATGCGCCATTGAGAAGCACCGGATTTCCATTAAGTTTAAATCCTTCTTCTGCCGAATAGGATATGGAGCGGATGCCGAAGGTCTCTTTTACCTCTTCAATTACCTTTTCTCCATCTTTTAAAGAAAGCTCGAAAGTGTACAAAGAAGGAGAATCAGGACTCCACAGCTGAGGATTTTTAATCTCCATCGCACCATTAATATGAATATTAGAGCCAAATAATCGCATATTTCCCCCCGATAAGACCTCAGCACCTGACGGATCAATAACCTTTATGTTAGCAGTGACATTTTCACCCTCTATGTTGCCATCTATATCATAGGAGTAATTAATTACAGCATAAGATGGTGTTATCTCCGAAGTATTAATAAACAGCGACCATGGGGCAACTGCAATCTCTCCGGTCTTAATCAGACGAACATGACGGTAGATACCTGAGCCAGTATACCACCGACCGCTTCTTTGGTGTGAGTTGTCAACATCGACGATGATTGTGTTGAGTCCTGCATGCAGATATGGAGTAATATCGTAGATGACTGAAGAATAACCGTATGGTCGGAAACCTACCTCTTTTCCGTTTACCTTAAGGGTCCACCGCTCATAAACTCCCTCAAATAGAAGTGAGTATTTAGCATCTACAAGGTCATTTGCCGTAAGCCTAATTTCTTTTTCATAAATACCCTTGCCGGTGTGGACAAAACCCCCTTCATTGCCTGCTGGGGCGTTTTCATAGAAGGGTAATTCGATACTCCAGTCGTGTGGAAGATCTACACTTTTAGAAAATTGAGCCACTTCTGATATAGAATCAGGAATGTATGTAAATTTCCAATTGTCGTCAAGAAGTCTTGCTTCTCGAGAAAACGCAGGAGCCGCTATAAAAGCCGACATCAAAGCTGATGTGATAAGATATCTTGTCATCGTGTTATGATATTAGATATGTGATTAAATCTTGTTTAAAATTATTGAAACACCTATAATTAGATAACATTGTGGAGATAAAATCGGATATTTTACCCACTTCTTATGTAT
>CAZCZX010000031.1:0-19189 GCA_964503095.1 uncultured Sangeribacter sp.
ACACCGGATTCTGGTTCCGTTTGTGAGAGTTCGAGTCTTTCCAAGGCAACTTCAATACCTTCGATTATTTCGAGGGTATTTTTGTTATATTATCTTCATATGCTCTTTCCAAAATTTTGTAGTCTGAAAAAAAATAGTTAATTTTGTAACTGAAAACAGCATCCTTTAAAGAAGTTCATTATGGCACACTTGAATATTCTTGGAATGGGCGTGGCGTTGGTCACTCCTTTTACTAATAATAAAGACATTGACTTTGTTGCTCTCAAAGGGGTTATCGACCATATCATAGATGGTGGTGCTGACTTTATTGTGGCTCTCGGCACCACGGGTGAAACTCCTGCCCTTTCTTTTGAAGAGCAGTTGCAGGTAAAATCTTTTGTCAAGGATACTGTAGATGGTAGACTTCCTCTTGTCTTAGGAATAGGGGGTAACAATACTGCTGAAATTGTAAGACGCGTCAAAGAAGAAGACCTGTCAGGATACTCTGCAATATTATCGGTTGTGCCACCCTACAACAAACCAACGCAAGAAGGAATATTCTGTCATTTCAAAGCCATAGCAGAGGCTTCTCCACTCCCGGTGATTCTCTACAACGTGCCTGGTCGTACGGGAGTGAACATGACAGCAGACACTACCCTACGTCTTGCCCGCGAAGTGCCAGGGATAATTGGCATTAAAGAAGCTTCTGGAAATATCCATCAGATTCAGAGGTTGCTGCGTGAAAAACCTGATGGTTTCACCGTATTGAGTGGAGATGATGGGATGACTTATCCATTGATGACACTCGGAGCCCAAGGTGTGATTTCTGTGCTTGGAAATGCATATCCAAAGGAATTTGCTGAAATGGTGCATCTATGTCTTGAAGGAAATTATATTGAAGCGGTAGACTATCACTTCAAATATAGGGAAATCATCCGACTCCTTTTTTCCGATGGAAATCCTGCAGGCGTGAAATGCGTTATGCACGACATGGGACTCATAGAAAACGAACTTAGGCTACCTCTTGTGCCTGTTGGTGAAAACACTGCCACTGAAATTCTTCATTGGGTCAATAAACTTAAATGATTGACAAGGCTACCGTACAGAAGATTACCGACGCCGCAGATATAGTGGAAGTCGTGAGTGATTATGTGCATCTCATAAAGAGAGGACGTAATTATGTTGGGCTGTGTCCATTCCACAATGAAAAGACACCATCCTTCTCTGTAAATAGTGCCAGAAATTTCTGCTATTGTTTTTCATGCAAGAAAGGAGGCTCACCTGTCAATTTCATTATGGAAAAGGAGGGTCTCTCCTATCATGATGCGCTTCTTCATCTTGCCTCAAAATATAACATAAAGGTTGAAGAAAAGGAACTTACCGATGATGAGCGCCGCCAGCTAAATGAAAGAGAAGGTATGCTCGTGGCAAACGAATGGGCAGTATCTCAAATGGAAAAATCGCTCCTTGACACAGATGAGGGTCGCTCTATTGGTCTTCAATATTTTTATCAGCGTGGAGTCACTGATGAAGCCATAAAGAAATTCCGACTTGGATATAATCTTGACAGCGGTCACGCCTTGGCAGATGCGGCAAGTCTTGCCGGAATGGATAGAAAAAGTCTTGTTGATGTCGGTGTGCTTGGCGAATCGCAGAAGATGCCCGGAAGTTATTACGACCGTTTTCGAGGACGAGTGATATTTCCTGTTCTCAATCCTTCTGGAAAAGTGGTTGCACTCGGCGGACGCGACCTAAAGGGTGGTATGGCAAAATATATCAACTCTCCGGAATCTGCCATATATAAGAAGAGCAACGAACTTTATGGAATATATCAGGCAAAAAGCGAAATAGCAAAGCAAGATAACTGCTATCTTGTAGAAGGCTATATGGATGTGATCGGTATGTGGCAATCCGGCATGGAAAATGTTGTGGCTTCTTCCGGCACAGCGCTTACCGATGGACAGATTGCTATGATTCATCGGTTTACTAATAATATCACTCTTATCTACGATGGAGATGCTGCCGGCATAAAGGCGTCTCTCCGAGGCATTGATATGCTCCTTGCCCACAAAATGAATGTCAAGGTGCTCCTTCTCCCGGATGGCCATGACCCTGATTCCTTTGCGCGTGAGCATACACCTGAAGAATTCCGTAAGTATGTTCAAGACCATGCCACCGACATTATAAGATTTAAGGCTCAGGTGCTTCTAAAGGATGTCGGCAATGATCCTCAAAAGAGAGTCGCTGCAATAAATAGTGTGGTGAGCTCGCTTGCGCATATTCCCGACAAGGTGAAGAGAAACGTATATATTCAGGAATGCAGCAGGATTCTGGGCGTGAGTGAGGAAGTGATAGAAGGAGCAGTCGAAACTTCACGTGCGGATGTAATTGAGCAGCAACGTCGGCAACGTCAGGCTAATGAAATTGATCGTCTTGACCAAAATGAGAATAATCCCCAGCCGGACATTTCTAAAAAACTAAGGCCTGCAAATTCCGACCGCATGGTCGATATGTATCCTTATTATCCCATGGAGCGGACCGTCATATTCCAGTGCATCAGATATGGAATGCTTGATTTTTGTGAAGTGGAATTTGAGGATGGATCCACAGGCATGATTAATGTGGCTGAATATATTGCTGAGGAATTGCAAGCCGACGATATCTGGTTTTCTTTTCCGGCGTTTGCAAAGACTTTCAATAGAATCCTTGATTTGAAGGAAGACTTTTTTAAAGAAAATGAAGCTTTTGAAGCCAACCTTCAGCAAGAGAGAAATGAAATGCTTCAAAAAGGATATGATGAGATAGCCACCAAAAACATGAATATGATGGAGATCCGTCGGGCAGAGAGAATCCTTGAGGATAATGTGGAGGAAGAGATTTCAAGGAGAAGATATGACTTTGCAAGATATTACATTGAGCAAAAACTGTCAAGCCATCAAGACGATGATGTTAGGCGCACTGTGATGGATGCCATAAATGATGAGCAACCTCTTAGCAACATCTATTTGCGCAATAATCCGGTCAGTGAAAGAAAGATGGAACTTGACAGAATGCGTGTACTGGTGCCTCGTGGTGTGCTGGAATGGAAAAACGAGATGCTCAATCAGATGATACGCGCTAAAATGAAGCAACTCGATAGCATTCTCGGTCGTTCGAATCCTGACGAAGAACAGAAAATTCTTTTGGAAACACAAGCCCTTATGGAGAAGCGTGGTCAGCTCGGTAAAGTGATGGGAGACCGCACAATTGGGAAAAAAATCAAATAATATTGTAATTTTTCAAAGAATCTTGCGTCTAATCAGTTAAAACGCTTTAACAATCAAACGATCATACGATCAATCATAAACAATGAATATTCTTGAAGTTCAGAATCTGACTAAATGCTTTGGATCACTCAAAGCCCTCGACAATGTCAGTTTCGGTATAGCCGAAGGCTCTATCTGCGGTATCCTCGGCCCAAATGGAGCCGGAAAGACAACTCTACTCCGTATCATCAACGGTATTCTTACCATAGATGCCGGCAGTGTAACTATTCTTGGTGAGAATGCCTCTATCGACGCTTCGCGCAATATCGGATATATGCCTGAAGAAAGAGGCCTATATGATACTATGCGAGTGGAAGACCAGATTTTGTATTTTGGTCAACTTAAAGGGGGCGATCCCAAACGACTTCGCGTTGTGATGAACGAATATCTCGAACTTTTTAATCTTAAAGGGCAGGAGCGCCGTCGCCTGAAGGAACTTTCTAAGGGCAATCAGCAGAAGGTGCAAATTATCTGTACTCTTGTCCATGAACCAAAACTTGTGATCCTTGACGAGCCTTTCAGTGGGTTTGACCCTCTCAACGGACAAATACTCCAGCAGATTCTGGAGCGACTTCGTGAAAAAGGCTCTACAATTATACTAAGTTCTCACAATATGCCTGCCATCGAGGAGATGTGTAGCGACATAGTTTTAGTGGATCATGGTCATATCCTTGTTGCCGATTCAATGACTAATATAAAGGAAGCCCATAAAGACAATACATTGCTGCTTACTACATCAACAGAACTTTCCGAGCCTTTATTGCTTTCAAGTGGTGTCGTCACAGAGATAGAAAAGGTAGAAAATCTTAATTGGCGCAGGGGCTTTGCCTATAAACTTAAGAGAAATCCTTTGAATACAAACAATGAAGTGATCGACGCAGTGGCATTCCAAAGCCAGATCCTTCATTTTGAAGAGGCACTCCCCTCCCTCAAAGATATTTTCATTTCTTACACATCCAATTCAAGTAATCCTCAAACTTCAGAAGCTCTATGAATAAGTTGAAGCTAATAATTATCAATGAATATAAGACAGCGGTCACAAGAAAATCATTCTGGATATTGACATTCGTGTTTCCTTTGGCCATGGTTGCTTTTGGAGTGGTGATGGGATTCCTTATGTCAGATTCAAATTCTTATACATCCCTTATTAATTCAGTCAACGAGGAGACAGGCTTAACTCCGGATGAAGATGCCATGACCCCGGCAAAAGCCATCGCTATGATGGTCGGGCTTATCCTCACTTTCGCTATGATGATATGCGGGAGCCAGATCATGCAGATGGTGCGTCAAGAGAAGACTAATCGAATCATGGAGTTTCTTGCTACATGTGTCCCCGGACGCACAATGTTGACCGCCAAAATAATAAGTGTAGCTTTAATCACTCTTACGCAAGTGGCACTTTGGGGCGCATGCATTTTCCTGATAGGTTTTGGATTCTGCATAGTGTTGGATGTCTCCATCCCATGGGGGTATCTTCTTCATCCATTAATTTGGAAGACAATTATTTGGTCTCTCCTATATTTTATCGGTGGCTATCTGATGTTTAGTTCCCTATTCGCAGCATGTGGCGCCATCACCGACAGCAATAATGAGAACCAGCAATATCTTTCAATATTGATGATGGTAGTGCTTGCATCAATGTATATCGGCATGTATGCCGTAGATCACCCTACATCCGTTTTGGCCCAGTTCTGTGCTTATTTTCCCCTCACTTCTCCTACAGTCGGTGCTGTCAACGCTATCACAGGTGAAGTGCCGGTGTGGAGCAGCATTCTCTCCTTGATAGTGCTATACGTTTGTTCATATGGGGCGATTATTATTGGAGGCAAGATCTATGCATCATCTATGCTATTGAAAGGGTCGTCCTTGACTCCAAAAGCGATTATGGCCTTTATTAAATCCAAGTAAAATATAAATTTTTATATTTCTGTAAGGTGAGGACACGCGGCTCGTGTGTCCTCACTTTTTTAGGCTGACAATATGTTAAAAAACAATAAAGTTGATATAAAATGCAATCTCCGATACATTTAACACTTGCAAATTTGACTTTTTTTGTGTAATTTTGCAATATGAGACAGAATGTGGGTTTTGCATTCTGCCGTTAACTGAATGACACCATGAGCAATAACTGGAATTATCAACCACTTACGCGTCAGGAGCAGGAGAAAGCAGATGCTCTCCTTCCAGTCTGCGGCGGCATCAATCCGGTGCCTGAATTGCTGATGCGCCGAGGTGTCACCACTCCTGAGGAAGCCGCCGGATTTTTATCCCCTTCCCTCGATGACCTTCATGATCCTTTCCTAATGCCCGACATGGATAAGGCGGTCAATCGCCTTAATCGCGCTATGGGCGCTAAGGAAAAGATTATGATTTATGGAGATTATGATGTAGATGGCACTACTGCAGTGGCTCTCGTATACAAATATCTTCAAAATTACTATAGCAATATTGAGTATTATATTCCCACAAGATATGAGGAAGGCTACGGAATATCGCGCAAAAGCATAGAATATGCCGCTGAAAATGATATAAAGCTTGTAGTCGTTCTTGATTGTGGCATAAAGGCTATTGATGAGATTGCTTATGCCAAGCAATTGGGTATAGATTTCATCATTTGTGACCATCATGTCCCCGACGAAGAACTCCCTCCTGCTGTTGCAATCTTAAATCCCAAGATGCCGGGATCTCCTTATCCATGTCCTCATTTGAGCGGATGTGGCGTAGGATTCAAGTTCATGCAGGGTTTTGCAAAAAGCAATGGTCTTGGCAATCATAATGAACTGAACTCACTTCTCGACCTTGTTGCTGTCAGCATTGCTGCAGACATTGTGCCAATTGTAGGAGAAAACCGTATTATGGCTTATCACGGCCTTCGCCGGCTTAATTCAAATCCTAATCTTGGCTTGCGAAGCATAATACGTCTTTGTAAACTTACCAACAAGGATATTACAATTTCTGACGTGATTTTCAAGATTGGACCTCGAATTAATGCCTCCGGTCGCATGCAAAGTGGTATGGAAGCAGTGGGTCTGCTCGTCACTCGCGATCTTCATGATGCCTATCAACGTGGTGCTGAAATCGACCAATATAATAAGGACCGAAAGGAACTTGATAAAAAGATTACCGAAGAAGCCAATGAACTAATAGAGAACAATGTCAGCATTGTGCATGGCAAGCGTTCAATTGTGATATACAATAAAAATTGGCATAAGGGTATTATCGGCATTGTTGCATCCCGTCTTACCGAACTTTACTACAAACCATCCGTAGTATTGACCTATGCAAATGGCATGGCTACCGGTAGCAGCCGTTCTGTACAAGGTTTCGATATTTACTCCGCAGTAAATTCCACCCGACATCTGCTCGAGAATTTTGGCGGACACACTTATGCTGTTGGTCTTTCGCTCAAAGAAGAAAACATTCCTGAATTCAGTCGCCTTTTTGAAGAATACGTAGCTAAGAATATTCAGCCTAATCAACTTTGCCCGCAACTTGATATAGATGCCGACATTTCTTTTGCTGACATCACTCCGGAATTATTGATTTGGCTTAAGAAATTCAATCCATTTGGCCCGGGCAATCAAAAACCGATTTTCCGCACTCGTAATGTGTTCGATTTCGGAACTTCTAAACTCGTAGGCAAGAATTTTGAGCATATCAAACTTGAGCTTGAAGATGATAGCACAAGCCGTGTCATTTCTGCTATTGCATTCAATATGGCTCCATATTTCGAACATATTCATGCTCATAAACCTGTGGATATTTGCTATACAATCGAACAGAATAAGCATCATCATACTGAGTCCATCCAATTGATGATTAAAGATATACGTTTGTCTAAAACTGATCTTGATTAAGGAGTCTCCTATATCCATATATGCAATTTGAATCAATCCTAAAAAAATATTGGGGTTACGATAGTTTTCGCACTCTTCAGCGTGAGATTATAGAAAGTGTCATGTCTGGGCATGATACTCTCGGACTTATGCCGACAGGTGGAGGAAAATCAATCACTTTCCAAGTGCCGGGAATGGCATTTGAGTCGGGACTTACTATTGTGGTGACACCTCTTATTTCGCTCATGAAAGATCAGGTTGACAATCTGAAAAGACGTGGCATCACAGCAGTAATGCTCAATAGTGGCATGACAATTAGGGAAACAAGAATTGCATGGGAGCGTCTTTGCAACGGTAGGGCTCGATTTCTATATGTGTCTCCTGAAAAATTGAGAAACGCTTATTTCCTTGATGAACTTTCACGCCTCCCCGTAAGGCTCATAGTCGTGGATGAAGCCCACTGTATTTCGCAATGGGGATACGACTTCCGCCCTTCATATCTGAAAATCGCAGATCTAAGGAAAGTTCATCCCGATGTGCCTGTGCTTGCACTTACCGCCACGGCCACTCCTGAAGTGGCAGAAGACATAATGTCGCAACTGGCTTTCCGAAAAGACTCTAACAAATTCAAGATGAGTTTCGTAAGAGATAATATATCTTATCTTGTGCGAGAGTCAGAAAATAAATTTTACGACATTTTTCATATCCTCTCTCGAACGGAAGGGAGTGGAATTGTTTATGTGAGAAGTAGGCGAAAGACACGTGAGATAGCCGAATATCTCAATGCTTCCGGTATCTCAGCCGATTATTATCACGCTGGACTCACTTATGAGACAAAAGTGGAACGCCAGAATGCGTGGCAGACTGGTGGAGTCCGTGTGATAGTGGCTACTAATGCATTCGGTATGGGTATTGATAAGCCCGACGTCAGAATAGTAGTGCACTCCGATTTCCCTCCTTCCCTTGAGGAATACTATCAGGAGGCAGGACGCGCAGGACGTGATGGGAAAAAGTCTTACGCTGTTTTGCTCGTATCGAAAAATGATAAGACTACTCTTCGACGAAAACTGAAGCTCTCTTTTCCCGATCGAGATTTTATAAAGCTTACTTATGAAAGGGCATGCAATTTCATGCACTTGGCAATTGGAGAAGGTTATGAGACATTGAAAGAATTTGATATCGAACTCTTTTGCGAAACATTTCATCTCCAGCGTCAACAAACTCTCGCGTCATTTCATCTCCTCTCCCAAGCCGGATATCTTGACTATATTGAAGAGACGGAAAATAATTCTCGGGTGATGATCACAGTAGACCGTGAGGAACTTTATCATCTCGATGCTTCTCAAGATGCAGATCGCACTCTCCAATGTATTTTAAGGCAATATCCCGGTCTTTTCTCTGATTATGTTCAGATTAATGAGGGGAAGATTAGCCGTGAGACTGGATTGGACCAAGAAACTGTCTATAATTCTCTTCTTGAACTCAGCAGACGCAAAATACTTGTATATGTGCCAAGACGACGCACCCCATTTATGTTTATTCCGACATCGAGAGAAGAAAGCCGTTACCTCACCATTGGAAAGAGGATATATGAAGAACGATTCAATGTGATGTCGAAGCGTATTGAAGCCATGATTGATTATGCCTACAATGATGGCGGATGTAGAGTAAATCGTATGCTATCCTATTTTGGTGAAGATAGTTCTTGCGATTGCGGCAAATGCGACGTATGTCGGAGTAGGAAGAAGTCGTCTGCTCACATATCAATAGAAGAAATGATTCAAAAGGTGTGGAAATACATGCAGATGTATCCTACCGGAATCACACAAGTAATATTGGAACGACACTTCTCTCCCGACGAACGCTTAGCAGGCGATGCCCTCCGCTTTCTTGTCAACGAAGGCTTTGCAGTAGAGGATCATTCCATCTACCGCCTTTCCGAATACTCCACTACTTAAGCCCCTACTCCCTAATAATTCAAAATTCAAACAATTCAAAATTCAAAATTCAAAATTCAAAATTAGAATATAAATGGTAGGCCTAGCAGACTGTAATAATTTCTTCGTGAGTTGCGAACGCACTCTCAACCCCGACCTTGAAAATCGGGCTGTAGTTGTTCTTAGCAACAACGACGGGTGTGTCGTGGCAAGAAGCAACGAGGCAAAACGTGCAGGAATCAAGATGGGCCAACCAGCATTCCAAATTAAGGAACGTATTCAGAGCGGAGAGATCATAGCGTTGAGCGGAAATCATCTTCTATATCGGGAAATCAGTTTAAAGGTGCATGATATCTTTCGTCGCTATGCTCCAAAGACACTCGACTATAGTGTTGACGAGGCTTTCCTTATTATGGATGGCATTCCTGACTCTCAACTCCGCACGATTGGAGAAGCCATCGCTGCCAACTGTTGGGACGAACTTCATATTCCTGTGACAATAGGGTTTGCACCCAGCAAGACACTCGCTAAAATTGTATCGGAAAGTTGCAAGAAAAAAGGAAAGAGAGTTGGAGTCCTTTTCGATGCTAAGGTCGCTTATCCCGTAATGAAAAAGATGTCTATTTCCGATCTTTGGGGTATTGGAAGGAGACTTTCAAAGCGTCTTTATACTTCCGGAATATACACTATTGCAGACTTCGCCGACAAGGATTTAGGATGGATTCGCGCCACTCTCGGCATTAATGGCGAGCGTTCCTGGCGTGAGCTCCATGGCGAGCATTGTATAGAATTGAGCCATGTGGATACTACGCTTCAGGATTCCGTCAGCGAAAGCCGAACATTCCCTGAAGATGTGGATGATTATGACTATATCCGGGCAAGGATAGCAATTTATGCCGCCGACTGCTGTAAGAAACTTCGTGCTATGGGTGGAGAATGCAAGTTGCTTGGAGTCATGCTTCAGACCAATCGTTTTCATACCGAACGTGGCGAGGCACGTCCCTCCGGCTCAATCAATTTCGATGAGCCTACAAGCGACACAGTGCAAATATGCAATGCCGCTATCTCAATTCTCGATCATATTTTTATTCCAAATATCCCTTTCAAAAGAGCCGGTGTGTGGCTTGGTGAAATTGTCCCGGCAAGGTCGGTGATTCCATCTCTTTTTGATTCTCAAGAATCGATCAAAGACAAGATGGTGCGGTCTCATCTAATGAAAGCGGTCGATAGCATTAACCTTGGTCCCGGAATGCCCATCATAAAACTCGCATCTCAAATCACACAAGGACATCCCGGCCACAACGACGGCTACTCCAGCACATTCCAAGCCCCCCACAAATAAGAGACTTTTTTCATTAAAAGGGCTGAAGTGTGTTACTTGCAAAGCAGTGAGAGAAGCCACATCCTCTGCTCGCGCTGAAATTGAAGCTCGAGAAGGTCGAGATGGGCTTCGCTAAACCAAGATCTTTCCTGAAGATAGTCTGTCAAAGATAACTCTCCCCCTCTATATGCTTTTAATAAAAGGGTGTTGTAGTCTGTAGTAGAAAAAACTTCCATCGGAACTTTCAGTGCTTGATCTATGAGTTGCACTTCATCATAGAGTGCTGTGATTTCTGACTCTACTTTATCATTGGTCACATTGACTTGATATTCCGCTACTGCTTTGGCGGCCTTGGCAGCCTTCACTTTTCCTCTATTGGCAAACAATGGGATAGAGACACCAAGTGTCGCACCATTGAAGTGCATGGCATCCTCAAAATCATGGTGATAACCAATAGATATACCGGGAAGCCCTTCTGATTTTGCTACTCCTACATTTCTATCAGCCACTTCAAGATCAGCCAATGCCTTTTTGAGTTGTGGATTAGTATGTGCTTCTTCCAAATATTCATCAAGTGAGTGTGTCGGAGTCATCTGCCAAGTCCTGTCGATGCTTTTTAGCAATTCGGTGCAATCGTATCCTCCATTCAGAGTCTTCAGATTTCCTTCGCTTCCGCTTTTTTCAGCCTCAAGATTGGCTATCACAGTGTTGACTTTTCCTTGCTCAAGAGTGATTTTTGAGAGGTCAAGGCGTGACATCTGCCCTCCTCTGTTAGCCCTGACGGCTGCATTATAAAGAGAATCCGTTGCAGATTGGATGTTGCGCATAATCTCAATTCTCCTCTCGGCATAAAGATAAGTTCCGATTTCTTTCAGAATCTCTATATACTTCTCATACACTCCGGCATCTGCTTCAGCAGCATTGGCATCGCGCATCGCCTTTCCTAAATCACGACGCGATTTATACACGCCGGGCCATTCCATTTCATAACCTATTGCTACGTTCCATCGGTTGTCTACACCGGCAGGCATCACCATATAATCCCCCTCAATACTCGGGTCGGGAGCATTGGCTATGGTTCTGGTTTCCAGATCCTTGGCATTCTGTTCAACGGATATCTGAAGTCTATCGCCATTGCGGCTCAGGATGGCATTGGCTGCCTCCTGTGCTGTTATGGCGTAAGCGTCTGCAGCCGCTATGCTCAGCACCACGGCTGCAGATACATGTCTTAATTTCATTTCGTCTATAGTTTATAGTGGTGGTTATGAAACTTTTTCAGTTTTATTTCTATGTTCTTGTATCTTTCTGTAAAACACCGGAACGATAAAAATGTTCAAAAGTGTCGAACTTATGAGTCCGCCCAATATCACAATGGCAAGCGGAGATTGGATCTCATTGCCGGGTTCTCCACCTCTTAGGGCAATAGGCACGAGAGCAAGTGCCGATGTAAGGGCCGTCATGATTATTGGAAGCAGACGATCGGAAGATCCGATACGTATTCTTTCCTCCACTCCTACTCCTTCTGCTTTCAGGCGATTATAGCGAGAGATAAGCAGCATACCATTTCGAGTTGAAATCCCCATCAACGAAATAAAACCGATTATGGCAGGAATATTCATCTCTCCGGTTGTCAATCTCAATATCAAGATGCCTCCAATCAAGGCAAGTGGCATATTCACAAGAATAGTCAATGATTCAGCCACATCTTTAAATTCTGCATATATTAAGAAGAAAATTAAGAAAATAGCCAATATTGATGTCAAAGCAAGCATTCTTGAAGCCGCCTCTTCATTCTCAAACTGCCCTCCATAGGTCACAAAATATCCCTCTGGCAATTCCACATGTTCTGCTATCTCAGATTTTATATCATCTACCGTGCTTTTGAGATCGCGTCCGTCCACATTAGCAGAAACAGTCAAAAGTCTGCTTACATTCTCTCGATTGATGGTGTTCGGTCCGCTACCCGTTTTGATGTCGGCCACGTATGATAATGGTATTTTCCCCTCGTTGCTATCTATCATCAAGTCTTCAATCCTCTCCTTTGTGTCACGTTTTGAATCCTCAACCTTTACTGTCAAATCATACGGACGGTTGCCTACAAAAACCTGGCTGACTACTTCTCCCCCTATCGCCATTTGCACATATTTGCTGAATTCCGGAATTGTGATTCCATATCTTGCAAGCATCTCTCTGCGAGGCACTATGTCGATTTGCGGGCGCGAGATCTGCTGCTCGATATTGACATCTACCACTCCATCAATCTCTTTCATCTCTGCCCCTATTTGCTGTCCGATGGAATAGAGTTTATCAAGATCTTCTCCAAATATCTTCACTGCAATCTGTGACTGTGACCCACTAAGCATCGCATCGATTCGGTGTGAAATCGGTTGACCAATCTCAACATTAACCCCTGGGAGTTCTGATAATTTCTCCCTTAGTTCGCGAGTCACCTCTTTCTTGCTTCTCCCTTTATCAAGCACATATGGAACCTCCATTTCCGAAGTGTTTACTCCCAAAGCATGCTCATCAAGTTCGGCGCGACCGGTCTTTCTTGCAACATTCCTTACTTCCGGCACTGTGAGAATAATTCTTTCTGCCGCCATTCCTATGCTGTCGCTCTGTTCAAGCGAGATGCCAGGCATAGCACTCACATTGATAGTGAAACTTCCTTCATTGAATCCCGGCAAGAAACTGCGTCCCAGAGTGAAGAAAATTATAATAGATGCTACAAAAAGAACAGCAACCCCAACCAAGCATGGACGTGGAGATTTAAGCACCTTTTCAAGCAGACGTTCATATTTCTCCCTCATCCATTTTGCAGTCTTGGGCTCTTTGTTGAGTTTTTCACTTTCCTTTTTGTCGTTTCCGGCAAGCAGATAACTGCACAGCACCGGTGTAAGTGTCAAGGCCACAACAGTAGATGCCGCCAAAGCCACGATAAAGGCTATGCCGAGTGGTTTCAAAAGTCTTCCCTCAATTCCACTTAGGAAGAATAAAGGGAGAAAAGACGCAACAATTATCAATGTGGAGTTAAGAATCGGTTGCCTTACTTCGCGCGACGCCTCAAATACCACTTTAATTATCGGAAGACGCGATTCTATACTCTTCTTGCTGTTTTCCCTCAATCGCTTATAGACATTTTCTACATCTACTATAGCATCATCCACGAGCGACCCTATTGCAATCGCGATTCCTCCGAGTGTCATTGTATTGATTGAGAAACCCATATAGTATAGCACAATCACTGTGATGAGGATGGAAAGTGGAATCGCAATGATTGATATTATGGTGGTCCTGAGGTTCATCAGGAAGAAGAAAAGCACTATTATTACGAAGAGTGCCCCTTCAAGCAGAGATTGTTGCAGATTGCTCACCGACGTTTGAATAAACTCACTCTGATTGAAGATTTCGGTGTCTATATTGATTCCCGAAGGAAGAGAACTCTTCAAATTGTCAAGTTCCTTGTGGATTTCTTTGCTCAATTCAATCGATCCTGCGCCAGGTTGCTTAGTTACAGTCACAAGCACAGCCGGAATGGCTCTTAAAGTGGCGGAACCAATCTTTGGTGTCTTTCCCCCGATCTTCACGTCAGCAATATCGCTTAGTCTTACGGTCTGCCCCGTTTCCGTCTTAACTGCTGCTGCTCCAATTTCTTCAATATCTTGAGTTGATATTTGTCCTTTGATCAAATATTCGTTGCCATATTCATATGTGGTGCCTCCAGAAGTGTTGACATTCATATTCTCCGTTGCTTCAGCCACATCTGAAAGAGAGACTCCAAAATGTCTCATTTTCTCCGGACTCAGCAGAATCTGATATTCCTGTTCATCACCTCCGATCACTGACACTTGGCTCACTCCTCCGATCGACAAAAGACGCGGACGGATGGTGCGGTCGGCGACGCTTCTCAGTTCCCCAATATTAAGACTGTCAGAAGTCAATCCAATAATCATAATTTCTCCAAGAATAGACGACTGAGGTCCCATGACAGGTGTGCCAACGGTAGAAGGAAGGCTACTCTCTATTCCGGAAAGTCGCTCACTCACTGTCTGTCGGGCATGATAAGCATCAGTATTCCAATCAAATTCAACCCAAACAATTGAGAAGCCCGTTGCTGAACTCGATCTTACCCTTCTCACTCCGGAGGCCCCATTCACTGCTGTCTCAATCGGATATGTCACCGTGCGTTCCACTTCCTCGGGTGCTAATCCGGATGCTTCGGTCATGATTGCTACAGTCGGTGCGTTTAGGTCTGGAAAAATATCTATTTCAGTTCTGACAAGCACGATCAACCCCGCAATAAGAATTGCACAAGAAGCAAATAAGACTATTAATCTATTTGTCAGCGACCAATTGATTATCTTGTTTAGCATCTCAATCCAAGTTTAATGGTTATGTGTATGTCCAGGAACCGCTGTCGCTGAAGTCTCAGCCATTCTCACCACTTGTGCACCTTTCACTACCACCTCCTCTTTTGGCTCCAATCCGGAAAGTATTTCGATTCTCTTTCCATCAGAAGCGCCCGTAGTCACCACATGCTTCATGTAGTGTCCCTCTCCATGAGTGGTGTATACACATTTGTTGCCGTTGATTTCTACTATAGCCTCTTTAGGCACTGACAGCACATTCCCTCTCGCTGACGAAATAAGATATACCTCTGCAAAAGCACCAGGTGCAATCTCTCCATTATTTGTGAAAGTAAAATACAATGGAATATATCCATTTTCTGAAACAGATGAGCCCGGATTTGATATGATTTTGCCACCAAGTTCTTTGACATTATATGTAGTCTCTGATGATGCCGCCCTAAAATTTGCATCGCTGACTCCTGAGATGCGAGATATATACTTCTCCGGCACATCTGCTCGCAAGGTGAGACTCGTATTGCCGCTTATGGCAGCGATCCTTTGGCCAATCTCTACATATTCACCGCTCTTCGCAAATAATTGTGTGATTACTCCCGTCTTTGGTGAGTTGACACTCACACTTCCTTGCTTCAACAATCTGACGGAGGCCTCTGCCTCTTCATAAGCGCGAAGCGCATTGTTGTATTCTTCTGTGCTCACTATGCCATCATCGTGCAATGGTTTTAGTCGATCCAGTTCCCTTTTAGCAGCATTTTTAGCCGCTATTGCTTGTACTGATGGATCCCCTCCTTGCACATTTGAAGCAGATATGCTGCCAAGTGAACTCCCCGCCGACACTCTCACCCCGGTATTTATATTTGGAGAAAGAGTCAATATGCCGCTTCTCGTTGCAGTGGCTATGCCTTCATCAGAAGCCTTGGATTCAATTCTTCCGGAAACTAAGGTGACATCTGAAAATGAAGAAGGAACTATTAGTTCTGTAGTCACTCCAAATTTCTTAGCCGTATGTTCTTTTAATTCAATGAGTCCACTATGATCATGTCCCTCATGTTCTTTCTCTCCATGATGTTCATCATGCTCATCTTCAGAATGTCCGTCATGGTCATGATCTTCGTGATCATGATTATCATGCGCTTCTACATGCTCTTCGCTTTTAGAATTTTTGCAACTTACTGTTGATGCGCTCCATGCAAGAGCGGCAAATATTAGAACCGATATTTTTATATAATTCCTCTTCATCGTGTTATTCATTTTTCACTATGCAAAATTAATAAAAATATCCTGCAACTGAGTTGTAAATACATAAAAAAAACGACCCCACGTGTTTGTGAGGTCGCTATATTTGTCAAATATTGATTTAGAATGGGAAGTTGATACCCACATGCACATCAGCATTTGATCTTAGAGGGATCATGTCTTTGGAGAATTTAAGATTAGCATAGTCCATACCAATCATGAAATTGAATCCCTTGTTGCCGAGGCTGAGAAGGAAACCGTAGTTTACTCCATAAGTGCCTGCCGCTGCGCTTACTGAAGCTGCGACGCCTCTTACCGGCTCTACATTGGCACTGAGACGGAATTCAGTGTAAGGGAAGATTTTACTCATATCGGTAGTATTAAGCAAGCCGAAATGAAGTTTCTTGTAATATGGGAATTGATAATCTACACCAATTCTCATCTTACCCTGCAAAGGCATTGATGATTTCACTGTGCCATTGTCTTCAAGTTCATACAATTTAGACAAGCCATCTTTCATATCATCCCAACCGCTGTCATCATCAAATCCAATTTTGTAGGCAGATGTCTCAAATACCTTTTGTCCATTTGTTGATGCCTCTTGCACCTTGTTGAAACTCATTGTTCCAAGGTCGGTAAAGGCAAGAGAGAATGTGAAGTCTTTCCATTCGTAAGTTGCACCGAAGTCCAAGCCAAAGCCGAAACCATTGACGCCAAACTTCATATCGTCAGTATTGACACCGCTTACATATCTTCTGTTATAATCATTGGTTTCCATATCATATCTGACGCCATCAAGACCGATTCTAAGACGTGCGTCTGACATTACTCTCCAGGAATCTGTGCCAAGATCGAGTTTCAACTCATTGAAGTCTGCTTGTACGAAAGCAACGGGGAGTAAGAACTTAAGGCTGATACCGGCGCGCAGTCCAGGCACCTGCTTGATCTCTCTTGAATGGTTTAATGCAATTTCTGCATAGGCAGCAGCTTTTGCACGGATGTTGGTGATGTCATAAGTCTGGTTGGTAAGACCATTTTTCATCAATACGAACATATCTTTCGGAAGGTCCATGCTAAGATTTTCCTTCACGTTAATTGCAACGTTGTTATAGCCTCCGAAAGCCTTGAAACCGACTTGGATCACGTTAAGACCGAGACTTTCTGAAAGACGGTTGACTTTGCTGAATTTGCTTAGTGCTTTATTGGCATCGATTTCCGGATTAGTAAACAATCCTGTTTTGCCATTGCTCAATGGATAGACAATGTCTGTGACATTAAGATTGCCGTTGACAGAGACATTCACGTTGCCAAGAGCTGGAAAACCAACATATCCATGGCGGTTGCTCAATGCCGGGTTGAGTTGCCACTTCATGTTGTAGTTTTCCATGAAGTAGCCTGTTGAAGACTCCTGAGCCGACACTGACATCAAGGAGACCGCAGCGAAAGAGAGAGCGATTAGTTTTTTATTTATGCTGTTCATTGTTGTTCAATGCTATTTGATTAAAAATCTGTTATGTAATCTCCTGAAACAGTTGCCTGCACTTTGCTGAGCGAAATTTCAAGGTTCGGGCCAAGAGCCTCAGCGTTTTCGCTGTCTTGAGTCACAATAGCCTCAATTTTGATACCGTCAAAGTCTTTGATAGGCTGAATCTTACCACTCACTTCCTTGCCTCGGATAGTCAATCCTATCGGCTGGCCATTTTGATTTGCCTTGATTTCTAAAGCAGAATTCTCTTGAACTTCTATTATATTACCATTCTTGTCGATTGGGTAAATCTTGATTGAGGCATCTACAGGAAGATTAGTTGTGCACACTGCACTCAAGTTGATAAGGTAGATGTTCACTTTGTCAAGATCTTCGCTACCCCAACCGGTCTCTGTTGTGTTGTACACTATTCTTGTGTCCTTTCCAAGTGCAAGAGGAGCATAGAATGAATAGTCGCCATATGCATCTCCCAACTTGCCGACAGGAATCGTTACATCATTGGCAGTGAATTTAAGATCAGTTACACTTACTTTAATTTCCTTTGGAAGTCCGTCATTGCCATTGGTCAAGATGTTGTTCAGACCATCTACCAAAATCGGAGTATAGCCCTCTCTTTTTAATTCTTCTTGGTCAGCATTTTTTGAGCAAAATGCTAAATTAGTTGTTTCTTCTCCTGCAATTTCAAAATCTCCAAAATGTCTTTCGGATTGGCCATTTGCAAATACTGAATAAAAGTTTAGTGTTCCTTCCCCCTTGACATGAAACGGGCCTACAGGATTATGTAGTGAAACTTTTATTATAGGATTATGAATTACAATGTTTGTTTGAGGATCATTCAGGAAGTCTGGTAGATCTTTAAGTTCGATCGGGTCAATTACGATGTCATTCATCGGGTAATCGATATCGCCTGTAAAGTCTTTAACTGAAAATCCTGAAACTTGATAATTTGTGGTGATTTTATATTCTCCAGCTGAGATATTTATATTCTTAACCTTCATAGAAATTTGTCCGGCAAGAATACCTACTTCACCTGATATAATTAATTCATGATTATCATTAACTGTACCTTTGGTACCCAAATTTAATCCTGTAGCTTCAAGATTAAATGTTGCTTTGCCATCATTGCTCACAGGAAGAGATGCTATTGACAATTCACCCGTTGTTGGATTATAATCATAATCTTTGTTAGCCAGAATTAGATCTGTAGGCAGCTTAACAAGTATGTTGTCAAAAGAAATCACATTTCCACTACCTATGAATTGAGATGGCAGATTTAGTGTAACTGATATTTTGATAGGATCCTCGGTGGTGATTCTTTTTAGCACCTTTAGTGCGTCATTGACATTCGTCACTTTAAATTCGTAAGGTCGAAGTTCTGGATTAGAGCCAAAATTTATTGGAGGGAGTGCTAATCCATCTGCTGGTAGATTAGGTATTAAGGAAGTATTGATGGTCTGGTCAATATTAATTGGAATATTAGTTGGCTTAATATCCAAGTCTCCGACCTTGACTACTCCAAGGTTGAATTCTGTTTTATCTATTTTGCCACCTTTTTCTATAGCATAGATGTTATTGATGGTGTCTGTTTTGATGGTCTCATCATTCTCGTCAATGTCAATGACATTTTCCAATTTAATTGTTTCCAGTTCTACCGGAATAGTGAGATCGTTGACCGTAAATTTCGAAGTCGTGTCAAGGTCTGAAAGGTCATATTTGTCATCA
>CAZCZX010000032.1:0-19148 GCA_964503095.1 uncultured Sangeribacter sp.
CTCTTGTCAAGAGTTGCTTATCATAAGTGCTAATATTAACAACAAAACAACCATATCACATGAGAATTAAAATTCTTTTAATGATTATGTTGGCCGTAGTAGCCACAACGACCAGCTGTTCTGCGAAGGTCCCCAGTGACAAAAATTCAGCTAAACCAGTTGTAGCAACAGACACAATTATGCAGAAAGCTTTAGGTGACAGCATTTATCGTGTAATCACCCAGGCAAAGAAGATTGAAGTTGTTTCTCTTCCTCTTGCAACTGACAGCATTAAACAAGAGGTGAAGAAGAAAATCTCTCCTAAGGAATTAGGGGTAGTCAACTTCATTGTTACTAACCCCAAGAACTACTTGTCGAATACCACGGTATATGGCGTGTTCCTTCCACAACTTAAACTGACATATACGCTCAAAAAGGAGGTTGTGACAATAAAGTATGATTTTGGATTGAGAAAGTGGGGTGTGTTTGACGCAGCTAACAAGGAAATAGGCATGTTTGATTTATATTCTGACAACATGTTGAGATTCGCATGCCAACAGTTCCCCAATAACACGTTTTTTAATGAGTTGCTCATGACAAGAGAACCAGATAACAAGTAATAAATTAAGGAATCATCATGATACGCAAATTGTTCATAATGCTTATCTGCATTCTCCCTATGGCGGTAAGCGCACAGACCATACATTGGTTAACATTTATCGACACGACTGACCCCAACGTTGGAAAGCTTGACATTAACGGTCGAGAAGTGCTTTATAACCACTTTATTAATGTGGTTAATGCCGCAGTGGCCGAAAAAGGGTATAAAGTCAATATTCAGGATATATATGGTTCAACTCTTTCTCCCCAGAAGTGCAAAGACATTATGTCAAATTTGAATGTTACTTCAGATGACATTGTAATATTCTATTACATAGGCCATGGAACTCATGGCACTGTTGGTGGTAGCCCTTGGCCTATGATGTTTATGGGACAAAATAATCCGAATGACCTTGTACGTCTGGAAGATGATGTACATAAAAAGTTGTTATCAAAAGGTGCCAGATTGACTGCAACAATAGGAATGTGCTGCAATGTGTATCAAAACATACCTCGTACTGATACTCCATCTTTCGGTGTAAATTATGGAAACACATTTCTTACTGACACCGAAAAAAAGGCTATACAAAAAATGTTCTTGGAATATAAAGGCGATTTCCTGCTTTCGTCGGCTTCTCCCGGTCAATCATCGGTTGGAGGAAATACTCCATTAGGACCGATGGATTTATTCACGTGTGTCCTTGTGAAAAATTTTGAAGACAGTGCATCCGAGGGAGACTTGGAATGGAGTACTCTTTTTAACGATGTCAAAGCTGTTGTGAACAATGTTACGCAGGGACAACAGACTCCAATTTTTACTTCAACTCTCAGCAAAGCATCTGCCGTTCAACCGGCTCTTCCGGGGGGTGCTGTAACTGTTACACCCCCAACACCTACTCCAGCAAGTGCCTCAACTAACCAAGAATGGTTAAACAGAGTTGGCGATGCATTAGATAACCTTATTAATGCGGGGCAGTCTGAAAGCATTCGTATGGCACAGGCAGATGAACTGGAAAAAGTATTTGCATCAAACGCATTAGTTAAAGTTTTAGGTCAAGATGGCAAAGACGTAATTGATAAGTCCTCAGCTGATAAATTTGTTAGACGTCTTGCATCAAGCCGAATTCTCTTAAAGGTGACACCTGTAAGCATTAAAATTTCTGATAACAAAATAACAGAATTAAGAGTAAAAGAAATCTATAATAAATAAACGTAACTCATATGAAATTGTTAAGATATATCTTTTGCATGTTGCTCTTTTTCATATGGGCAACAGCAGTTGCACAATCAGATTCTGGCATAAGTGAATTGATGAAAGAGCGAGCACAACAAAAAGTTGCACAAATGAACGATAATATCTCATTTATGGCCGATCCCCAAAAAAGCGAGGCAATGAGAAACAAATATCGTTCGATTGCTTTAAATCTTTTTATCGCAGAAGGAGAACCATATGAGGATATGGATACGATAAATACAGGTGTAAAAATGGAAACGACTTCAATATATCGTAAGAAGCCGACTCGCCGCCTTATGAAAGACTATTTCTCAGGACTGGTTTCTTTAGATAAACGGTATTCTAAGGTTAAAATCCAAACTACCAAGGTAAATGAGATCAAAATTAGTGATCTTCATAAAGTTGCTGATGGATTGTATGTGTGTACAGCATATTTTGAGCAAATTTTTATTGGATACAAAGATGGTATACCTATTTATAAAGACCGTACAAGAAAAAAAGTTAAGATATATATTAAGGAGGATATTGTCATTAGTGATGATGGGGAAGAGCGTGAGTTAGAAGTCCTTCTTGGCGATGTCACAGCTCTTGAAACAACTAGAATATAATGTGTAATGGGTTGATGTACAGATTGCTAATAGCCTTTGTTTTTGGCCTATGCTTTACAAATGAGGCATACTCTTATATTATGGACACCATTCCTAATAAAGGAATCATGTGTCCTCCAAAACCGCCTCATATGAAAACATTAAATGGAAATAATATTGTTGAGAGGGATGTGAATGAACACCTAAATCATCTATGCCAACAAGAAATAACCAATGTTCACAGATGGCACACGTAAAAAATGTAAGATCCACATTCTTACGGAGAATACTGGTAAAGATCAAGAGGTCATTGAGCTTTTAGGCGATGTAATTGCTCTAGAAATTCATAACGATTGATAATTATTCCTCTAATGATAATTATTCCTCAAACAATAGCCCAATAACTTATTATGAAGAAATATTTTACCATAATCGCTATGACAATCGGATGTTTATGTTGTAATGCACAGGTATTCGATATGCTTAATTCGGACTTATATAGAGGACGAGTGAAGCTCGTGTCAGAATTTATGGAACGTTTCAACGGAGATGAGAAGAATCCATATATAGACCCCAATGCTGATGAGATTGACAAGATTAACCTCTGCCAGTTATTTAATATTGATCTCATACTTAAAAATCGGTCTGAAAATGAACCCAAGGCATTTCAATTCGTTGATTCTGTACTGAATCACGATGTAAAGTTATATTATAGTAATCCCGATTGGTTCGCCAAGACAACCTGTATTGCAACATTTAAAGGGAAGGAAGTAAAGTTCGACCTCTTCTTGGTTGTTGAGCCTAGAGGAAATGATATGTATAAATGGGTAATAGCAGATGTAGATGGGGATATATTTGATCTAAAACCATCAAAATCTTCTGATCAAATAATGTTATTGCCGAATGAACATGAGTCAAATTTTATGCGTCTATATTCTATAACAAACGGCAAAGATGATTTGATTACATTATATTCTATTTCTGATAATAACACTGACCGACTAACTGTGTTTAACACTTTGGTATATTATGGACTTTTAAATATCGAATACATAGATGATGTAGAATTTACATTCTTGCAGGTACCTGGATATGTATTTACAATAAGGGAATTTGAGCGGGAATCAACAAATTCAGGGTGGTTGATTGATTCGTGGCTTCCAATCTCTAATGAAGAAAAGTCACTAATGCTTGAAAAGTTGTATGGTGGATGTTATGCGGAACTCATATTGAAGAGGAATAATTTGAATATGGTAAATTCAATTGAAGAACCAGAACAAGAAATCAATGCTTTGCAAATGGTTGAAACATTTGTTACATCTCTAAGTAATTATATAGAGGATAGAGACATCTCAAATCTTGATACTATTGAAAATTTGGTAAAGGGACGATATAGTTTTAGGATATCTGATGACATCTGTAAAAATCTCGCTAGGTTTTTCAAATATAAATCCGCAGAGTCATACACATTAGAATATTTAATAACTTGGTTGGGAAATACAAAATCACCAATAAAATCTATTTCTGCTAATAACATAAAAATTGTGGATAATGATATTATAAAGTCTAAGTTTGCTGAAAAAATTTCTTTAGTAGAATGTGACATTTCCACAACTGGCGATTTAGAAATACAAGAGCATGTTATATTCTTCATATATCAGAATCAGATAGCCGCTATAAGAATCATTTCAGATTGTATTTAATAATATGAGTAATCTATGTTAAAGAAAGTAATAGTAGTTATAATGATGTTCAGTATGAGCATGGCAATGATGGCTCAGGACACTTACATCGTGAACCAGTTTGGTGTGAACTTATCAAATTGGGCATCCGGGAATAATCCGTTTTCGGCTTTTGAGAATATTCAACAACTATGTAGTAAAAAAAATCCATCATTCCGAATATCTGACAACCTAGTAAATTCGTTAGCAAGGATAAATGGACAGCCGCTATCAAAACACTATCCTTTAGATATGTTTAGAACATGGTTGCAAAAAGAAATTGACAAGGGCATTGTGATAAGAGTTTCAAATTTTCATCAAATTCCTCTTTCAGAGATAGAAAATTCAAACGACGGTTATGGTTATGTGTCTTGTAATATACAAGTTACAGGGGCATTGGACTTGAATGAATCAGCTCTATTTTTGATAACGAACGGGAAAATAGCAAGCGTTCAGAATTATGTATCAACAATTGACACAAGGACTGGCAAACGCAAAATTGAAGTTGACTGGAGTGGTCTTGATATAGATGAAGATACCGAAGGCTTTGGCGTATCTTATAATTATAGTAAAGCATTTCCATTAGGGGCTTCTATAACCTATAGTAAATGGAAGTTTATGATTGGGCTTGATTTCGGCATAAACAACGACAAGGATATCTATACTACTCAAAAGGTTTATTTTAATAACATTGTGGATTACAAGATAGATCGCGGTGAATATGACCTTAAGTATTTTATGACCGCTACGCCATCCTTCTATATGAAATATTTTTCTATAGGTTGGGGCGTAGGTTATGCCTACCTTAAAGGAACAAAGTATACAAAGGATAATAGCCTTACTGTTTATCCTGATGGAACAACCATACAAACCGGTTCAACAACATCTGTTGATGATTTTAAATACAAGTGGATGATGAGGCCGACAATTAAAGGATATATTCCTTGTAGTGACAATTTCTTTATATCATTATCAGTGAATTATGACTGGATTGTTGGATATAAAGAAAAAAGTGGCATCGGATTTGGCGCAGGTATTCACATCTTATTTGATTAAAGCATATGAAAAAGAATCTTAATATATTCCATATACTGGCTTTGATATTAATGTCATTGGCCTTTGTTTCATGCGAAAAAGATCCGCATGATCCCGACTTTGAGTTATCAGGTGATGTTCAGAAATATTTCCCTGACTATTGTGTCAAGCTAAGCGCTTCTTATAATTATGGAAGTAATAAGCACTTTCACATGACAGCAGAACCATATTTCTATTTTTCACCCGAGGAATGGGACATATGTATCGATAAAGTTGACTATTATGTTGATGATGAATATATTCAGACAGAAACAGTAAGTCCTTATTCGATAGAGTATGATTCCAATGATTGGTATACAGGTGCTCATAATGTAAGAGCGGATATTACGATAAGTGGGAAAAATATTGATACTTTTGTTTTACAGACGAAAAGAGTGATTGATAATTCGTCATCACAAGAACGAGCTGCTGATATCTGGTTTGATTATGACTATGCCACTACTGGACAAGAATTTTTCATTTCGGGAAATTTGAATCCAAACAGATCTGCGTCTGGAACCACCATTAATTCTTTCTCAGCAAAATGGGATGATATATTAATGGGAGAGAAAACGAGTTCACCATATAAAGTGAGTAGAGTTATTACTGAAGCTGCCGGAACAACTCATTCAGTTTCGGCAACACTTAACTATACTCAAGGTAACATTCGGTTGTCTTATGGATTTTCTATGTCATCGTATGAAATTCCAGGACCTACTACTGTAAGACAAATGTTCAGAATCAAATCACGCTACAATGATTTCAAGAACGGAGAAAACTTTGAAGGAATAGCCAGATTATATGTTGGAAGTGAAGTTAAATCAACATATGAATTTGAGTTATATCTTGATAATAATCTAATAGGAAGTTCAAAAACGTTTCCATACGATTTATCATATAAACTTCAAAATCTAGAAATAGGCGACCATACCCTAAAGGAAGTATGGGTATGTTTTGATGAGGAGGGCAATAGAAAAAGCTCCTTCTCAACTGATGAAATATTAACAATAACCGAATGAAGGCATGAAACGATATATAATACTTATTATGTCAGTCATGGCAATTGGAATTCAAACATTAATTGCCCAGACCATAAGTGGAGAAGATGTTTCCGCGAAAATAAAAGATATGGCTGTTATTCTAAACGACTATCAAAATATGTTAGTCGATAAGGATAAAAGTTCAGAAGTAAAAAAACATTATATGAAGCAGGCTATAAGCCTCTTTGTTAATAATGGGAATCCATTTAGTATTGATACAGTACAATATCAAGGATCTACAATAAGTATGAAATCAGCCTTGCGCAATAAGCCTGTTAGAAGGAAAATAAAGGACTATCTTCAAGGCGTAATGGATTTGCGTTATTCACCAGTTGACCTGACAGCAATCAAGATTCCTGCTATTCCCTCACAAATAAAATATTCAGATTTGGTTAAATATGGAGACAACCAATATAGATATAATTTCCTTGTTACAAGAGAACTCGCAGGTTATATTGATGGAACCCCTGTGTATAGAGATATCACTCCTTACGAATATACTATATTTCTCCGTCTAAATAGAACGATTGATGGTAGCGAGTACACAGTCTATCTAAACGATATCGAAGTAGAAGAGAAAGAACCAGTCAATCAATAGCGATGAAAAGAAATCCATACAGCAAGGTTGTGACAATTTTAGTCATCTGTATTATTGGGGCAATTGCATGTGTCTCTGCTAAAAGTTCATATACATACAAAACAACTGATAATATAGTTAATGACTCTCCTTACAGTGAGTTGTTGTCTGAAAATGTCCGCTCAACAATTCTTTCAACGGATAGTTTGATATGGATATTGGTTGACCCATGGATATACAATGATTCTGTAGCTAATATATGGGGAGAACACTTTGGAGAAATTTTATGTAACAAGACAACGAGTTGTACATTCATAAATGAAAATATTAAGGATTTACTTGTATCTCAGGATTCTTTCCAAAATGACAGTATAGTCAAAGAGTCTGTATTCATGCCTGATTTTGGAGTAATTTTTAAAAATTCGTCCGACACAGTAATCGTCTCATATTCTCTCTATTGCGATATATGTAGATTTCAAACCGCTGAAAGAATATTGGATTTAAATGGGGAAGGTATCAGAAATTCATTTATTCTAAACTTAAAGAAAGTTTTCCCAAAAGATAAATTTGTTCGAAATATTTCAAAACGCCTATGAGACTGTTCTTATTTTTCATTTCTTTAGTGCTGTCTACACTTGCGTATAGCCAGACTTTTCATGCGCTTATCTTTTCAAATATGAAAGAAAGCGAACAAAGAGCTGCTGACCGAACAGAAGAGATGAAAAATATGAAGGAATTTTGTGAAAGAATCTCATCGACTTTGGGATATAATTTGGATATAAGATGTCATAGTGATCAGGAGTTTACTTCATCTCAATTTTTAAAAGATATTTCCTCAATGCAAGTTGGGTCTGAAGATGTTGTTATAATGTTCTATAATGGACACGGATGCAATTGGGATGATGATGACTGGCCCCATATGTGTTTTAAAGATAAACAATATTGGGAAACTGTTGCATATGATAAATTGAAAGAATATTGTGGTAATGCAAAATTGATATTATGTATTGGATGTTGCTGCAATATGGACAGTCGTGGACGCGAAGGTTATAGTTCAGAATATGACTACCATTTCGAACCAAATAAGACTCGTGCATTATTTGCTGGATTCAGCGGGAAAAGAAGAATCATTACATCTTCTAGCATTCGGGGACAATATTCTTATAGCTGGACCTCTGGCTCTCGTTTAGGTAGTATTTATGGAATCAGCATTAGAGAATCAATAAACGATATATTGCATTCAAATTCTAATGAAGAACCGACATGGGAAAATGTCTTGGCTCAAGCCAAGCAAAAGACAATGGCCTACACTTCAGGTCATAAAGAAGGTCCTCAAACGCCTCAATATGTAATTGAAGACAATCAAGAAAAATTATCTGCCCGAGCTCAGAAAATTTTGGATGAAATGCGTGGTGTTTCCTCAACGAATAATGGATCTGTTTATGCAAAAATAGCTTCGACTTCACTTAGAAAAAATGTAGATGTAGGCGGTATAAACTCATTAGTAGTTGAAATTGATTTTAACATTAGTAATTTGTCTTCAGATGGAGGGAGGGTTGTCGCATTTATGGAATGTCCTCAAGGAACAGGCGTAAAAGACCTAAATGGAAGGTTCTGTACATCTGACGGCAAAGTTAGTGTTGGGAAAGACTTTGGTACGAGACTAACTAAAGCAAGCTTCAAGGACTTTGAATTGATTATTCCGATTGAAGAACTCCATATAACGGATAATTCAAGACCTTATTATATAAAAGTAGGAATATATGATTACAAAACGAAAAAATATATTGCTTTTGGCAAATACCAGACATTGAATATATAAACAACAAAATAAACTGAAACAACAAACAATGAAAACATTTAATTTACTACTTTCGGTAATGGTGTGCGCTATTCTGCTCACATCATGCAGCACTGAAAAAGAAACGGTCGTGAATTACGGCTTTGTTTGTTCCGACAACTTATTTAAGTTTGTCGAAATAAATGCGACCTACACGACTAACACAGGAGAGGAAATGTCCGTTGATTTAACCCCCGCTATCATGGAAACCTTCCGTGATGAAGCCACATCAGGTGAAACATCAAATGGTTCAACCACTGTTCTTTCAAGTATTCTTGAATGGAGACAATCAAAAAAATATGATGATGATGTTAAAGCGAATCTCACCATTTCTTTTGCTAAAAAGGAAGGAGTAGATTATGCATCATACAAAGGTCAAGTTTTAAAAATAACAAAGTATGCTTACCTTCATTCAGTGTACAAAGAGGAGAATAATGGATTGGGCTCAACATCTATATCACAAAGTACCTCACTTGACCTTGATGGTCTAATCAATACTAAACCTGATGAGTTCTATGGAGATGCACTCGAGGATTATATTGATAAGCTAGTTGCAAACCCTATTATCAAATAATACTTCGAAATATCTATTTAGAAAAAACTTGAGTGATAATTCGTCTTACCAAAACTATCTTTGAAGAATTGTAGAAAAGTAATGATAGAAAAGTCTTTTTCAACTATTCTGTATCTACAGAAGACATCGGATGATCCGATGCCTTCTGTTATAGTTTCATGAGTTGATACAAGACAGGACACTTATCTGAAAGTACTAAATTAAGAAAAATATGTTCAAACGGCAGGAAGTATATAAAGAGACAGATTTAACCGATATTGAAATTATTGAAGGACTTCAAAATAATGATGAATTTGTTGAGAAATCCTTCTATATTTCTTGTCGTAAATATTTATTCAACTTCAGATCAGGTGTTTTCGATTTTAATAGGAAGGGTGCGAGAGAGCCTCAAGATATTTTTCAAGATTCATTTTTAGCTTTATGGCAAGAAATCCAAGAACATCGCATTTATGTCAGAGATAATTATGCTTGGCGTATTGATAGGCAAGGCGTAAGCCGAAGAATGTCCGCTACACTTATTACATATCTCATGGCTATAGCTAAAAATAAGAATTTTGAAAATATTCGAGAGGAAGAAATCTATGGTGAAACTACTGCCGGTCTTAATGAATCTATAGATGAGCATCCAGAAGAAAATTATAGGAGATGGATTGTAATTCAGTGTGTCAATAAATTACCGAACAGATGTAAAGAGATTTTAACCTTATTCTATTTTGAAAAGAAAAGTCTTGACGAGATTATGTCCATAAGGAAAGAGAACCAGAGTAAAGATGGTTTAAAGACTGGAAAATCGAAGTGCATGAAATCATTAAAAGAATTAATCACAAAACAATTAGAGTTGAACAAATTAAAGCCCTTGAGTCATGTATGGTAATAGTCAAGATAGAATCGATTCATATCTGCGGGATGAGATGAGTCCAACAGAAAGGAAAAAATTTGAATCAGATATTAAATCTGATTTGAATCTGTATAAGGATTACATCGAAACTAAGGCGATTGCTAATGTAATTGCAGATCGCGGGAAAAAACTTGCTATGATGAATCGTTGGGAAGAGGAAGTAAACACTCTTAGAAGAAAAAAACATATTCGTAACTGGACAATTGGATTGAGTGCAGCAGCATGTGTCTCGTTTGGATTTTTCCTTTTAAAGCCCTTGATATTTCCGTCCATTCCAAATAATTCATTTGAGATGCCATTTTTCTCCCAAGAAATAAATATACATGGTGAAAATACAGGTTTGGAGGTGCTTGACTCAATGATTAACAGCAAGGACTTCTCTAATGCTTTAGCATTTGCCGACATACTAATCAATGAGAACAAACAACATATTGAGCAAATTAATCAGACGATTATCTCAAATAATCAATTTGATATTGTTAAATATGGCGATATGGATTCTATATCCTCTTTAAATTCTGAGAAAATTCAAAGATATGAGGAAATAATATATGTTGTAGAATGGAGACGAATAAATCTGTTATTGGTACTAGATAAAAAAGGCGAATGTGTAGAAGCCCTAAATAAATTTATAAATATAGATGGTGTCTATAAAACAGAGGCTAGTTCCATGTTAAAAACATTATCTAAAACAACGAATATCAACAAATAAAAAAGTGGTGCCCGTCACGAATTAGGGTAATGCAAATGAGAAACAAAATTGTCACAGTTCTTATGATGGTTATGGCTATCATTGGAGTTCAGTCATGTGATAATGACGAACTAATATCCGTTATTGGCAACGATCTATACTTTAAGGCCGTTAACCTCAGCGTTGATAGTGATAGAGAATACGGAGCCAAAAGTTGTGGTCCGGTAACAACAATATCACTGTCAATTGGAGTTACTATTAACGGTGAAACAACTACCCAAAGCTTTACAAGTAAAAGTAATGAATTACTTGTGATGCCGGGAAATGAGATTGAGATCATCTTCTATCCTTCTTGTGATGAAGAAACCGAGGCAACTATTTATTTGCCAGACGGAACGAAACGCGAGGTGACGGTCTCCAACCCTTCTTTCAAATGGTTTGTCCCTGAGAATTTCGTGAGTAAAATGGAAATTACAGGAGAAAGCCGATATAAAAGAAAAGGTTCTGAATGCCGTGAGACGGGCAGAATAATCCTCACTCCAATCAACTAATCATAATAATATGAGTATGATAAAATTTCAGAAACTGTTAGCTATTTCCATTTTAGCTTTTATGTCTTTTTGTATTAATGCTCAAAATTGTAAGAGTTATATGCAGATGGAAATAATGTCTCCTTCAAATTCAGGTCCCATTACTGCTTGTGACGGCAATGTGGGTCTTTGGGTAGAATGGAATGAAGACGAATCGACATTGACCATGATGGATGGGACAAAGTGGAAATTCGATTATACGGATAGTAAAAACAATAAGCACTACAAATTCAAAGGTTCAGAATTGTCAATTATGCCGGGAATAACTTACCACGAAGCAGTTTTGATTCATGACAAAACGAAATTGAGAGTAATCTATACCTTTGGAATGATGGGATTGGATGTAAAGATGTATGCAACATATGGCTATATCGGTGAAGGAAAACAACCAGCCTTAGATTATATTGGTGATAAGGAGGATGAATTCAGTTATGCGAGTGGCGACCGATATAGAACTTTTGTTAAGACAAAAAATAAATGTTCTAAATGTTCGGGGTGCTCCGGATACTGGGGCTATAAACATGGTAACGGCACTTATGAAGGAAGCTGCTCAAATACAGATGGGCATGGGCATACTTGTGGACATAGTCCTGAAAAACATGGATTAAAGAAATGGTGAAAAATACATTCTTACAGATTTAGGCAGTTAAAACTCATCATTTAATTTGGTTTCAAAATTTCAAAATAAAATTCAATTAAATACACTACTTCTTTTATGAGAAAAAAAATACTAGCACTTGCATTGGCGATTATTCCAATGCTGGGATTCTCACAACATCGTAGTGAGAGCGAAGCGATTACTGTTGCTCAAGAGTTTTGGGGCAACAAGGTGAATCGTGCAAAATTGAAGGCTGTATCGCAAAACACACTTGCGAAGGCGAAGGCTCGTGCTAAGGCGAATAGTTCAACAGCACAAGCAGATAGCAAACAGAGCTTCTATGTGATTAACGACGAGGAACGCAATCGTTTCGTAATTGTGTCGTCTGATGACCGTCTCATCAAAATCCTTGGATACTCCGACAACGGAACGTTTAACCCAGAAACTACACCTGAGGGCTTGTTGGATATATTGAGTGGTTATGATGAACAATATATGTTCATCAAAGACAATTTGTCTAATGCAACTAATGTATCATCACGATCCACAATAGAACCAATTGCTCCAATGATTCAGACAAAATGGGGACAAATTGCTCCATATAATAACGAATGTCCACAGAACAAACGTGCAACAGATGACTCTAAATGTGCTACAGGTTGTGTTGCAACTGCAATGGCACAGGTGATGAATTATTACAAATACCCTAATGTGGGACAAGGAATTTATCTATATCAGTCTGCAACTCAAGGGCATATTTTAATGCAAGACTTTTCAAGCACCTCATTCGACTGGAGTAAGCTTACCAATACATACAATGAGTCTTCATCAGAAGAAGCCAAAGCTGAGGTTGCAAAACTAATGAAGGCATGTGGGGTTTCTGTTTCAATGGATTACGGTGAATCAAGCAATGGGTCATCTGGAGCCGCACCCACCGACATTCCTTACGCTATGATTAACTACTTTGGATATAATAATAATGTCAATTACAAAAACAAAGACTATTATACTCCGGAAGAATGGGAATCTATGATTATGGCAGAGTTAAATGCTGGTCGGCCAATATTGTATGGAGGTTTTGACTCTAATAATCGCAATGGTCATCGCTTCATCCTTGATGGTTGTGACGAAAATGGCTTGTATCACTTTAATTTCGGATGGACAATGTCTTCTATGCCATCTCTGGATGGATATGGTAATGGCTATTATAGTCTTGACATTCTTAAAGTGACAGACCCTCTTATAAATATTATTTTGGGAGAAGAGTATGAGATAGGCGACTTTTCATATTATCAATCAATGATATGCAATGTCTCACCCGAGACTGTTGGTACACATGAAGATATTTTTTATTCTACATCTTCATTCTCATTGCCAAAATCAATAGTGACAGGTTCTAATGGTCAATTTAGTTTCTCTGCTAAAAACTATACATCATCCAGTTCGTCCTCAGATATAAATAAACCAATGTTCAAGGGTGTACTTGGAGTAGGTCTATATGATACCGACTTTAACTTTATCAAGTCTCTTTATCAAAAAACTAATGAGAGTAAATTAAACAATTGGGTATCTACATCTGGGAAATTGGCAATAGAAAATACTACCTTTACAGATGGTTCTGTTTATTATATTGCTCCATACGCTAAAGGTGATGGTTATGACATTCCTACACGAATCAGAGGAAAACAAGGAGTAACAGAATATTACCTTGCTGAAACAAAAAATGGGGTTGTTAATCTTACCGCCAATGGTACATTGACTCCTTATGAACTTAAAACTGGCTCTTATGTAGTTTCCGCCAATGGAGGAGAAAAAGAGTGGCAAATTGAGCTCGCTAAAGACAATAGCGAAGAAAGCCGCTATGTTATCTCTAGTTTTGATCCCGCTGTAAGTGAAATAAACGAGGTCTACGCGTATTCTAACCCAAGCGGTAGACAATTGACAATATATTTAAATCAGAATACCCAGGAGAATACTCACCTATATAACATCGTAGATCCTGATAAGATTGTAATATCAGTCAATACAGTTGATAATTCCATGTACATAAATGATACATGGGGAAGTATGCAGATTGTTGGTGAAGGTGATAATACTACACAAATAGAACTTTCACGATATTCAAATACAAAAATATCATATGGAACATTAGATCCAACTCCATCAATCGTTGTGTCATCACCTATAATATCCATATCACAGGAATCTAATATTGTATCAATATTATGCGGTACTGATAACGCGAAGATTTATTATACGTTAGATGGATCTAAACCGACAACAGAAAGCGCTCTTTATACTGACGCTTTTGAGATTAATCATAACTGCATAATAAAATGTTTAGCTATATTGGATGGCCAATCTTCTGAGGTCGTCTCAAAAAATGTGAATTGGTTTACAATGAGTAAACCTAAGATTTCCATGTCAGATGACAAAAAATCAGTGATTATGGAAAGCGAAGACAAGGATGCAACCATTTATTATACAACAGACGGAAGCACGCCTACATATATAAGTTATCGATATACAGCGCCTATCAGCAATTCTGGGACAACCACATATAAAGCAATAGTTGCAAAAGAGAATTTCAATGATTCTCCTGTTGAAACTTTTATTGCGGAAGGTATAAATGAAGACGGACTAACGGTTATTGTAACAGACAATCATGCTGGTGAACTTGCTCAAAATATAAATGATTCCAAAAAATTTGACATATTAAGTATGACCATAACTGGTCAACTTAACGGAACTGATATAAAATATTTGCGAGAAATTCTTCAGCAAGGTAAACTTGCCAAGTTGGATTTATCTGGTGCATCTATCGTCAGTGGCGGAGAGAAATATGATGGGATTTACTCCACAATAGATAACGTAATCGGCGAGAATATGTTCTCATACAGTAAGTCTTTGATTTCTGTAATATTGCCAAGTAACATAACGGCCATTAACTCTTTTGCTTTTTCATACTGCACCAATTTACCGAGTATAATATTGCCTGAAAATTGTAATTCACTTTCGGAATATGCCTTTTCTGGTTGTAAAGAACTTAAAGAAATCTTGGTACAGGAAGGGAACCAATATTATGCAACAAGAGATGGCATACTATTCTCGAATGGTGGTGATGTTTTATACAAAGTTCCATTAGCAAAAGATGTTAGAAATTATTCAATACCATCTGATGTCAAGAATATAGGTGGAAGAGCATTTGAGGGAACTAATATTGCTTCATTGATATTACCCGACAATCTGGAGGAAATAGGTAGGTATGCATTTGCTTCATGCAATAGTATTTATGACGTAGTCATACCTGATAATGTTTTAAAGTTGGGTGAAGGTGCATTCCAAAACTGCAAAAACCTAAGCTCTATAGTTCTTTCTTCTTCAATTAAAAAAATAGAAAGTTTTACACTCAGTTACTGCGTAAACTTGAGATCTCTTATCCTATCTAAAGCAATCGAATCAATAAGCCAACATGCATTAAATAATTGTTCTTCTTTGCAGTGTATCTCAGTAGATGAGGAAAACGAAAACTTCTGCTCTTACAACGGTGTACTTTATAGTAAGGATATGAAAACAATAGTAATATATCCAAGAGGTCTCCAAAGTGAAGAGTATTACATTGCTGATGGCGTTGAAGTTATTTACCCACGAGCTTTTGCTGACTGTTCAAAAATCCAGAAAGTATTCGTTCCATCATCAGTTAAAGAGATTGGATCTTACGCCTTCAATGGATCAAGCGTCTCGGTATTAAACCTCCCTAAAACTATAGAGAAGATCGGTGATTATGCTTTCTCATCATGCGACTCTATATCGTCAATGTCTATTCCTGATTCTATTACAAGAATAGAAAATGGGATGTTGTCTTATTGCGATAACGTTACATATTTGAAACTCCCACAGTCGATTGAATACATTGGGTTGAGTGCGTTTGCTGGTTGCAAGACTTTGGGCGAAATTGAATGTTGGATTAAAAATATTAGTGATGTTGAATTCACTACTTCAAGTTACTTCAATGAAGTGCAGGCATTTGAAGGTATCAAGAGTGATTGTACTTGGCATGTTCCAGAAGGTTGTGCTTCTGCATATAAATCTCAGCCTTGGTGGATTTCTACATGGAAAGTCATTGATGATATCCATTCTGGTATTAACACTCCCTCACAGGATGACATAGTCAAATTACATATTTCCAATGGCTCCTTGATTATCGAATCCAGTGTCAATACAACCATCGATATATTCGATGTTATGGGAATTCTCGTAAAGAGAATTAATGTTTCCAGTGGCATACTCGAAAGTGTTACCCTCCCAGTAGGAATATATATCATTAATGGAAAGAAGATTTTAATGAAGTAGTAATAAGTATAATATATGTGTATACGGTGTCGTATATCTTAAGAAAGATGAGACGCCGTATACACAACATAATATCAATAAACACTGAGGCATTTCATCGTTTGACGGAGTGCCTCATTTTTTCCGTATCATTGGGTTACTTTTCCCCTTTAGGTTTCATAAAAGGCAAAACTATACTTTTATGGAACTCAAAGGATTCAACAGACACCCCAAGACATATAGCGACAGCGACTATATAGCAGGATTGAAGAACGGTGACTCCGCTACAGTTCATTCATTCTTCTACTCGTTGTGTGGCTTCACGCTCAATGACATACGCTGGTCGTTGATGCAAGGGCGTATCGACTATGATGAACTTGTAAATGAGTTGTACCTCTTTCTATCGGTTGACAACTGGCACAAGTTGGACACGTTTGAGGGTAAGAACAACTGCACTCTCAAATCGTGGATGGTAAGGCTGGTATGGCGTTTTTTCATGCAACAGCGTCCACGTCTCCTATTTGAAGGTTGCCCTTCGGAATATGAAAGAAGTAACGGCATGGAGCAGTCAGTGGATTCCCTTAACCTTGAAATTGCGATGGATGTGGAATCCACGTTTAAACGAATGGCAAACAAACGATATGTTCAGGTCCTTCAATGGATGCTCATTGACGGTTATGACGCTGACGAAGTGGCCATATTCCTCAATACTCCATTGTCGAATGTATATAACATCAAACATAGGGCTATTGTGCAATTTGTGGAAACATATAACCGCTGAGTGATAGAATCATGTTAACCCCATACTCAATAATTTAAAAACTATGATATATGAATGAAAGCAGTCCTATAGACAAAAGTAGCGATCCAGCGAGTATTAGCCTTCTTGATACGTTAACGCCCGATGTAACCTCAAATGTAAAAACAATTACCGATTTGTGGTCACTGGCTCGCATGACAAAGGATATGGAGGGAGACCCTGTTTGGGAAGTGCTTTATCAAATGGGGTGTAATCCTGAGCCGGTTGAGAATACTGGATATAATTTTGAATACAAAGGCTTCAAGGGGATTTATATTCCAATGAGAAAATCATCGGGAATAATCAGATTTGCCTTGCCAAAACTGTCGAGTGTGAATATTAAATCACGGGAGCGACTAAACGAAGTTGTCAATATTGCCAATTCGATGGTGGCAGAAAGTAAGTTCACTCTAATGGGGGAGGACGTGTGTTTGATTTATGAACGGCATCTTACGGAGATTGTAGATTATTCGGCTATGATCCAACATATTTTGGACAATCTAAAATTGGGAGCGGAACTATTTTATAAAATTTCTTGAATTCTTTCAGAAAAGAGGGTTACTTCCTATAACCAGATGTCATTAAAGGCAAATAACGAACTTAAAAGTTGCGCCCGACACGCATCAGGGCATACAACAATGGCAAAAAGACTCTTTCTTGCTCTCGCAATTATAGCATCTGTAGCCGCGACAGATGTGATGAACCCTTCCGCAAGTTTCTCCGGCAACACATGTGCCGCAGCAACATACGACCGTAACTCTGACGGTTACATCTACAAAGGCACAATCACTCTAACACGTGTCGTATCCGGCAAACAGGAACTCTTCTATCACTTCAACAAAGGTGGAGTCGATTATGTAGCCACCTCAAAAAGCGGCCCTTACTACCGTCTCGCCCATCGCATGACCATCAACCATATAGACTATAAATACTAATCACTATGCAGTTGCGCCCGACACAAAAAAGGGTAAATATAAAATGGGAAACTCAAAAAGTTATTTTGCGCCTTTGGGATTGGCTGCAATTGGAGCGTTGTTCGGTATCGGGCATTTCGGAGGACTACATGATACAGTCTTTGGAAATGATAATAAAACTGAGATAACTGCCAATAACTATTATAGCGACTCAGAATCTACTGGGTACGGAAGTGAGATATCATTCCGAGGTAATAACACTAATTCCGATGGTTATATCTACAAAGGAACCATTACTCTTACAAGAGTTGCTTCAGGGATACGGGAAAGTTTCTATCACTTCAACAAAGGTGGCACTGACTATGTCGCAACATCGAAAAGTGGATCTTACTATCGCCTTGCCCATCGAATGACTATCAATTACATTGATTACAAATACTAAATACGCCACTATGGATGCAAAAGAACTTTACATCGAGCTTCAGAAGTCAGTTTATGACCAGCGTCCTTATCACCGCATGAAAGACTGGGGCGAAGGCATGGAAATCGTGGAGGAAGTTATCTCCGATTACTGGCGTGAGCGATTCCTTATCAATCACCAATCAAAAGAGGCATACGAGCTGATGAACCGGAGCCTAACTCTGACTTTCCTTACTAAGGAGGATGTCGATTGGGAAGGCATCAAGACACTTGACAACAATCACAATGCCTACACCTTCTCGGCATATTATCAGAGATTTGCCGTAGGGCAGTTCAAGAAAGGAGTGGCTCTCGTGGAATGGACACTATATCCGGACGGCCGATATTTTATGGATGAGGATGGATATGGTATGGAAGACAACGACGAGTCAGTACTTTATGGATTTATAGACAAGCAAGCCCGAGTTGTGGTTCCTTTCCAAGCAAAGGGTTGGGAAGAACTGGAAAAGCAACGTCCAGAAGCCGAAATAAGAGCAAAAAAACTAAATCAATAATAGCAATGAAACAGAAAATCTCATTTAAAACGTGGTTGTCAGTATTCTTCAGAGGAATATGGCAATTCATCCGGAATCTGTTCTCTTGGAAGAACAAAGGACCTATCGGTAAATTCGTTGGCATCT
>CAZCZX010000033.1:0-2770 GCA_964503095.1 uncultured Sangeribacter sp.
AGTACAACAACCTCTCTACTGTGATGCTTAGCAACTTCTCACAGCTTCAGAGAGTCAATGTGGCTCAGAACCCGACACTTGTCACTCTTGATGTCTCTTTCGACTCTATGCTTCGATTCGTAAATGTTGCCGGGGATACTATGCTGACTGATTTCCGCACTATGGCTTCTCCTGAGTTGCATCAGATTGTGGGCGTTTGGAGCAATTATATTTGATTTTTGACTTTAAAAGATATTTTTTAATGGCGGCTTCTTTTTGGGGGTCGCCTTTTTTTGGCCCCCTAACCCCCTAAAGGGGGGAACTCTATAAGCCCCCTAGCCCCCTAAAGGGGGGATTTTATGTATCTACTCGACTTGGTGGGGCGCAGGCAGGAATGCCTGCTTTCCATGGGCTGCGCTTTGAGGGCGCTTCTTTGATTTAGTTTTTGGGGGGATGTTTTTGTATTTCGGAAATTTTGAGTAATTTTGCAGAATGAATTATGTAACTCATATATTGCCTAATGGGCTGAGGGTGGCTCTCTGCCAGACTGATGCTAAAGTGGCCTACATCGGGGTGGTGGTGGGGAGTGGAAGCCGCGATGAGGCTGCCGCTCATCATGGGCTTGCCCATTTCGTGGAGCATACCATCTTCAAGGGGACGTGGAAAAGACGCTCCTCTGCTATCTCTGCTCGTATGGAAAGCATCGGTGGGGAACTGAACGCGAGCACTTCTAAGGAAAATACTATCATCTATACAAGCGCTCCGGCAGGGTATGCCGACCGCGCAATTGAACTTCTTGCCGATATTATCGCGAATTCTCTTTTCCCTTCCCACGAAGTAGAGACAGAGCATGAGGTGGTGGTGGAAGAGATAAAATCATATCTTGACACTCCGTCGGAAAATGTATATGATGAATATGAGGAACGTATCTTCAGGGGGAATGCTCTGGCCCACAATATACTCGGCACTCCGGAGAGTGTGCGTGCTTTGACCGGAAGGGAATGCCGACAGTTTCTTGATCTGAACTATACTCCAGGGAATATGGTGGTCTATATTTCCGCTCCTGATGATCCTGAAAAGCTCATTAAGCGAGTGGAGAAACATTTCGGGCTTCTGAATTTCCCTTTCCGTCGCCCTGCTCGTGAGATTCCATTGGAGTTGCCTCCTTTTGACGAGGTGATTGACAATGACGGTTTTCAGGCCCATACCATCTTCGGGACTCGCACTGTGAGTAGTGATGATCCCCGGAGATATGCACTCTATTTGCTCAATAACTATATCGGGGGACCTTGCATGAGCAGTCTGCTGAATAATGAATTGAGGGAGAAGAGGGGGTTGGTGTATGCCGTAGACAGTTTCAACTCCATGTTTAGCGACTGCGGACTCTGGTCGGTCTACATTGGATGCGACAAGAGCAACGTGAAGAAGTGTCTTTCTATCGTGCGCAAGGAATTGGACCGTCTGGCACAGCACACCATGACCGACCGTATGCTCGACAAGATTAAGACCCAATATTGCGGTCAACTTCTTGTCAGCACTGACAACCGGGAGAATATGGCAATCAATATGGGAAAGAGCCTCCTTTTGCGGGGAGAGATCTATGATATGTCTTATACAGCTGCAAGGATAAAGGAAGTGACGGCATCGCAACTCCGAGAGGCTGCAGAAATGCTTGCACCGAGTCGCTGCTCACGATTGACTCTTTTATAAATGCATAATTCATAATGCATAATTCATAATTATGCTCGAGATCATGGATCATATGTATTGTGCATTATGAATTAAAAAAAGATTATGCATTATGAATTGTGAATTATGCATTGGTAAGATAAATATTGGGAAACGTCCGGTGATGTTGGCTCCGATGGAGGATGTCACGGATCCTTCGTTTCGTCTCATCTGCCGAGAGCAGGGGGCGGCGATGGTCTACACGGAATTCGTGTCGGCAGAGGCTCTCGTGCGTAATATAAACTCCACAACGCGCAAACTCACTATTGATGACAGGGAGCGCCCTGTGGCTATTCAGATCTATGGGCGCGAACCGGAAGCGATGGTGGAGGCAGCGAAGATTGTGGAGCAGGCACATCCTGATATCCTGGACATCAATTTTGGATGCCCAGTGAAGAAGGTGGCGGCAAAGGGAGCCGGGGCAGGAATGCTGCGCAATCCGGAGAAGATGCTTGCCATCACCAAGGCGGTGGTGGATGCCGTAGATATCCCTGTCTCTGTCAAGACTCGCCTGGGGTGGGACTGCGAGAATAAGATAATCACCGACCTTGCCCCGCGCCTGCAAGACTGCGGCATAAAGGCTCTGACCATCCATGGGCGCACGCGCTCGCAGATGTATACCGGAGAGGCTGATTGGACGCTGATAGGGGAGGTGAAGGCTGATCCTCGCATGGAGATTCCAATCATCGGAAATGGCGACATACGGAGTTCGGAGCAGGCCAAAAAGGCTTTTGAGACGTATGGAGTGGATGGTGTGATGATAGGGAGAGCCAGTTTTGGGGCCCCTTGGATATTCAGGGAGGTGAAAGAGTACCTTGCCACGGGGATTCTTCCGGAAATAACGAACGAAGAGAAGTTTGCGCTTCTAAGGCGTCAGATTCGCGAATCTATCGACCGGATAGATGAATATAGGGGAATACTCCATGTGAGGCGACATTTGGCTTCTACGCCGCTTCTGAAGGGGATTCCTGACTTCCGGGAGACCCGTATACGTCTGCTTCGGGCGGAGACGGAGGAGGAACTTGAGAATATCATGAGGGAGATAGAGGAGAGATTTTTTTAG
>CAZCZX010000033.1:2870-18770 GCA_964503095.1 uncultured Sangeribacter sp.
GCTTTGGGGATTATTAAGTTGAAATTGAAATTAATTTTTAGGTTATGAAGATAAGACGGATTCTAATTGTTTTGGCAGTGCTGATGGGCTGCCTTCAGATTAGCGCTAAGGAATTCACTTTGCCGGTAGGGCAATTCAGTAAGGTGTCGGTTGATGACAATGTCAATGTGGTGTATGTTGGAGCCAATGGCACCCCAAGTCGCGTAACTTATGAGGGGGACCAGAAATATGCCAGGGCTTTCATTATTACCCAAAAGGGTGAGAAACTTCGTATTCAGGTGGAGACTCCTTATGTGGATGATCCGGAATTGCCGACATTGTATATCTACTCGGATTTTCTAAATAATGCATCGCTTTCAGCGGAATCAACGTTGACTCTGAAGTCAGTAGCACCTACAAGTGAATTCAGTTGCTCAATAATGGGCAATGGCGCTATAATTGCTAATGATGTGAAAGCCACCAAGATTTCGGCAGCCATAAAATCTGGAAATGGCACGATTACGCTTTCAGGCCACTGTGAGCAAGCGAACTTCAATATGCTTGGGAATGGCACAATCCAGGCAGACCGTCTGGAAGCAGTCAGCGTAGTGTGCAAGACATTTGGGAGCGGCTCGATCGGTTGCTGGCCAGTGAATACCCTCAATGTGACAGGAATCGGCAAGACCAAGATCTACTATAAAGGGACTCCCGACATCAAGAAGAAGGGTGGCTGCAAGCTTTTCCCGCTTGAGACGGAATAGGCATGGAGGCCCCCTATCCCCTAAAGGGGGGGAGTGTGAGGGCCTTAGGAGATTTAAAAGAATTAGAGGCTGCCGAAATTTCGGCGGCCTCTAATTCTTTTATCTTAGAAGGGAACTAAATTCTAATCGGCCCCCTAACCCCCTAAAGGGGGAACTCCAAATCTCAAATCTCAATTCTCAATTCTAAATCAGATTTAGTAGTATTTTGCGAAGTCTACTTGCGACATGTCGCCACAGTCGATGAAGGTCTCGTGGAGGGCGAATGCTGCGTGGAGATGATGCGGGGTGTGAGCCTTGACGCCTTTGTTGGCGAGTTTCAGATAATCCCACAAGATTTCCTTATACATCGGGTGAACGCAGTTTTCGATGATAGTAGCTGCTCTCTGGCGAGGATCCTTGCCGCGGAGGTCGGCTACGCCTTGCTCTGTGATGAGGACATTCACGGAGTGCTCTGAATGGTCGATGTGTGAGCACATAGGCACGATAGCGGAGATCTTGCCACCTTTCTGTACTGATGGACAGGAGAAGATGGAGAGATATGCATTGCGGGTGAAGTCGCCCGAGCCACCGATGCCATTCATCATCTTAGTGCCAAGCACATGAGTAGAGTTGACATTGCCATAGATATCAGCCTCAAGAGCCGTATTCATAGTGATTACACCGAGTCGGCGCACTATTTCAGGGCTATTTGAGATTTCACCGGAGCGAAGCAGAATCTTATCGCGGAAGAAGTCGATGTTCTCCATGAAGTGGAGCATTGCATCGTCGGAGAAAGTCATGGCGCATGTAGAAGCAAACTTGCAGTGACCTTGCTCCATAAGGCTCATCACAGCATCCTGAATCACCTCGGTATACATCTCGAAAGGAGGAATGTCTGGGTTCTCACCAAGTCCATAAAGCACTGAGTTTGCCACGTTGCCCACACCAGACTGAATGGGGAGGAACTCCTTAGGAAGCATACCGGAACGGAGCTGCTGCACGAGGAAGTTGCAGACATTCTCACCGATCTGATGAGTCACTTCATCAGAAGGAGTGAAGGGCTTCACGCCCTCAGAAGCATTTGAGGGAACGACACCGATGATTTTCTTCGGGTCGAGGTGGAGCACTGTAGAGCCGATACGGTCTGATGGCTTATAGATAGGGATTTCACGACGGTGAGGAGGATCAAGTGGCACATAATTGTCGTGGAAACCACGGAAAGAGGTCTTGTAGTAGCTTGAGTATTCAAGTATGATCTTCTTAGCCATTTTAGCGAGAGTCGGGGTCATTCCGAGTCCGGCGCCAAGAATAACATCACCGTTGGGGCTCATCTCAGTCACTTCGATGATGGCCACGTCGATGTCGCCATAGAAACCATAGCGAAGGTCCTGAGCCAGCATGCTGAGGTGGCCGTCGAAATAATTAATGGCCTGTGCGTTGATAGCCTTACGGGAGTCGCTGTGGCCCTGATAGGGGGTGCGGATCGCGATTGCGTCGGCACGAGCGAGTTCGCCGTCGACGTGGTCGTTGGTAGATGCTCCCGTGAAGAGATTGATCTTGAATGGGAGTCCTTTTTCATGGAGTTCCCTGGCACGCTTAGCCAAGGCAACTGTTACAACTTTAGGCGTACCTGAAGCGGTGAAGCCCGATAAACCTACATTATCACCGTTTTTGATGTAGGAAGCAGCCTCTTCGGCCGAAATAAAAGGGATGCTCATTTGTAACAAATAGATTTATTGTGTAATTTTGTAGACGATTTAATAATTTGGTACAAATTTAGGAAATATCTTTCAAATATCAAATAGTATGGACACTGTTTTTCGACTTGTAGACGATAAAAACTGCACTTTTTCCAAGAAAGTGCGCATAGAGACCTACGGATGCCAGATGAATGTGGCAGATTCGGAGGTGGTGGCGTCTGTTTTGGGAATGGCCGGTTATGAACCGACCGACAACGACAATGAGGCCTCTGCAATCATTTTCAATACCTGCTCCATCCGCGAAAACGCCGAGCAAAAGATCTATCAGCGCATCAGCCATTGGAAGGCCTATCGCCGCAAGACGGGGAGAAAGATCATCATAGCGGTGATCGGATGCATGGCAGAGCGCCTGAAGCAGACTCTGATTGAGGATTATGGTGTGGATGTAGTGGCAGGGCCCGACAGTTACCTGCAGTTGCCGGAACTTTTTGCAGCGGCAGAGGCCGGGGAAAAGGCCATGGACATAGACCTTAGCCTTACCGAGACATACCGCGATGTATTGCCGTGTCGCATTGGAAATGCCGGAGTCAGCGGATTTATCTCCATCATGCGCGGATGCAATAATTTCTGCTCATATTGCATAGTGCCATACACCCGAGGACGTGAGCGCTCGCGTGAGCCGGAAAGTATACTCCGAGAACTTGCGGATTTAAGAGAGCGTGGATTCAAGGAAGTGACCCTGCTTGGGCAGAATGTGAATTCCTATTCCTTCGAGAGAGAAGATGGGACAAAAGTGGATTTCCCGGCTCTTTTAGCAATGGTGGCGGAGGCTGCGCCCGACATGAGAATCCGATTCACAACATCTCATCCTAAGGATATGAGTGACGTGACGCTCGAAGTGATGGCTGAGCATCCTAATATTGCGCGGCATATACATCTGCCGGTGCAGAGCGGCAGCAACAGCGTGCTGAAAGACATGAACCGCAAGTATACCCGTGAATGGTATCTCGACCGCATTGCAGCAATCCGCAGGATTCTGCCCGAAGCCGGAATCTCCACCGACATGTTTACCGGATTCCACAACGAGTCGGAAGAGGATTTCCAGCAGACCTTGTCGCTGATGAGGGAAGCGGGATTCGACAGTGCCTTTATGTTTAAATATTCGGAGCGCCCCGGCACATTCGCATCTAAGAATCTTCCTGACAATGTCCCGGAGGAAATAAAAATAGAAAGGCTCAACCGTATGATTGCCTTGCAAAACGAGTTGAGCCTTGAGTCAAACCGACGCGATGTCGGGAAGGAGTTTGAGGTGCTTGTGGAGGGAGTGTCGAAGCGAAGCTCAGATGAACTTTTCGGACGCACATCGCAGAATAAGGTGGTGGTCTTCCCACGAGGGGATTTCAAGCCCGGTGATTTTGTCCGCGTTCGAGTGACTGACGCCTCTTCAGCTACTCTGAGAGGGGAAACGGTCAGAGAATAATCTTGACCTTATCTTTACCGTTGGAGACGATGTAGATGCCTGAAGCGACATCAACTCGTCCGGTCTCCATGATGGCTGCAACCTTGCGGCCATCAATTGTATATATCTCTACGGGAGAAGCCGAGTAGTCGATCACGATGCTTCCTGCTTCGCGGTGCAGTCGCAGAGTGGACTCAGCGGTATCGCTCCAGATTCCTTCCACTTCGGTCACTTCCATAGATGCGATGGCGACATAGCAGTTGGCAGGAACAGTCACAGTGCCGGCAGTGACACTGTAGGATGGATTGCTGTCGAAAGATTTCGACAGAATCTGATAGGCAGAATCAGTAGTCTTGCTGAAACTTACCTTGACAGTAATCTCCTTGTCGATATTTGGATTGATTACGGTGATCAGTTCCTTGTCGCCTGCGCGCGACACGAGTGTGCGTCCGTTGGTCCAATCGGATTGGCTGCAGTTGATTGCAAAGGAAGCGTTTTCAGCAAAGAGGTCGGTGTTCTTATTGCGTATTGCTATCAATTCGGAATAGTTGTCGTAGAGGCCCTTTCTGTAAGGATTGTCCAAGAGATTCCAGCGTACAGTCTTTGGGTCGGTGTTGTTGCCGCCGTTGGCATCTTTGGTATTGTCGTAGTTGCCGAGTTCGGAGAATTGCCATATCATGTGTGCGCCCGGGGCAAGGATCATCTGTGCTGCGGCGCTTCCAAGGCGGTGCATAGAGTTTGGCACATTACCCTTTATTCCTGCTGGCGCCCACTGGTCTTGCTTGTAGGCGAGGCGCTGCTCATCGTGGCTTTCAAGATATGACACAGTCGAGCCCCAAGTGCGCTGGTCTTTAGGAGCATACATACGGTTGAGATCGCTGTCGCTCTGGTAGCCCATAGCAAACTGGCAACCGGCATTGTTGAGATTTGCCCAATTGAGCTGCCCTGTCTCTGCCATGGCATTCTCTTCTTTAGCAGATGCAAGATTCTCGTTGATGAAATAAGCATTTGGATTGACTGCCTCCACTACTTTCTGAAGCTCGCGCATGCGGTCGATGCGCGACTGATTGAAGGCATTTGTGGCGGCATCGCCTGAATTAGCATATGAGTCATTATTGCCCAGACCCTTCACGAGGTCGAAGCGGAAACCGTCAAACTTATATTCTGTCATCCAATATTCGAGAACATCCTTCCATTGCTCCTGCACCATTGGGAATCCCTGATTCCAGTCGTTGAGTACACTGTAGGCATGTGGGGCATTCATATTGTAGAAAGGATTTTGGCTTGGCATATACATCTGATACCAAGGATGCAGGCCGTCGCTCTGGTTGAACACCATGTCGAGGATTACTGCGATGCCATTTTGGTGGCAAATGTCGATAAATTCCTTATAGTCGGAAGGAGTGCCATAGGCCTTGTCGGGAGCGAAATAGAAGTTGGGATTATATCCCCAAGAGATATTGCCGTTGAATTCCATTATCGGGAGCACTTCGATTGCATTTACGCCGAGAGTCTTTAGATAAGGAATCTTTTCGATTGCCTTGCGGACAGTGCCGTTGCCGTTGGCTGCGCCCTCAGTGCCGGTGAAATCGCGGAAAAGAAGCTCATATATGATGAGATCGGAAGAGGAGGCACCCTTAAAATCCTCTACTTTCCAGTTGTAATCGTTGATGTTGCCCTGATATATAGCCAATGGGACGCCATCTATCACGTCGAATGGATAGGCGGGAAGATTGGGGTAGACATCAGTGGAGATATATTTGTCGTTCCATGGGTCGAGCACCAATCGGGCATAAGGGTCGCTCACTTTGAGAGAACCATCTACGAGGAAGTAGTAGCCGTATCGCTTTGTGTTGTCAAGGCCTTTGACAGTGGTCCAGAAATAGCGGAGACCATCTACATCCTGATAATTCATCACATAGTTATTGTCGGGAGTATAGTCGTTCCATGCTCCGATCAGCATCACGCTGTTTTTGCCGGGAGCACCCAAACAGAAAGTGACGCTTCCGTCAGCGTTCTTCACAGGACCCATCTTTGGGGTGCCACCGGGATAGTTTTCTGCCTTGGAATCCTCTACAAACACATAGTTTTTAGTGTCGGTGACAGTCTGGCCATTTGCAGAGGCAGTTGCCTTCACTTCATAATTGCCTACGCCGGGGAAAGTGTAGGCTTTAGTCAGGAGTGTAGTGGCTTTTGCGCTTCCTATCTCTGTGCCGTTGACAGAGAGGGAGATATCAGCAGCCTTTGTGGTGCCGACATTGAAAGTGACTTGGGCTGTGGATGGGGTTACAATCGAACCGCTGAGGCTTGATTCGATGGCAACCTGGAGTCCGGAACCCACTACATTTAGGAAAATGTCCTTGTCTCCCTCTGCTCTTCCGGCTTTTGAGGTGTCAGCAGTGCGGAATACGAATGCCAATTTAGTGACATTTACGGAAGGGTCTGTGATGCCATAGAATTGGCGGATATCGCCGATGTAGAGTTGCCAAAGATCCTTTTCGACGTAAGTGAGCTGATATTTCTCAGTGTTGGTTCCCCATACTGGAGCGTTGACCCAGTCTTGGCCGTTGCTGAGGCAAGCGCCGGTGTGGGCATAGATTTTTGTTGTGGCGGGGAGTCCCATAAGTCCTTTGTTGCCTTGATCGGCATGGAAAAGGATTTTTACATCCTTTGCATCCTCTTGGAGAGGAGATGGGACGGAGGTTACTTGGGCATTGAGTCCCAGTGCTGCTGCTAAGATTAATAGCAGTGTGATTAAGTTGGATTTTATCATGATTGTTTTTTTATTGGACTGATTTGCTTAGGGGCGACGGGGTATCTCAGTTCGCTCGTGGGCAGAAAGTTTTCGCAAAGATACAAAAAAAAAGAAACTTTTGCAAGGGGGAATTTTATTAATTACCCCGTCACCCCTAAGGGTGGGGTAAGATGCCAGAGGGCAGATTCCAGATGGCGGGGGATTTTGTAATTTAATTTTTTTTTGGAAGGAAATTGATGTAGTTTGAAAATAAATTGTTATATTCGCGTTATAAAATAAAAAGTCATCATTATGCCTGAACTATTTCGATTATTTGGATATCTATTTTTCTTTTACAGTAGAGAACATGAGCCTCCGCACGTACACGTTGAGGGAAATGGGGGGATGGCTAAGTATGAATGGGATGGAGAAACATTCAATTTAAAAGAGAAATACAATCTAAAGGCAAATGACCTAAAAAAGATAAAGGGGGCGATTGACGAGAACGCCGACTTGATAATAAAAAGATGGAATAAACATTTTAAATAATGCAGCAATGAAAATCATTGAAATTTGGTTTGATGCGGAATATATATATGGTAAGGATGAGAAAGGCGGGATATATCGTCAGTCCTTACTATGGTATCCAAATCTAAAAGAGGCGACTGTAGAGGATAGAAATAATTATTCAATAGGGTATGGCGGATTTCATTGGAGAGATTTGGATGAGGATATAAGTTTTGAAAGTTTTTTCTATGAAGACGCAGAACCCACCCCATTGCAAAGATTCTTTCTTACCCATAAGGAAATTAATGTAGGAGAGTTTGCGAAAGCAATAGGCTTTAATGCTTCATTATTGAGGAGCTATATCAAAGGGACAGAGAAGCCGACAGAGGAGAATGAGCGGCTAATACTGTCGCATGTGCATAAGTTAGGAGAGGAAATGGTGGCCGTGAACTTTTTTTAGAGCATAATTTGGGAACCTCCCCCCCCCCTAAAGGGGGAAGGTGGGGGGCCCCTCGGCCCCCTAAAGGGGGAGAGTTGGGGGCTCTGGTGGATAAATTCTGGGGTTAGTCTTTGAAGGGGGTTAGGGCTTCGGTGGGGGTGCCGTTTTGGAAGCAGCCTAAGTTGTAGCCGCCGTTGTATCCTTCGGGGGCCTCGGGCTCCCAATAGAAAATGCCTTCGGAGTCGGCTGTCATCAGTCGGCTGATGAATTCGGCGCATAGTTTGCCTTCATCGTATGGCATCCCAACCTCACAGATCATTACGGGGCGTCCGTAGCGTTTCTTCAGATAGTCAATGTTTGTGATGGCATCAGCAGTCACACCTTCCCAGCCACCTTCGTAGCCGTTCTGGGCCGCCCAGTAGGGATATATAGACATGCCGATCATGTCATATTTGCCGCCATATTGCTCAAACATACCAAACATGCGGTCGAAACGTTCACGGTCGTATCCATTGTCAAGATGGACAATGATCTTTGCGTCGGGCAATACAGCCTTTGCAGCATCGTAGCCGGCATTGTTGAGGGCTGTGAGTTGCTCGGGATTGTCGAGAGAGCCAACAGGTAGCATCATTCCGGGAGTGGTCTCATTGCCGATCTGCACCCATTCGGGAGTCACACCGATATTCTTCAGAGCGGTAAGAGTTTCGGTGACATGCTTTGCCAATGCTTTCTTCTGTTCCTCGAAAGTAAGATTTTTCCAGGCTTCGGGCATCTCTTGCTGTCCGGGATCGGCCCAATGGTCGGAGAAATGGAAGTCAATCATGGTGCGCAGACCAAGGTCGGAGGCACGTTTGGCTTTCGCCATTACATCAGGGATTGAGTTCCACCCATTTTTAGGGTTTACCCAAACGCGAAGACGAATGGAGTTGACTCCACAATAGTCCCGGAGAAGCTGCATGCATTCCAACTCCTTATGCTCCTCATCAGGAGTATAGAATTTATGGCCCTCAGCCTCCAGCTGAGTGAGCCAACCGACATCAGCTCCTTTGGCAAAGTCGGACTTGGGTGAGGTTGCGAAGGATGTGAGGGCTGAAAATAATAGGGTCAGCGGGAATAAGTAGGATTTTTTCATGATTTAAAATTTTAAGCCCCCCGGCCCCCCCTAAAGGGGGAGGGTATATGTCTCTAAGGGTGATAGGGGCTTTAAAGCCTGTAAGGCCAATAGGGACAATAGGGGTAATGGGGTTCATTGGTCTAATTCAATACAAAGGTAATAATAATTTTTAATTATTACAAATTATGTTGGATCGCTTTGCTGAAATGTTTGAGGAGGGAAAATACGAGAAAGCCCGCTCCGTGGGCGGGGCGGGCTTTGGGTGGTGGAAATAATAAAGTATTATTTCTTTTTTACTTTGATTACTGGATGGTGGCCTGCGAAATTGACTGTCACTGAAGCAGCGCCATTGGTGTTGAAATTGCTTCCATTGAATGATGGATTCAGGAGTGCGCCTCCATAGTTAGCATCCCAGTTGCCATTCATTCTGATTTTCCATTCGCCTGTGAAATCTGCTTCACCTGTCCAAACTGTCTGATCGGCATTAGGAACAAGTTCAACATCAGAATTCCAGTCAGTCATGGTTCCGATCATGCCCATAGAATGAATCTTAGTGAGCGTATAGGTGTTGGCATCGAAATCAACAGTCACCCAATAGAGGCCGTCTCCATCTGTGGGCGCAATGTTGGAGTCACCGATTGTGCCTGGATTTTCAGGATCGCCGCCAATCCAGTCGCTATTGACATTATAGAACTTGAAGCCTTCGCCGGAGAGAAGCACTGAACCAACATATCTATTAGTATCAACGCCATCTTCCTTGATGCAATAGAGATACTGGCTATTGTCTGGCGACCAACCATTATATGAGCCAGGAGTCTTTATTACATTGGTTTCGATAACCATCTGAGACACCATAGGAGTTACGGACATACTTCCTGAAGCGAGGACATCACCAGGAAGACCGAAGCCATAGACACTTCCTGTGGCCTCATTCTTAAGATCGGCAGTAAGACGATAATAGACATTGTTGGCATTAACATCGTCGCCGAAAAGATCCATCTCAGCCATGTGAAGATCCATTGCAGAAGCAAACACTGCATTATCCTGATATGTCACAGGCAGGTCTGCGACACTGCCATTGAAATCTTCAGTGTCTGAAACTTGCACATTGGGAATCAAGACGAGGTTTTCCGGGAGTGAGTCTGTTATAGTGAAAAGTTTGATACCGCCATCTATACCAAGGTCATCAAGTTTGACCTCTGCTGGAGCATCTACAGCCACTGATACCTCCGATGTGGATAGGATAGGTCCCTGTGGATTTTCCTGAATGGGGGCAACTGCCGGAGCATCTTCGCAGGAAGTGAGAATACCTCCTGCTATAGCCGCCATCATAAGAATATTAATTTTTTTCATTTGTTTATGCTTTAATCATAAATAACTATCCTACCTGTCCGAAATGCATGTTCCGGACAGGTGAGGACTATTAATTACTGAATTGGCTCAAGAGTCACAGAGTATTTATTGCCTTTCTTGATAAGTTTTGCGTTACCAGTGAAGGCTTCATCTATCTTGATATTGCCGCCGCCGATGGAAAGTTGGTATTTTACGCCAACTGATATTACGTTCTTTCCATCTCCGTCCGGTGCTCCAAGATCGACTTCACTCCAGTTTGCATCTGCTACCTTGAATTCAGTACCTGCAGGAATAGTTACATTTGGACATTCCCAAATTCCCTTGACATCGGTAGTAAGGAATTCATCGTCAGTGCCCCAACCGTTCAGTCCGCCGCGCAAATAGAGACCGGATGGCTGACCTGGTGTATCTGATTCCATAGGATAGAAGATCGCTGACCATGACTGACCTGAACCCATCAATGTTATCGAACCCTTGAAGGCTGACGGCAATGTCATATCCGATCCACTCCAACCTAATTCATACTTCTGGCCAAGAATAGGCTCACCGTTACCAAAACCGAGATTGAGGTCTCCCCAGTTCTTATCCGCGAACTTGAATTTAGATGCAGCAGGAATTTCTATATAATCAAGTTCGTAAGTATTAGACTCTGTCGTGGTCTTGAATTCATAGTTGGGAAGGTTTTTGATTGCTTCAGGATTGCCTTCATCGAATGCTGGGTTGAGCCAGTCGTTGAGTTCACCACGAATATAGTAACCGGTAGGTAGATCAGGCACAACAATTGCCAGATAAGCACAAGAGACTGCTTTACAGAGTACTACTGTATTTGATGTAAACGTTGTGCCCAATGTCACTTCTTCTCCATCTACATTAACCGTCTGTGTAACTGGATTTCCGTTCTCATTTACCACGTTGGCATGTAAGCGGGCATACACCGGAGTATATGCAGTAGGAATCTGCGCTGCTTCCTTGATATCAAGCATCTTGCAGAGCGCCTCTGCTACATCCCTGCGTGTTGGATGGATATTGCCACAATCTCTATAAGTGGTGCTAAAAATCACAGATCCCGGGGTGCTGACCCCTTCCGGAGCTTTGAAATCTTCATATATTGAGACTTCCACTGCATATGCCACTGATGCTGCATATCCATATTCCTTTGGCTGTGAGCAGGTCAGAAGGAAACTCTCTCCTGCATTTTCCTCTGTGATGTCTACCGACATGTTCTGCATTTCAGGCTCATTTAAAAAATTGAGCACCTGATCTCCCTCATGGAAATTCAATACAGGATTGTCGTCCCATGTCTCGTTGCAGGCGGTGAAGCCGAGAGCTGCCGCAAAGGCGGCAAACATTAACGATATCTTTTTCATTTTAATTAATTTCTTTGATTAGTGTTACGCATCTTTATCAATAGCCTGGATTCTGCTCGAAATCCGGCTGAGATGCCCTGACATTGGCAGGGATCGGCATTACGTCATAGCGAGATGAGATCTCATTGCCGCCAAGCTCATTACCTTTCCATGACCACAGCATCTGGTTAGGACCTGTGAATTTACCAAATCTTACAAGGTCGGAACGGCGAGTCATTTCCCAATAAAGCTCGCGACAACGTTCGTCAAGAAGATTATCAGCTGTATATGACGCCATATCCCACTGCATTACACCGGCACGCTGACGAATCAAGTTGACATAATCAAGTCCCTTCTGCTTGTCAGCTCCGCCATTAAGAGCCGCCTCTGCATACATCAGATATACGTCTGCAAGACGGATTAGAGATAGGTCTGTTCCTCCGAATGATGTTTCGGTAATTTTGCTGTTGAATATATTTCCACAAGGATTGATGGGATGATTGGAGGGGAAATAATCATTGCCACTGCTCAGTCCGGTCCACTTGACACAGATATAGCCATCACCCCATTGACTGAATTCATCGTTTGAAATCTTATATTCCTTTTCTGTCATCACCCCCTTGTCGTTGGTATATTGTATTTTGTCTCTTATCCAGAGTGCCCAGCGCTTGTCATTGTTGGTGAAGCGTTCGGAGAATTCCTTGACAGCCTTTATACATGCCCAAGATTGTGTTGAGCCATATTCAAGGCCATTGATACCCGCACCGTTGCTTATTACGCTTGCGATCAGGAATGTGGTTCCTCCCCAGCTTTGCAGATAATCTGCATCAAACGGTATACCCCAAAGGATCTCATTTTCATCTGTTTTCTTTCCTCCTGGCATATAGTCTTTGGCATCACGGCAGAAAAGGTGGAGATATTCGTTTGCAAGGCCTGAACCTTGGAAGCCACCACCTTTGTGGCGATTGATGATGTTTTCGCAGCGAGTAGCACATTCGTTCCATGCTGGAGTTCCTGTGTAAACACCGGCATTCAAATAAAGACGAGCCAAGAGAGCCTCAGCAGCATCCTTACCTACGCGGCCATACTCTTTTTCTGTTAGAGTAGTCTTAAGGCTGCTATTGTCTACAAGATCTACGAGCTCTTCCTCGAGCCACTTGTAAAGTTCTGCTCTGCTTATCTGCTTTGGAGTTGACTCTCCGTTTGGCGTATCAAGTGTAAATGAAGATTTGCCAAAGATGTCAAGCATCCAGTAGTAGCTCATGGCGCGAAGCGCGCGAACTTCGTCATATAGTGCCTTGATTTCTGGATCAGTGTTCCCTTCTGCTGAATTTATAAACTGATTGCAGAGTGCGATGTGGGCAAACAAGCGGGAATAAGTTCCGTAGATATTTCCGTTTGTTGCATCGTAGGTATTAGTTACAAGGTCATAAATACCGGCATCTTTCCATACCCAGATCACTTCATCGGTAGGGAATTCATTCATCATGAATAAAGCTCGAGTATACTGCCCGGTACCATTATCAAGACCGGAAATGAGCGATGAACTCGGGCCGTCATTACCTGAGGTGGCCATACTCTGGTAGCATTCCATGCCAATATTGTAGAGAAGAGTCGCACTTGTTGGCGATTCAAGATTGGGGTCGATTGGCTCAAGGTCAAGGTCTCCAACGCAGGAGGTTAGACCAAGGCTCATCGCTACGACTCCAAACATTACATATTTATTGATTTTCATATGAATTTTCAACTTTAGTTTGACTGATTTAGATTAGAATGTGGCTACTAAGCCAATCGAATATGTGGTTGAACGTGGATAGACACTGTTGTCTATGCCTCCGAACACTTCAGGATCAAGACCATTGTACTTCGTGATTACGAATGGATTCTGAACTGCTCCAAACAGACGGATACGCAACTGGTTGTTGAGCAACTCGTTCCATGTATATCCGAGGGTGATGTTATCACATCTCAGATATGAAGCGTTCCTCAGATAGTAGTCGCTCATGTAGCGAGGTTGCTCGAAATAGTAGTCAGTCTTCAGAATATTGTTAAGGCCATTCTGATTGAGCGAGTTATAAGTGCTCTTGGTTGAGAGTGCATTGTTGTATACGTAGTTACCGATGGATGCACGTAAGTTGAAACCAAGATCCCAGTTCTTCCAGCGGAAGTTTGAGCCGAATGTCATAGTTACCTTTGGATCCGGAGACTTGTTGATGATCTTGTCAGCCTCATCAATCTGTCCGTCGCCATTTTGATCAACATATACACCTTCAAGTGGCGCACCATTTGAATCATATACCTGCTGGAGGAGATAGAATGAACTTGCGGGGTGACCTACAGAATGGATTTGAACAGTATTGCCTGTACCTCCTGAAATACCTCCAGTCTTGAAGACTGAGTTGTTGGTAAGTTCTGTGATCTCATTGTGGTTCCACCCAATATTGTAGCTAAGTGTCCATGTAAAGTCATTAGTCACTATAGGCTTGGCTGATATACTGAATTCTACACCATAGTTTTCAAGTGAACCAATGTTGCGGTTAAGCATATTGGTTGTAGAAGAGCCTGCCGGCACTGCTACGAAGGCAAGAAGATCGGTAGTCTTACGATAATAATATTCAAGAGTTGCGTTAATACGATTGTTCAAAACTCCGAAATCGATAGCCGCATTCCAGTTGGTAGTGGTCTCCCACGTTAGATTTGGATTATATCCTTGTGCATATGTCGGAAGCATCCAGTTAATGACTCCATTTGTCATACCTGCTGGATATGATACTGTCGGGGAAGCAACTCCGTAGAGAGGCATATAGTTGATTGTGCCACCTATCTCTTGCTGACCGGTCTGACCCCAGCCGAGACGGAGTTTAAATTCATTCAGCCATCCTGAGGCACGCTCCATAAACTTCTCTTCGTTGATCTTCCACGCAAGTGCAACTGAAGGGAAGAAACCCCAACGCTTATTTTTTGCAAAGCGAGATGTCGCATCTGCACGGAAATTGAAGGTAACTAAATAGCGATCATACAGTCCATAGTTGAGACGACCGAAGAATGATAGCAGTTGGATTCGATTTGCCCAATGATAGTTTCCATTAGCACCAAATGGATCATCGGTGAAGTTTGTTCCAACTGCCCCTTTTTCTGGATCAATATTCATGGTAATATTGTCTCCATTCAAAACAGGGAAGTTGTATCCTGGAGTAACACGGAATCCTCCGTCGCCGTTAGCGCCTGAATACCATCCGTCGGCATGGCGACGTTGCCATGAGTAGCCGGCAGTCACGTCAAGCATGGAGTGTGCGGCTTCAAAATCATTCTTATAGTTCAGGTAGAATTCAAGTAGCGTATTGCTCTTAAACTGATAGGTATCTGTCTGATAGCCGCCACCAAACTTATTGTGGTTTCTCCAGGCTTCTGCTGAATTGGCAGCGGTAGCATTCACCTCATTAGTCTTGCTTACGTCATAGCCTAAATTCAAGTTGGCATGAAGTTCGGGAAGGAAATGCATAGAGTAGTCAAATTGGATGTTGCCGTTGCTTCTCCATACATTTGCATAATTATTCTTATTCATAAGAATACCTACCGGGTTCATTGTTGCGTTTTCATTGATCTGGATATCGCTGCCTCCTACATTGTATATTTCTGAGAATCCGTTGAAGAGATACTGCTGTCCAGAATCTCCACCTGTGATCGGGCGGTTCTCATAAATTGGCAATGTGGGATTAAAGCTTGTGGCTGCGCTAACCGCGCCTGCATCTCCAAAACTGTTACGGACATAATAGCCTTTGGCGTTAGCATTGATGCTCAAGTGATTGTCGAAGAATTTCGGTGATAGGTTAAATCCTAAGGTCACGCGGTCCATCTTAGATGTCTTCAAGATACCATTTGAATTCGTGTAGCTTGCGTTGACATGATATGGAAGGATGCCTGCTGTTCCACCTACTGAAAGGTTGTAGTCTGAACTTACAGTGGTGCGTAGCACTTCGTCTTGCCAATTTGTATTTACGTTTCCAAGCATATCTGCCTCTCCGGAACCTTCTCCGAAACGAGAGATGATAAGATCGCGGAATTCATCGCCACCAAGCACTTTCCATTTCTTTGCTGCTGTATTGACATACATATTGGCGGAGAAGTTAACTTGTGGTTTGCCACTCTTACCCTTCTTTGTCTGGATGATGATGACACCGTTTGATGCACGTGATCCATAGATGGCTGTAGCAGATGCATCTTTCAAGATAGTCATAGCCTCGATATTCTCTGGTGAAATCATTGCAAGTGGGTTACCCATACCTTGAACTCCTTCATTGTCCAAAGGCACGCCATCCAACACGATGAGTGGGTCATTGTTTGCATTCAGTGATGAACCACCACGGATACGGATAGTACCACCACCTTCAGGACCGCCGGCAGTAGTAACGACTACGCCTGGAGTCTGGCCTACAAGTAGATCTTGAACTGAAGTTGCAAGACCCGCCTCTATTTCATTAGGATTGATTACTGCGACTGAGCCGGTGGCGTCGGACTTCTTGACGGAG
>CAZCZX010000034.1:0-2289 GCA_964503095.1 uncultured Sangeribacter sp.
CAAGCAGAGGGTCTGCGGTTCGAATCCGTAATCGCCCACAAAAAGAGGAAATGCGCGAGCATATCCTCTTTTTTTGTGCCTTTTTGGCCCATTTTTGTAAAAAAATTGCTATTTTTGCACTATGAAACTTGAAAAAATAAGAAATATACGCATCGAAGATTTCGACTATCCACTCCCCGACGAGCGCATTGCAAAGCATCCACTCGCTGACCGCGACAGTTGCAAATTGCTGATGCACACCCCAAACCATACATCTCACCACACTTTCCGCGAACTTCCCGACCTTTTGCCGCCCGGGTCACTGCTGGTGATGAACAATACGCGCGTCATCAATGCACGCATGGAATTCTTCCGCCAATCGGGTGCCCGCATCGAGATTTTCCTTCTCGAGCCACTCGACCCGCGTGACTACGCCGTGGCTTTCCAAACACGCAGCCGATGCTCTTGGCAGTGCCTTGTTGGGAATCTCAAAAAGTGGAAAGACGACTATCTGGAGAAGACCCTCGATATTGACGGCACCAAAGTAACCCTGAAGGCAACACGCGGGGAATCGCTCCCCGGCAATGCGCACGCTATAGAATTCACGTGGGATGACCCAAATGTGACGTTCGCATCAATCGTGGAAGCAGCCGGAAACATACCAATTCCTCCCTACCTAAACAGGAAATCGGAGGAATCCGATGCCACAGACTATCAGACTGTATACAGCCGGATTGAAGGGAGCGTGGCCGCCCCCACCGCCGGACTACACTTCACTCCCGAACTCCTTGACCAAATACGAGCCAAAGGAATCGAAACGCGCGAAGTTACCCTCCACGTCGGTGCCGGCACATTCCAGCCAGTCAAGAGCGAGGAGATAGGCGAGCACCCCATGCACCGCGAGACCTTTGAAGTTTCTCTCGACCTTGTGCGCACACTGCGTCAAGCTCTTGAATCCGGACGCAAAATCATAGCCGTAGGCACCACAACAGTCCGCACACTCGAATCCATCCCCCTGTTGCCACCTAACCCCCTAAAGGGGGAGCCTTGGGCTAATCCGCAAGGGGGCTTGGAAGTAGACCAATGGGAGGCTTACAGTGAAGAAGCATTGGGAATTGATACAGTAGATGCCCTAAAAGCCTTAGAAACCTACATGGAGCAAGAAGGGATCGACCATCTCTCGGCCGCAACTTCCATCATGATAGCACCTGGATTCCGCTGGCGGATTGTAGACGGTATGGTCACCAACTTCCACCAGCCACAATCCACACTCTTGCTGCTGGTAAGTTCCCTACTCGACGGCGACAATCTCACTGATCCCATCTGGCGACGCCTCTATCAGGAGGCCCTCGACAATGACTACCGCTTCCTCTCCTACGGCGATGCTTGCCTCTTTATCAGGCCCCCTTACCCCCTAAAGGGGGAAATGATCAAAACTCCCCCTTCAGGGGGAGGGGGGCATATAAGCATTCCTGGATCAAAAAGTATTGCGGCAAGAGCGTTAGTATGCCGTCTGCTCGGAGGCCATGACACCGTCCTCACCAACCTCCCCGATTGCGGCGACACTCGCGGCATGCTCCGCCTGACGGAGGCCGTGCGCAATGCCTTGGCTTCAGGCAAGCCGGCGAAAGTAGACATTGGCGAGGGGGGAACCACTCTCCGCTTCGGCATGGCAGCATGTGCCTCAATACCGGGTCTTGAAATAACGCTCATTGGGAGTCCAAGACTCATGGAGCGTCCCCATGCCACCCTCATGGATGCGCTTCGCAGCATGGGTGGAGAACTTACACCTCTACCCTCTGAAAACGCGATCCACATCAAGGGGCATTCCCTTGCCGGAGGAATATTGGAGCTTGACGGCAGCGTCAGCAGCCAATATCTCTCAGCCCTAATGTTGGCAGCCCCAACATGGGAATCTGACACCATAATCCAACTCAAGGGGCAAGTCGTTTCGCAGCCCTACATAGCGATGACAGCCGGAGTGATGCGAGCCTTTGGAGCCAGCGTCTTCGAAGAAGGGTTAAGAGTTAAGAGTCAAGAGTCAAGTGACCCTAATTCTCAAGTCTTAATTAAAGCGACGGGGTATGCCCAATGCGCCCGATACGACATCGAAGGAGACTGGAGCGGAGCCTCCTACTTCTTCGAGACGCGTCTTATCGCCGAAGCCCTTGGCATTGAGATTCCCGACTTCGAGATGCCAACCCTGAAATCTCCATCCGAATCTCTCCAAGGCGACAGCCGCGTTGCCGAAATTTTTAAGAGTCAAGAGTCAAGAGTCAAGGGTCAAGGAGAGAGGGTAGAGTTAAACCT
>CAZCZX010000034.1:2389-18490 GCA_964503095.1 uncultured Sangeribacter sp.
TTAAGAGTCAAGAGTCAAGAGTCAAGGGTCAAGGAGAGAGGGTAGAGTTAAACCTCAACGAAGCCCCCGACTTAGTGCCTGCGATTGCCGTGGGATTCTGCCTCTCTGGCATTCCATTCAAGATTGAAGGGGTTGCCCATCTACGTCATAAGGAGACCGACCGCATGGCTGCTATCGAGACGGAACTCCGTCGCCTCGGCTATGTCTTGGCGACCGGCGCCGACACCATGGCTTGGAATGGCGAACGCTGCGAGCCAGAGGCAGCCCCTCTTATCCGCACCTATCAGGACCACCGCATGGCAATGGCATTCGCCCCCGCCAAAATGCTATTTCCCGATCTGCGAATTGAGGACCCAACGGTAGTGGAAAAATCCTTCCCTACCTATTGGCAAGAAATTGAAAAAGTTTTATAAATATGCCTGGAGCCTTAATAATATTAGCAGTTACAATAGCCATAGGAGTCATCCTATGGGCATGGGAGCGTTTCCGCACCCAACGCCACGGCTCAACCCTCCACCACCATAACACAAGTCTGGAACCAGGAGTCAAGAGTCAAGTTTCGTCCGAAGAGTCTGACCTGTCAGACCTGTCAGACTCGTCCGAAAATCAACAGACCCAAAACTCCATCTGCTGCGGACTGCATGCCATTTGCGAGAAAACCGGACAAATTAACGAGCCCCCTATTTACTACGACGATGAGGAACTCGACCGATTCGCCGGCAGATCAGCCACAGATTACTCTGACGAAGAGACGGAGGAATTCCGCGATGTGCTCCTCACGCTCCTTCCCTCAGATGCCCCCGGCTGGACAGTAAGCCTCGAGAAACGCCGAATCAACCTCCCTGACACCCTCCTCCCCGAACTCGAACTCCTGCTCTCTGAAGCTTGAGGAGGGAAGCCTCCTGGCTGGGCCCCCTGACCCCCTAAAGGGGGAAATTTAAAAGTCAATAAGCCCCCTAACCCCCTAAAGGGGGAACTCAAAAGTCTTGAAATTTAAGAAAATGAATCACATTTCGATATTCTAAATTCTAAATTCCAAATTCTAAATTATAAATTAAGAATTATGCATTATGAATTATTAGAATACGCTTTCTTCCGCAACGCCCTTGCCGGAGTAGCGCTCATCTCGATAGTTTGCGCCGTAATCGGCGTCTATATAGTCACCCGCCGCATGGTATTCATTGCGGGTGGCATCACTCACACCTGCTTCGGCGGCCTTGGGCTCGGCTACTTCATGGGATGGAATCCCCTCGTGGTGGCAGCGATATTTGCCATTGGCGGAAGTCTTGGAGTGGATGCCATGTCGCGCCAAAATGTCAGGCAAGACTCCGCAATAGCAGTAGTGTGGGCATTGGGTATGGCATTGGGTATCCTCTTCGTGTTCTTGACACCGGGCTATGTGCCTGAGCTCAACTCCTTTCTCTTCGGCAATGTGCTCAACATCACGCGAGCCGACCTTTGGGCATTCGCAATCTTCGCCGCTTTGGCAGTGGGGATCTATGCCCTTTTCGGCAAGACTATCGTGGCAGTAAGTTTCGATGAAGACTTTGCGCGCACACGTCATCTCCCGGTGAGATTCATCAACGTAATGATGATGGTGATGGTATCAGTAGGAATAGTGCTGGCAATAAAGATGATAGGGGTGATGCTTCTGATGTCGCTCGTGTCGCTCCCCCAGTTGGCAGCCGAACGCCTCACTCACAGTTATAGGCGCATGATGCTGATCTCCGGCCTCGTCTCGCTGATAGGATGCTTAGGTGGCCTATGGCTTTCCGTCATAATAGACGTTCCGGCCTCAGCCGTAATAGTAATCCTGCTTGCCCTCCTCTACGCGCTCTGCCTCCTAAAAAGAAATTGATCATAAGAGTTCAGCGTATGGCGCGGAGGATTTCTCGTTTGCCGCCGGGAGGTCCGGGGAGGCGTTCTGTCAGGAATCCTATCTGCTGGAGCATCCGGCGTATGCTCCCTTTTGCACAGTAGGTGGTAAGAACTGCTCCGGAACGCATAGCGTCGAAGAGTTTTTTGAAGATCTCTTCGCTCCACATTTCGGGTTGCTTTTCCGGGGCAAAGGCATCGAAGTAGATGGCATCTAAGTCAGTGGGAAGAGTCATCGAAAGTAGGTTGGATTCCAATTTATGAAGAGTGAAATATGGGGTTATTTCAGCCGCGATTTCCCATGGAGCATCGTTGACCAACTCCAGCATCTCTCGAAATTCCGGCTTAAACCCAGATGAAACAAGCTTTGCCGTCTCTTTTGGAAGAGGATACAGCTCTACTGAATAATATTGCGTGGGAATCATCGCCTCCGTTGCTGCAGAAGCCGTCAGGGCAGCATTGAGGCCTGAGCCAAAGCCGACTTCAAAGACTCGGACTGGGCAAAATGTTTCGGAGGCTTTGCGCCAGCCTTCCTGGATGTATACGTGTAGGCTTTCGGCAAGTGCACCCTTCACGGAATGGTAATGCTCGTCGATGTCTTCCCGATAAAGTGTCGGGCTCCCATCAGCCGTCTCTTCAATCACTATTTTCATCTTATTCGTATCATTTTCTCTTGCAAAATTAATAAAATTTCTGCAAATCTCATGCAGCTCGCACGCACAGGCGTAAAGAAGCAAAGATAAAGTCAAGAAAATATTGAATATATATGGACATTCGGATTAAATGTATTATCTTTGCATAATAGAAACTACTAAATCGTATGCTGCATGATATAATTTTTCTGGTTTTGGGATTGGCACTGTTAGTGGTTGGGGCTAACTATGTGACGGATGGGGCTGTGGCTGTAGCCAAACGTTTTAAGGTGTCGAATCTTATTATTGGTTTAACGGTGGTGGCTCTCGGCAGCACGATGCCCGACCTTGTGGTATGCGTGGAATCGGCTTTTCAAAACAAGCCGACCCTTGCAGTGGGCGAGGTGATTGGGTCGAATATCTTCGATCTTCTTCTCGTCATCGGCATCATGGGGCTTATAAGGCCTTTTAAGGTGAGCTCGGTGATGCGAACCCAAGACCTTCCAATCCTTTTCATTGCCTCCGCTTCCTTCTGGATAGCAGGCGACAGCGTGCTATTTGACGCAGCACACCACAATGTGATAAATCGCTCTTCGGGAATCATGCTGATCGTGATTTTCATCTTCTATATGTGGTTTATGATTCTTTCCTCAAAGAATAACCCAAACGATGATGATGAAGAGGATACATTATCTTCCACTACAGATGATTCGGCAAAGAAGCCAACCAATGTAGGAATAGTATCGGCTCACAGCATCAAATGCGAACTGAGAGTCTTAAAGGCTGAAGTTGCAACGCTGAGGAGCAAGCAATGGTTTTCGTGGGTGATGATAGCAGGAGGACTCGCAGCTCTCGTAGTAGGAGGCAACTGGGTAGTGGATGGCGCAAGCGGATTAGCGCTGAAAATAGGGATGAGCCAAGCGATGGTGGCGCTGACTGTAGTGGCAATCGGCAATGCCCTGCCGGATTTAGTGACATCAGTCACTGCCACTGTGAAAGGTGCGAGCGGGATCGCATTCGGCAATATCATAGGCTCTTGCATAATAAATGCCCTGCTTACGATTGGACTTAGTGCGCTCGTAATACCCCTAAAAGCAGACTCGATAGGTTTTGTGGATTTCATCACTCTTGTTGGAGCATCGGCATTGCTCTGGATATTCCCAATGCTGACTAAAAAACATAATATCGGTCGCGTAGCCGGAGTGATTCTCACGCTTTTGTATGTGGCTTATATGGTCTTTACTGTAGTCAGAGGTTAATTCTGCCATTAATAAGATGAATAATCCTTTTGATTATATTCCCACGCCTGATTGCGAAGAGGCATTCCGTCGGCTTACTCTTCATATCGAAGAGTTGAAGAAAAGTGAAAACCAGAGCGACATCAATTTCTGCCGCGAACTTGAGGCAGGAAAGATGCTTGGCGTGCTAATCGCAGAGGATGGCGAAGGGGAGCGGCATACGCTTTATGCTTTCTCCGGACAGTTAGGCAACGGTGGATTCCATTTCCCTGGTTTCGTTGGCGCGGTGTTCGATTATCTTCAACCTACTGGATATTTCAAGACTCGCGAAGCGGAAATTTCGAGACAAAATGCAGAAATTTCCAAGTATGAGCATTCAGACTTGGCTAAGATTAGACTCGAATATAATAATGCTAAACAACAGGTTGATTCCCAAATTGCCGAATATAAAGAAGAATGCCGCGTATCGAAACTTAAAAGGGAAGCACGAAGAGAATCGGGCAATACAGATGAAGCTGAACTAAATGCAATGATCCGCCAAAGCCAATTTGAGAAAGCGGAACTCCATCGGCTTAAGAAGAGACTTGCGGCTTCACTTGAACCTCTCGCCATACGACTGAAAGAAGCTGAAAACCAATTGGAGGAAATGAAAGATAAGCGGCGCTCTGATTCCGAAGCACTGCAGAAATGGCTATTCGACAATTTCAGAGTGCTAAATGCGCATGGGGAAAACCGAAGTCTCAGTGAGATTTTCACAGAAACTCCTCTGCGTATTCCTCCTTCCGGAGCAGGCGAATGTTGCGCGCCCAAACTATTGCAGGCTGCCTATCTGAGTGGATTGCATCCCGTGGCGATGGCGGAATATTGGTATGGCGCGCCTAAGGGAGGAGAAGTGCGCTTACATGGTAATCATTATCCGGCATGCCGTGGCAAATGCCTTCCGGTGCTCCGATGGATGCTGCAAGGACTTGAAATCGAACCTCCGCTGGAAAGCGATAGCTATTCTTCTGACAAATACACTCCCGAGATAATCTACGAAAATCAATGGTTTTGCATTGTCAATAAGCCCAGTGGGATGCTATCTGTGCCTGGCAAAGGGAAAGCAATCTCAGTGCAACAATGGCTTGAAGAAAAATATGGTGCAGACCGGCAAGTGAAAGTGGCACATCGGCTTGACCAAGACACATCAGGACTATTGTTGGCCACATTCGGACAACTTTCATTCAAAGTGATGCAACGTATGTTTGCGATGCGGAGAGTGAAAAAGACATATATAGCCGAACTGGAAGGTGATTATGAATTGCATGAAATACCTCAACGAGGAATGCTTGCACTTCCCCTCTCGCCTGATTGGCTTGACCGCCCTCGCCAACGCGTAGATCTCAATGAAGGGAAAGAAGCTGTGACGGAATATGAATTCATCCGAATCAGAGAAGGGAGGAGCCGCGTTAAGCTACATCCGCTTACAGGGCGCACTCATCAACTTAGGGTGCATGCCGCCTCGCCGCAGGGTTTGGGAATGCCAATTGCAGGCGACCGGCTATATGGCAAGAACTTAGGGAGGTCTGCCCCTCGCCTTCTACTCCATGCGCAACGCATTGAATTTACATTTCCCATAGATGGTCACACCTACAGCTTCGAATCTCCAAGCCCCTTCTAAATCACAAAATTGACGCCCTTCCAGCATCTAAAGTTGGAAGGGCGTCGTGATTATAAGAATACCTAAAGGAGGCTTACTTATTGATCATAAGTTTTTCAATCTTGCGTTTGCCTGCTGGATTCTCCTTAATGATAATATTCAAGCCCATAGCAGGGGCGGCAAGACGCACTCCACTGATATCGAAGATGCCTACTATCTCATAGTCATCATCAGCCTCAATACTATCTACGGCTACTGTACCATTAGAATTCAATGCGCTCAAACCGCCAAATTCGTTGACCGCACGCACTACAAAATCTTTAGGATCTTTCGAAGCATTGTATTTAGTGTCGGTAGTGAAATCTACCACCTCGTCGCCGTCTGTGATGACATAGCAGATGGCATATGGCACAGCCTCCCAACTTATCTCCTTGCCATTAACGCTTACGTTGGGAGCATCACAAGCCTCCGTCTTTATTCCAGGATGCCAATCATCATTGCCACAGAGCACATTATCGAGAGTATATTGCGCAGCCTCCTCATCTGTGAGGAAGTTTTTGGCCTTGCCATATACTTTCTCTCCGTCTACTTCAATCCAATACGTATCACGACGTTGGCTTAAATCAAGAAGATTGCCATTGGCATCATAAGTGTTCCAGTCAGCCCAGATTGCCGGGAGTCCGCCCATATGTTCTGCCCATCCGGCAGCAGGAATAGTAACTTCAGCACAGGTGTTGAGGAAGACAGTCTTTGGATAGTTGTGCCATGGGCGGCCGAGCCAAACAGAAGTTCTTGCCGGATCGCCCGGGGCTGTGATCTTACAATCGCGGAATACATAGCCCCATTTTACATCTTCGGCATGGGATGGAGCGACGATGTAGCCTCCGGATTCACGGGTGATGTAGAGGGTAGTGTTCTCTACGTAGAGATCACCGCTGTTGTAGATAAAGTCTACGGCTCCTTCTATGAATGAATTATTGACATATACTCTGTAGGAAGACTTGCCGGGAGTGATCCAAGTGTCTTGGTAAGAAAGCATGGCCACATTATTGAACACCGCACGGTCGCAATCCGTATTGACAGCCAATGCCTGAGGCCCATTTTGCTGCTCATGTCCATAAGTGTTTTCGAAAGTGATGTTTTCGAAGAAGCAATCGGGTGCGTGCACCACCAGCGTAGCGCCAACACTCACGTGCACAGCATTGTCGCCGCCACTCAGACGGTCGTCGCAAACTACGGTCTTGTCACGGTCTTGACCGATGATGTGGATGAAAGGCTTATTGGCAGGGATGTCAATATGCTCTTTATATCTACCGTTTTCTACGAAAATCAACCAAGGTGAGACTCTATTGGCTGGGGCTGCATCAATAGCATCTTGAAGTGACACGTAATCGCCGGTGCCATCAATGTCAACTACAGCATCATAGAGTTTGGCTTCAGGAACATTGCGGCCCATTGTAGTGAAATTAAGTTCAAGAGCGGCAGCCTTATTCCCGTTGCGGTCCACTACAGCTCCTTCGGGGAGAATGAATGTATAGTCGGAGTCATAGCTGAGGCCACTATATTTAAAGATGACAACCTTTCCTGCCACACTTGCATCAAGTTGCTTACCATTAAGAGTGGCTTTTGCTTCTCCGGCTTTCACCTTCTCATCATATGTCAGCACAATGGAGCCGCTTGTGGAAGCTCCTTTGCTCCCTTCGGCAGGGATTGAAGCCACAAGAGCAGGAGCGGTAGTGTCGTCGGAAGCATCGGGAGATGCCAAAATGAAGACATCAGTGATAGCCAGTCCATCATAGTCAGTCTCACTGCCATGGAGAGGGGCATCAAAATCAGGATACCATCTTATATAGACACGGCTTGCACCGTTAGCATCAGAAGGGAGGTCAAACTCGGCATCGGTCCAAGAGCGGAGTCCCGGCATCATCTCACCTAGAGTCTCATAGTTTTTCCCGTCAAGGCTATACTGCACGAAGAAGCGAGTGTAAGTATTGTAGGAGCAGCTCAGCGAAGAAGCCACCTTCAAATTGCTATAGCCTGCTGCGCTGAAAGAAGCCTCAAAGAAATTCTTTTGGCTGCGGACTTTCCATATGCGGGCAGCATACCTGTCGTTTTCGGCTCCTCGGCTCACTCCTCGGCTCTGCCAAGTAGTAGTCTCCCCATTTTCATTGTGGAGGCTCATCTTGCCTGAATTGTCGCTTTCTACGCGATAGTCGGCCGGGCGTTCGCCTGCCGGCTCATCATAATAGAAATCCCAGCCCACTATATAGTCCTCACCGGCGTAGTTGGCCGTCACGCTCTTGGCTTCATCCATCACAATATTGCGGCTAAGCGTTGTGGTATTGTCTTCCCAGTTTGTGAAGGTGAGGATTCGGTTGTTGGTGGCAGTAAGTTTCACTTCTGTGCCTCCTTCATAATAGCGGACACCACCGATGATATTTCCAGCCGGCTCAACAGCCACCATATAGTCGTTGGCTCCCCCTTCAAGAGTGATATTGAGAGGATAAGTTGGGATCTCTGCAAAATTGGCAATAATGTTCATGTCTTCCCAAACAGAGAATGTGTATGGATTATCAGTAGAGATTACTTTCCCATTCACACTCCAGTCGGTAAACTTATATCCGAAATTCTCGGTAGCAGTCAGAGTCACTTTCTCCCCCTCATCGTAGGAAGATGCATTAGGATTTCGAGTCACTTTTCCGGCCTCCGGTTTCGATGGAGTGGCTGTGACGATATACACTGGAGAATCTTCCTCTTCCCCAGATATTTCGCCTTCTATCTTCACACTATGGATCGTAAGAGTCTTAGTGTCGCCAAGACCTTTGATTGCAATGCGGAAAGTCATAGAGTTGTTATAGACCACAACACCATTCAAGTCGTATTCGCAGAGGGTCTGCTTGGGTTCTGTATTATTTCTTATCGGTTGAATATCAGTAGCGAGGATATCGGTGTGGTCGCCCACTTGAAGAGAAGTCTGCACTCGGCCTCCATCAGTGCCGTTGCGAGTTACGTAGAAACTTATATGCTTGGGTTGGAAAGTGAGTCCCTTTTTAGGGCGCATCGAAAACTCAATTGAAGCATCGTCGGTATATTCGCTCTGATTGTTGATGACCGGCTGATACATAGTGCCTGTGGTATCGGCAGGTTTGCCGGTGCCAGTCACTTTCAGATCTTTGCCTACGGCATAGGCAGTGTAAGAGAATGCGGAACTGGAAGTCTCAGCGGTCACCGGATTGTCTTTCCCTTTGTCAAGGGGCCACAATAGGGACACTTCAGTAGAAATGTTAGCCACATATCCTTCAATTGCTAAGTCGGCAATGCTTATGGCAGCATTCTGTTGCGCCTCCTTGGTCCAGGGATAGACTCTCATGAGGAGAGATTCCCCCTCATTGAGAGTGAGCATAAGATCGGTAGATGCGTCATAAATCTCCCCATTTTTCATTTCGAGAGGGGAATAGAAAGTTGTAGGATTTCCGAAACCATCTTCTACCGACCAACTTACATGACACTGCATCGCATCAGTGCCGACACCTGCAGCTTTCAGAGCCAGCCTATTTATGGTCAGTTTCTTTCCTTGCGGTGCTTTCACCCCGAATTCCACATATCGTCTTGGAGACTCATCAATGTCCCCACCAGGCCATCCAGAAGGAGGGGCAAGCCTCATGCCATTGTCAAAGCCCTTCACCTCAAGCCCCTCAAGCTTCATTTCAATTGGAGTCACTTCCCCGGCAAGAGTATAATCAGCATTGCTATTGAGAGGCCATGAGAGGGAAAATGCACCAGTGCCTGGTATTGGCTCTCCTATGGCTTTAAGGGCTAAAGTGGCTTCTCCATCTGAAGAGGTGACTGTCAAAGTGCCTAAGATCTCTCCCTCCTTGTCGATAGAAGTGCGGGCATAGAATGTATTGATGAGTGTGCCTCCTTCATAAGGAAGGGAAATGGCTTTGCTCCAGTCAGATTTGTCAAGCGACACCTCGAATCCGTCAGAGACGCTGACTGTCACATTCCCCTTTTCCGGAGAAAGACCGAATCCTGTCACTGTAAATTCCTTATTTATGATATTGCCGACATATGCAGTGCCAAAATCGCCATCCGTAGTGAAATTGATAGCTGCATCACCAAGATGAATATACTCTGCTAAAATATCTTTTTTATCCATCATTTCAGCCGCACGGCGTGCTATCAGAGCCGCACCAGCCACGCTGAGATGGGTAGATCCTGCTCCGTCGGAGAGGATATCATGGCATCTGGCATCCCCATACATGGCAAAGAGTTCGCGAGTGTCTTGCGTCATGTCGATATAGTCGACATTTTTTTCTTCTGCCAGTTTGATCATCTGGTATGGATAGTCCATTGTGTGGTCGTCGGCGGGGAGGGAGTGCCCATCTGTAGGACCATTAGGAGTCAGCACACTGAAATTATCGCCGAGGTCATGTCGGCCGTTGCGACGGATATCGCCATTGCTGAAATACATGCGGCATATTGGAGTGGCAAGTATAGGAGTAGCTCCGGCTGCCCTTACTTCGTCCACGAGCTTGGCAAATGTCTCCACATAACTTCCGCTTGGCACAGAGCCACGCGTGTCGACAGCATCAGCTGCAGATTTGTCGCCGATTGACTCGTAATAAGCCTTCAATTCTCTGCCATCCATACCTCCGTTTTTCTCATCGTTGTGTCCAAATTGCATCAGCACATAGTCGCCAGGCTGCAATTTGGCTTTGATGGCAGGCCAATAACTGGCACTCGTGTAGAAATTCTGCACATCCATTCCTCCTTTGCCGTAGTTGATCACGTCGATATCCGAGGTGAAGAATGTGCCGAAGTATTGCCCCCAGCCCCTTGTCGGGGTTGAGCCATCGGTAGCATAATTGGCCATCGTGCTGTCGCCGCAAATGAATAATGTCGGCTTAGCAGTCAAGCCTGCTATCGGATAGGCGGCCAAGGCGGCCGCCATAAGCATCTTGCTTAGCTTTTTCATGTTAAGGTTAGTTTTGATTAAAAATACATTGCAAAGATAAGTTGCTCACATAACATTACATTGTAAAATTTTACAAAAATAGTGTAATTTTCTACTCAAGGCAAATTTCTATGCGAAAAAAATAAATGTTGATACCCAATATTTGTTTTTATTATATAATTTTGCATTTGAATATATGGGGCAGACCAAAATGCGTCCAAAATTCTGACCAACTAATCTAATTTTTTCAGACATATCATGAATCTACGACATCTTGCTATCTGTATGGCTCTATTACCATCTGCGTCTTTATTATCGCAGATGCCGGCGTATAAAGACGCCTCCTTGACTCCTGAGCAGCGTGCAGCCGATCTATGCTCAAGACTCACCCTCGAGGAAAAGACATTGCTAATGATGAATTCTTCTCCAGCCATTCCCCGACTTGATATCCCTGCCTTTGAATGGTGGAGCGAAGGACTGCACGGAGTTGCCCGCAACGGACTCAGCACAGTTTTCCCAAGCTGTATCGGCATGGCAGCATCTTTTGATGACGACTTAATAGGAAATGTTTTCACAGCTGTCAGTGATGAGATGAGAGCTAAAAACAATCTGGCGCGTGCCGAAGGGAAGACAGGGAAATACAAAGGAGTCAGCGTTTGGACACCAACTGTCAACATATTCCGGGATCCTCGTTGGGGACGTGGCCAGGAGTCGTATGGAGAAGATCCATATATGAATGGGCGAATGGGACTCCGTGTAGTAAAGGGACTGCAAGGCGAGCCGGATGCACACGGATTTCTAAAACTATTGGCATGTGCGAAGCATTTTGCCATCCATAGCGGTCCGGAATATCAACGCCATTCGATGAATCTGACCGATCTGAACCAACGCGATGTCTGGGAGTCCTATATGCCAGCATTTGAGACTCTTGTGGATGGAGGAGTAAGAGAAGTGATGTGTGCCTATCACCGCACGGATGGATCCCCCTGTTGCGGCTCCGACAATCTCCTGCATCAGATCTTACGCAATCAGTGGGGATTTGACGGCATTGTAGTGAGCGACTGCGGTGCAATCAACGATTTCTTCCGCAAGGGGGCACATGGAGTGAGCGCAGATGAGCCTGCAGCCACGGCATTAGCCATTAAGGCTGGAACAGATGTGGAGTGCGGTCAAATCTACCGTTCGATTCCTGCTGCCGTGGAGCGTGGCGACCTTTCTGAAGAAGATGTAGACAAAAGCTTATGCCGCCTGCTTGCAGAGCGATTCCGCGTTGGCGATTTCGATCCTGACAATATTGTATCCTGGCGATCCATCGGCAAAGATGTGATCTCATCCCCACGCCATCGACAGCTCGCTCTTGACATGGCACGCGAACAATGTGTGCTTCTTAAGAATGACGGAGTGCTTCCCCTTAGAAAGACCGACAAGATTATGGTGATAGGTCCTAACGCTGCCGACTCCACAATGCAGTGGGGCATCTATTATGGTCAGCCTGCTCACACCGTGACAATCCTCGAGGGTCTGCGCAACGTAAGCCGACAAGACATCCCCTTCCGCAAAGGATGCACACATACTGCCATGACTGAAGATGAAAGCATCATGGATAGATTCGTGGCTCCCGACGGCCATCAAGGCATGCATGGAATATATTGGAACAATACAAAAATGGAAGGGACCCCGGCTGCTGAGGAATATTATTCTTCAGCCATCAAACTCGACAATGGAGGCAACACTGCATTCACGGGAGGAGTCAACCTTACCGACTTCACACTGCAGCTGAAAGGATCTTTCGTAGCGGAAAAAGATGAGGTTCTCGACCTTGCATTTAACAACGATGACGGCCTCCGAATAATAATCAATGGCGACACTGTGCACAACCGATGGAAAGCCGATCCACTTGGATTCAGAAAACATCGCATCAATGTAGAGGCCGGAAAGAAATATGATGTAGAGATCGATTATATGCAGCTTGCTGATGATGCCACTCTCAATGTGGATCTTCTTCGCTCAAGACCCACAGACATACAGTCGCTTTTGGCAGATGCTGAAAATGCTGATGTAGTGCTTTTCGTAGGAGGCATATCTCCAGCTCTCGAGAGGGAGCAAGCATCAGTCAATGAGCCTGGATTCAAGGGTGGCGACCGCACGAGCATTGAACTGCCGGAGTGCCAGCGAAAGATCATCGCAGCCATACACGACGCAGGAAAGAAGGTGGTAATGGTCAACTGCAGCGGCAGTGCGGTGGCTCTCGCTCCTGAAAATGATATCTGCAACGCTATCCTTCAGACATGGTATCCGGGCGAGCAGGGTGGCACAGCTGTAGCAGAGATTATCTACGGCGATGTCAATCCTTCTGGCAAACTCCCTGTCACTTTCTATAGCAGTGATGCCCAACTCCCTGCATATGACGACTATTCGATGAAGGGACGCACTTACCGCTATCTTAAAGAGGACCCCCTCTATCCATTCGGCTTCGGGCTCACATACACATCTTTCGACTACGACAATGTGAAATATGATGGCAATAATGTCAAAGTTAAAGTATCCAATACAGGCAAACGTGCCGGCACAGAGATTGTAGAGCTCTATATCAAGCGCCCTTCAGATGTAGAGGGTCCATCTAAGTCACTTCGAGGCTACGCTCGTGTAGATCTGGAACCCGGACAGAGCAAGGACGTGGAGATCCCACTCCCTCTCGACCTCTTTGAGACATGGGATGAAGAAAGCGGATCAATGAATGTCATCTCTGGAGAATATGAAATCTTCGTAGGGGGCTCAAGCCGAGACGCAGATCTCAAGAAAATTAATGTATCAATATAATAATACCAACCATGAAACGAATTTCAATATTAGCCGCAGTCCTAACAGTGGCTGCCGGCATTCATGCTGAGACCTTCCCTTATCAGGACGAGTCATTGTCGCCGACCGAACGTGCGGCCGACCTCGTGTCGCGTATGACGCTTGAAGAGAAAATCAATCAAGTAGGACATGGCACTGATGCAATCATGCGCCTTGGAGTGAAAGACTATAATTATTGGAACGAGGCGCTCCACGGAGTGGCCCGCTCAGGATTGGCGACCTCCTTTCCCTCATCTAAAGCAATGTCGTCAACTTGGGATCTTCCACTGATCTTTCAGACAGCAACCGCCATTTCCGATGAAGCACGTATCTATAACAACACTAAGGGAAAAGGTCTCATCTATTGGTGTCCTACCATTAATATGAGCCGCGACCCACGCTGGGGGCGTGATGAAGAAAACTATGGCGAGGATCCGTTTCTTACCGGGAAGATAGCCGTGGAGTATATAAAAGGAATGCAGGGGGATGACCCGAAACATTATAAGACGATTGCGACTGCAAAACACTTTGTAGCAAACAACTATGAACGAGGTCGCCGCAACACCTCCTCCGATGTAGATGAAAGAAGCTTTAGAGAGTATTATCTTCCGGCTTTTGAGATGGCTGTGAAGGAAGGTAATGTTCGGTCGGTGATGAGCGCATATAATGCCATTAATGGCATCCCTTGTGGCGCCAGCCATGAGTTGCTTATCGACATCTTGCGCGATGAATGGGGGTTTGACGGCTTTGTGACTTCCGATTGCGGAGCAGTGGAAGACGTATTCATGCGTCATAAATATGTCGCTACCGGAGCAGAAGCCTCTGCTGTGTCGATGCTGAATGGCGAAGATCTCAATTGTGGCGACACATTCCAACTCTATTGCAAGGAAGCTATTGAAAAGGGATTGATGACGGAGGCTGACATAGACAAGGCTCTGACACGAGTGTTTGCAGCCAGATTCTCTGTCGGAGAGTTCGACAAGAAAGAGAATGTAAGCTGGACTTCCATTCCTTCATCCAAACTTAATTGCGAGGAGCATCAAGAACTTGCTCTAAAAGCAGCGCGAGAGTCAATAGTCCTTCTCAAGAATACCGACAATTTCCTACCTCTTAGCCCTTCTAAAACTGTTGCGGTAATCGGACCTCTTGCCAATACCGTCTCCCTTGGAGGGTATTCAGGATCCCCAACAGTGCTCTCTTCTCCATTCGAAGGGGTAGCCGCCAAACTTGGCTATGATGGCAGCGACGGGACTGTGCAATTTGAAGACTGCGACTTGCAGAGCGTGAAATCAAGCGACAAGCGCCTTAGCCATGAGGCAAATGGCTCGAGTGGCAATTTAGGATACATCTATAATAATGATTGGGTAGGATTCTCTGATGTGCATCTCATTGGAAACTGCACACGTCTTGATGTGTATCACGGAGCCAAAAACAGCAATCCTACCATTGTGCGTTTCTATCTCGACCAGATTGACGATACGCCAGAGGCTGAAGTGACTTGTCCTGTAACCGGCAATTGGAGCAAATATGCTGTGGCCTCTGTGGACATTGACCCTTCAGTGTGGAATGGGACACATACTATCTATGCCAAATTCGAAGGAGGCAAAAATGGGGATAAATATTGCGCGAATATGGATTGGTTTCGCGCGTATGATCCTGACATGGAAAATCCTCTCGAAGAGCAAGGTCCGGTGTATCTATACAAGGCATGTGAAGTGACCGGCAATATATCCGATGCCAATTATCAGCGCGCTCTGGAGATTGCAGCTAAGGCAGACGTAGTGGTGTTTGCCGGGGGCACTAATCTCGAAGTTTCAGATGAGAGCAACGACCGCAGTAATCTCAATCTGCCAGGAGCGCAGCAGAAACTCCTCGAAGGTATTTACTCTGTCAATCCTAATGTGGTGCTTCTGCTGCAGACATGCTCTTCAATGACAATTCCATGGGCTCAGGAGCATATCCCGGCAATTGTTGAGGCATGGTATGGTGGGCAGGCTCAGGGAGAGGCAATAGCCGATGTATTGTATGGCGACTACAATCCTTCCGGCAAACTGACATCGACATGGTATGCATCTTTGTCAGATCTCCCTTCATCCTTACAGCAATACGACATTAAGAAAGCCGGATACACATATATGTACCATAACAAGACTCCTCTCTACCCATTCGGCTATGGACTCAGCTACACTTCTTTTGATTATAGTGATTTTAATGTGTCATCTTCCACTCTTGGACGTGATGAGACACTTGAGGCTTCTGTGACAATAAAGAATACGGGTGACCGTCAAGGTGCAGAGATAGTGCAACTATATGCACACTGCAATTCCTCAATTGAGCGTCCGAAACTTCAGCTTGTAGGGTTTGCCCGCGTAGAACTTGAGCCAGGAGAAGCAAAGACAGTGACAATGCCACTGAAACATGAGCAACTTGCATATTTCAATACCTCTACACAGACATTCGATGTAGAGGAAGGTTCCGTAGAACTTTATGCTGCCGCTTCGTCGGCCGACCTAAGGCTTCATCAGACTATCAATACAGAGGGAGCAACCGTGAAACTGACATATAAAACAGGCAGCACGGGAATCTCCAAAATTTATGAGGAGTCTGGTTTAGAGCAAGACAAAGTGTATGACCTCAACAGCCTATGTGTAGGAGAGGCATCGGAGTTTGATAGTCTTCCAGCAGGTCTTTACATACTCAACGGGAAAAAAGTAGCAAAGAAATAAGAAGCCGTCTCAAATTTTGGAGATGGACTCTTAGAACCCAAACCAATGAAAGAGGGCTACATAGTCTACCCATAGTCAGAGGGAGTGCCACGCATTGATGGCACTCCCTCTTTGTCTCTGATACAGACTGCCATGAATGATTACTATCCGAGATGATGGTCAGCTGAGCCGGTACAGAAAATTGTTGAATATAATG
>CAZCZX010000035.1:0-18459 GCA_964503095.1 uncultured Sangeribacter sp.
AGTTTATAGTTATGTTGGTCTCTGAGGATTCTTTGCTCTGGTAGGCTGAGGGTAGAATCCCGAATTCTTCCTTGAAATAGCGGCTGAATACTTTGGGATTGTTGAAGCCGGTCTGGTATGCGATTTCGGAGACATTAAGCTGGCTCTCACGCAAGAGTTGGGCTGCCCGCTTCAAGCGTATGATGCGGATGAATTCTATTGGGCTTTTCCCGGTGATTTGCTTAATTTTTTTGTAAAGGCTCACCCTGCTCATGCCAAGGAAATCGCTCAATTCTTCTACTGAAAGCTCCGTATTGCTGATGTTTTTTGACACATACTTCATCGCCTTCTCAATCAGTTGCTCATCAAGCGGAGTTATCTTGATGTTTTCCGGTTCCGGCTCAATTAGGCTTCGTCCTGCCCCCTTGGAATTAAGTTCTATCAGACGCCGCATCCTTAGCCTGAGAACATCAAGATTGAATGGCTTTGTGATATAGTCGTCAGCTCCAATAGTGAGACCTTCCAGCTTCACCCCAAGGTCATGTTTTGCTGTCAGAATAATTATGGGGATATTGACTGTCGCAGGATTCTCTTTAAGTTTCCTACAGAGTTCCATGCCGTTAAGATTTGGCATCATAAGGTCGGTAAGGATAATATCCGGCTTAATTTCAGCCAATTTCTTTATGGCTTCCACTCCATCTGAAGCAGTGACGACATTATAGATATTCTCAAGGCTATCTTTCAACATTTCAGTCATGTCGGCATTATCATCCACCACAAGCACTGTTTTGAGATTCTCCTGATTGTCAGGTCTGCTTTCGGTTGCGTCATCTTTGCAGACAGAATCCTTTTCAGCTCTGCTGATAGTGGTTTGAGTCAAACTTGCTGTCTTGATTGCATCTGAATGCCTGATAGGCAATTCTATAATAAACACACTTCCTTTCTCTACATTGTCTGCCACTCTGACAGTCCCATCGTGAAGCTTCACATATTCGCTCACCATGCTCAGTCCGATACCGCTCCCTGTGCCCGGATGCGACACTCCGTCATCATCCACTTGATAGAACCGGTCGAAGATATGCTTTTTGTCTTTGTCTTTGATTCCTATTCCGGTGTCAGATATCTGAATGCGAAGTTTCGAGCGGTCTTCGCCACTGTGTTGGATAGCCACGTCAATTCTCCCCTCGGCAGGAGTGAACTTAAAGGCATTCCCGAGCAGGTTCATCAGAATCTTCTCCATCTTGTCTTCATCAAAAAGGAGCCGTATGCGCTCTGTGTCGGAATAAAATGTGAGATTTATATTCTTTCTTTCCGACAATCCAATGAATGACGTGCATACATTTCTGGCAAAAGCCACAATGTCCCCCTCAGAAGGATTGAGAGTCAGTTTGGTTTCTTCTGATTTCCTGAAGTCAAGCAATTGGTTGACGAGCGAGAGCAGACGCATGGCATTATTGCGCATCTGGTTGAGTCGCTTTGTTTGACGCTCATCTTTCGATTCCTTTATCATGTCTTCAAGAGGGGAGACAATAAGTGTCAACGGTGTCCGAAGGTCATGGCTGATATTGGTGAAGAATTTGAACTTGAGCTGATTCAGTTCTTCTTGCTTACGCTGCGCCTCCTTCTGGTTTTCCTGCTCTAAAAGATGGCGTTCGCGTCTTTGTGCAATCTTAATTATCAGCCATATCAATGCCGTCGCCACCAACGCATAGATCAGCCATCCCCAGGGGGAACCCCAAAATGAATTGTGGATTTTTATATCGAGGGTGGCAGGCGTCTCACTCTCATATCCATCCTCGTTGATCGCTACCACTTGAAGTTGATAATTCCCGGGAGAAAGGTTGGTGTAGGTCACATAATTAATCCCTTCCGGGCATTCTGTCCACTGCTCGGAATATCCTTCAAGTCTGTATTTGAACCGTGTTTTCTCAGGGAGCGCATAATTGTCGGAAGTGAAGAATATGGTGAATTCCTTGGGGTTATGATTGAGTTCGATTCTTTCTCCTGAAAAAATGGCTTTATTTAGCGCAACTCTACCTTCGATTTTTTCTCCCACCTCAACAGGCTTATTGTCCATATAAAGATCTGTAAACAATACCTTTGGACGATTGGCATTCATCCTTATATTTGTAGGGTTGAAATGTATAATGCCAAATGGAGAGCCGACTGCAAGAGACCCATCTGCCATTTTCACGAAGGAGCGCTGGTTGAAATCACTTTCCGGCAAACCCGAATACTTGTCATATTCCCTTTTTGAGACGTCAATTTTCCCAGCATCTCTGTTGTATGTCACTTTCAAGTTGGCAAGCCTTGAGCTGTTGCTGACCCAAATACCCCCTTCGTTGTCTTCAGCTATGCCCACCATGTCGGCTCCATATGGGGCATTGTCTGTCTGCAGACTCATCACTTTCCCTGTCTTTGGATCCACCACCTTCAGTCGGGATGTAGTAGCTATCCAAAGCAAACCTCGGGAATCTTCAAAAATCTGCACTATCTTGCTCCCATTGAGCGAAGGGTCGTCGTCGATATTGAGTGGTGTCAATTTGTGCGTGTTAGGATTGATGCGCTCCGCTCCCGCAGAAGTGCCGATGTAGATATTCCCATCTTTCGACGGCACTATCGTAGTGACATAATCACTTCTCAAGTCGGAATTTAGCGTGGTATATTGCTCTATGTGATTGTTTTTTAAATCATACTTGAACACACCATTACCCAGAGTTCCGAGCCATAAATTGCCGTTTCTGTCGAAAGCCATGCTCCAGACGTAGGCATGGTCAATGTCATTGCCGGTCACATGCCGGATCACCTGTCCGTCGTCATAACTGAACAGCCCTCGTGAGAATTTGCCGATAAATAAATTTCCATCGGGAGAATATGCAAGGCAAGTGATGGCATGAGGGCTATCTTCCGTCTGATCAGGAATATGGCTGTATTCGTTGGCGGAGGGTGCCCATTTCCAGAGGCCGGAATTGTCAGTGCCTATCCAAACAGAACCGTCGGGAGAAGTGATCATGCAGTTCACATCCGGCATCTTGTCAAGATTTGGGAACACATCTATCTGGAATTTATTTACACTCTCGTTGTAGGAATAAAGTCCAAGTTTATAGGTGCCGAATAGCAGGGTCCCGTTGTCATCTTCAAGGATTGATGTGACGGTAGATTGAGGGATGATATCGCCTACAATCGACATTGGCGACAATCTGTAGGCCCCATCTGCAAAATCCATCTTTTCTATGCCATGATGATCCCGGGCTATCCATAGGTTTCCCTTTGAGTCGCTGTAGATATCCTTTACTACCCCTATTCCTCCATGCATAGGAAGAAGATCATTTTGCCATTCCTTTTTTGCAAGGTCGTAAAGCATCAGGCGGTCGTTGTAGGAGATCCAAGCACGGTTGTCTTGGTCGGTATAGAGCATGAGATGTGCTGATTCCGTATCGACATTTTCAGGGGCCTTGGAAATGAGCTTTGTTTTCATTGATGAGGGGTCTGTCTCAAAAACCGACGCTGATTGAGTGATGCCGATCACCTTCCCTTTTGCCAATGCCAGGCTGCAAATTGTCTCTCTCGACAGGTCTAATCCCGAAGCCTTTTGTATTTTTTCTTTGTCAATGTCGATGCGATAAATCCCATCGTTGTCTACGGCAAGCCATATATCGCCATGCTCATCTGCCAACGCCGCAGTCACATGTCCTTCGATTCCAAACTGTTTTACATAGTCTGCCAGATAATCAATTATGGTATTTGTGATAGGATCGTAGATTGCGTGCGAGGATTCGCTTTCCACCCACAGTCTGCCTTTTTTATCCTCTTGCACCCGGATGATTTGCTCGTTGAGTACACCGGAGTTCTTTCCTACCATGTCAGAGACACGCCGGGTAGAATATCCGTCATATCGGAGCAGTCCTGCAGATGAGCCTATCCATAGAAACCCTCTTGAGTCTTTGAAAAGCTCAGTTATATGATTATTTGGTAGCCCCTTGGCTTGGCTCACATGGCGCAGAGAGAGTCTATCCGTATTTGCACTTGCGCACGGAAGAGTCATCAATACCGCCACTATCACCAATATAAATCTCCTTATCATGAAGTGCTAATCGTTGGTTTATCACGCAAAATTAATAAATATAAATGATAAAAGACCACTTGTCTCGATTTTTTAATCATCACTTAATTGTATATTTGAAATTTTTTCGTTTATTTTGCATCTTTAATCAGCCCATTATGAAAAATCGGGTGCCTGATGGCTCTCAAATTTATGAGATGGGCTCTAAACCTAATATTTATGAAAAAGATTATTTCGGGAATGATGTTGATGGCGGCTCTCGGAGCAGGGGCGATGAATCCTTATCTGCCTCTTTGGGAGCATATCCCTGACGGAGAACCATATCTCTTTGATGATCCGGACAATCCCGGCAAACAGAGAGTGTATATCTATGGAAGCCACGACATGCTCCGCCATATGTATTGCGGCACAGACCTCGTCGTGTGGTCGGCAGATCCCGATTCCCTTAACAACTGGCGCTACGACGGCATCATATTCAAAAGCGACAAGGATGGGAAAGGAAATCCCCAACCCGCCGACGTGCTTTTTGCTCCTGACATCGCTGTCAAGACACTCCCCGATGGGTCTAAGGAGTATTACCTTTATCCCAACAACCAACGTGGGGGTCGCAACGGACAGGCTGCCAAGTCAAAGCGCCCGGACGGACCTTTTGAAGTAATCAACTGGGACACTACTAACCCCGATGTATGTGATGGTGTGCTCAGATTCGACCCCGCTGTCTTTGTGGATGACGACGGTAGGGTATATGGATATTGGGGATTCGGTACAAGCTTTGGGGCTGAACTGGACCCAAACACAATGGCGACTGTAAAGCCAGGCACTGAGCCCATAGAAAGGATGATTGGTGGCTTTGAGGATGGCGATGACAATAAGTTCAGATTTTTTGAGGCTTCTTCAATCCGCAAAATCGACGACAAATACGTGCTCATCTATTCTCGCATGACCAAAGATGGCGAATGGGGTCTTCCTCAGTCAAATTTCACACTCGCTTACGCTTACAGCGACAATCCGCTTGGTCCCTGGACTTTCGGAGGCACCATTATCGATGGACGCGGACGCGACACTGACGCCGACGGCAAGACAATCTATACAGCCACTCCAAATGGCAACACACATGGCTCTATACTGAATATCGGCGATCAATGGTGGGTGTTCTATCATCGTCAGTGTGGCACTGACGAATATTCCCGTCAGGCAATGGTGGCTCCCATTGAGGTGACTGTAGAGAAAGGGAAAGGGGGCAAAGTCACAATCAGTGAGGCAGAATACACATCCGAAGGTTTTGAAATTGACGGTCTTGACCCTCTAAAACTTTATCCTGCGGCGATTGCATCCCACTTCACAGGGAAAGACGGCGCGTATCAGACCTACCCCCGTCTCCATTACAGCGGCTCACATTTCTTGCCGGTGTATTTTGACGACCACAACATCAGCGACCCCTATCATCCTGATTTTAACGTCAATCCTGTAGTGAACAATACTGATGGAAGCATCGTGGGCTATAAATACTTCAATTTTGACACTCTGAATGGGGCTGACAAAGTGGAACTTGCCCTCGACCTCATTCCGGAAGGAGTGGATGGCACCATCACTGTCTTCACAGAGGCTCCTTGGAAAGGAAATCCATCACCGGTAGGAAAATTTGAGATAAAAGATTCCGACCCCATCAAGCCTCTGAGATTGAAGGCAGACGTCACTCCAGTAGGGCGCCTGCAAGGAAAGCATCCCCTATACTTGGTATTCAACACCCCGAGTGGAAAATCTTTGTGTATTCTCCAAAGAATCCAGTTCCTTAACAATTAGCGGTTTATTTTAAACCGGAAACGCGAATATGACTTTACGCAACATCATACTCTCATTTACATTCCTCGTCCTGAATGTCATTACTCCAGTGATAGCCGTCGCTTCTCCGGAGAGATTTCAATTCGAGCCTATACCGGGATCATACAACCATTTGATTTCAGCTCTACACCGTGACCACAATGGAATGATATGGGTCGGCACAGCCACTGGGTTGAATCGCTATGACGGATATAATATATCTCGTGCGAAAACCGAATTTCCTGACTCAACTGTATTTTTAGAAGAGCATATAAAAAAAATATGTGAGGATACACAGGGCAGGCTCTGGATTAAAGCTGAGGGTCAAATTTATGGGGTATATGATCCAAGCACCCACAAAATTCTCGCTGATTTCGATAAAGTGCTCACAGATGCAGGTATACCTACGGGTTTGGTAAATGATATTCAGGCTGATAAGGATGGCTCTATTTGGATTGTAATGGCAGGAGATGGCATCTATAAAATTCCTCAAGGCTCAGGAAAAGCAATTAAGGCAGATATCCCGATTCCGAAAGGATACAACTTCTCAAGCATCACATTCAATAAATTCGGGTCTCCGGTTTGTGTGGATGAGAGTGGAACTCTGACATGGATAGACCCTCACACCTTGAGGACAAAAGAACAATCCACACCGATTTTCGATCCATCTTCCGGCAATAAGGAATTTTATGAAGTGACCGTTGACAACAACAATCGATATTGGATTTATGCACCGAAGAACTTGGAGTTATTTGATGGGAAAGCCGGCAAGTGGATATCCGATTGGATTCCTGACCGTGAAAAAAATGTCGATGTGAAATACATATACCCTGATGATAATGGTGATCTCTGGATCTTGCGCGACAACCATGGATTGGAGAAGGTGGAGACATCGGAAGGTCAGATTTCCTTCCGCGCGGTAGATCATCCCGGCGACATCACCTACAAAAATACTCTCACAAATATCTTTAAAGATGAGGCGGGAACTACATTTTTGGGATCTTATAAGAAAGGCTTATTCACCGACAATGACTGCATCCACAAATTTTCTCTTGAGGAGTTTCCTGACGTCAACTGCATGACTGCCGGCACTGATAACTGGGTGTGGATAGGCACTGATAAGTCTGGTCTTTGGAGATGGAACACCGCGACTGGTGAGAAATACCCTCTCCCTGATCTGACGGAAGGTGAGAACCCAAGCGCCATTACCAGCCTTGTCACTACCTCAGATAATACCCTTTACGTCGGAGCTTTCTCGCATGGCCTCAGACGAGTACGCGGAGGAAAATTTGAAAAAATCGTCACCGGGACCCCTCTTGACACAAGTTTTCCATGGTCGCTCGATTCCGACGGCAAAGACGGAATCTGGATTGCTTCTCTTGGCAACGGTGCTTTTCACTATAATCCCTCTACCGGAGAAATAAAAGAATTTACTACTTCTAATAGCGGTATAAGATCTGACTATCTTACCTCTGTGGAGTATTCCGGAGACGGAAGGGTATATTTCGGACACGGAGGAGGTATCGACTACTACGACCCTGCTGATGGGAAAATTCACGACATAAATCAGCTTAGTAAGAATTTTGACACTTCGGATTGGAAAATTACGCAGATTTTTGAAGATTCAAGAGGTCTGCTGTGGGTTGCCACATCGCAAGGTCTTAAGATTATCGACAGAGTTCATAAGAAGATGACTGACGTGGTCACTTACGAAGGCAAGATCAATAACTATATCACCGGCATCATTGAAGATGACGGAGAATCCATTTGGATCAGTGAGGGGCGTATTCTCACTAACCTCAACGTCAACTATGTCGATGCTACCGGAGATATCGAAATCTCTGCAAAGCATTATGATACAGGAGATGGACTTATGGACAGCGAATTCAACCAGCGCTCATTTGTAAAACTCCCGTCAGGCGAAATTATGCTTGGAGGACTTTATGGAGCCAACCGCTTCAATCCCATTGAAATTGGATATAACTCCATTGCGCCAAAAGTGATTTTCACAGACTTATTTATAAGCAACCAATTTGTACATGCCGGCAAAAAAGTTGGTGGCAAAGTTGTCATGGAGAAGGCTCTTCACGATGGCGGCGTGATCAAACTTTCTCACAAAATAAAAGACTTCACTATAAAATTCACTACCGACAATTATGCCCTTCCCGAAAAGACCACCTACAGGTATAAACTTGAAGGTTACGATGATAATTGGCACACTTTGTCTTCGGGTAGCCACAGCGTCACCTATACCAATCTTTCTCCCGGGAATTATTGTCTCATAGTATATGCTATTAATGGTGATGGATTTGAAAGCCTTGATCCTGCTAAACTATACATCAAAGTGTATCCGGCTATATGGCGCACCATATGGGCTTATATCATTTATGCAATCCTGCTTGTGCTCGCCGTGTGGGGCATCATGTCTTTGATCACGCGATTTGAGAGGAAACGCCTCGAAAGACTGAAAGAGGAGGAACTCAATCAGCTTAAATACAATTTCTTCAAAAAGATGGGCAATGACTTTAGAAATCCTCTTACTAAATTAATTTCACCCATCGACGGCATTATCCAGGGTGCTGACAATCCTCAGCAAAGGAAACGATTGAGGCATCTAAAGGATAATATGAATGAGCTTCTTTACAGCGTCAACCAGATGCTTGATAGCAACGATGATAAGCAAGCCGAATTTCCATTCGACCCTCAGGAGGGGGATATTGTCAGCGTCTGCAAGACAACCTTTGATTCATTTGTTTCTTTGGCAGAGCGTAAAAGAGTGAACTACACGTTCCGTTCCAACCAACCGGAAATTACAATGGCATTTGATAAGGATAAACTTCAAAAAATCGTCTACAACCTTATTGAGAGTGCATTCAAATTTACTCCACCATATGGAAGCATAAAAGTTTCTGTCGACAAGACGGGAGATGTATTCTCTGCTGTGCGTATAAAGGTGGCAGATACAGGAAATGGAATCGACGACAAAGACAAAGAATTTATATTCGACAGTTTCTACCATCTTAATGACAATAGCAAGTCAGATTTGGAAATTGAGACAGGGCTTGCCCTGAGTCAAGTCAGCAAGTATGTCGGCATGCACAGAGGAACTGTTAAGGTGACCGACAATGTCGAGACCGGAAGTGTATTTACTGTAGAACTCCCCATCGACCATGTTGACTCTGTGGCGGAGCCTCCGCAATCAAATGAATCTTCTATCGATTAAACAAAACATACCGTCTGAATTAACATTCATGCCCTATCGTAAAAATCAACTGTCCCCATTGATATACACACGATAACCTTCGTCAGCGGTTTTTTTTGTAATTTTGCAAACATAATTTAACCCAACAAAATTATGAAACTATCTGCATTATCCGGTTTATTGGTCGGCGCCCTCCTGTTAGGATCATGTGGCAGCCGCGCCTATAATAAAGATGCCGGCGGAGTGACAGTGAATGTCGGCTCTCCACAGGAATCAGGCGTCAAGAAAGTACGCCTTCAAGTGTATGGTGACAAAATCATCCGTGTATCAGCTACTCCTGACAAGAAGTTTGCCCCAGATGAAAGTCTTGTGGTGCTCGATCATCCCAAAGATGTCAAATTCGATATTGAGGAAACAGATTCTACGGTGTCAATCGTCACTTCTGAAGTTAGAGCTACGGTGTCTCTCAATGATGGTGATGTGAAATTTTATAATAAAGAAGGAAAACTTATCCTCGCTGAAGCAGACGGAGGAAGGGAGTTTTCACCCATCGAGGTGGAAGGCACGAAAGGCTATACCGTGCGTCAGACTTTCGAATCCCTATCTGACGATGAGGGCATATATGGACTCGGACAGCACCAGAGCGATGAATTTAACTACAAAGGAAAAAACGAGGAGCTTTTCCAATACAACACCAAAGTGTCTGTGCCTTTTGTAGTCTCAACTGACAATTACGGAATCCTTTGGGATAGCTACTCCCTCTGCCGTTGGGGCAACCCCGATGGCTATAAACAACTTGGAGGTGTATTCAAACTCTATGACAAGGATGGAAAAGAGGGCGCTTTGACAGGCACTTATGTCCCCGCTGACCCTGAGGGTGAGACTTTGGTGCAACGAGAAGATTCCATATATTTTGAGCATCTTATACGTGGCGACCTTGGTCATGTGGTCAATCTCCCACGCGATTTCAACTTCAATGGCAGCCATGTCACTTATGAGGGGGAGATTGAAGCAGACCAGACCGGAGAATATAAGTTCATACTCTATTATTCCGGTTATCAGACAGTTTTTATCGATGGAAAAGAGGTGGTGCCGCAACGCTGGCGCACTGCTTGGAATCCTAACAGTTTCAAGTTTTCTGTCAATCTTGAGGCTGGCAAGCGAGTGCCAATCAAAATTGAATGGGAGCCAAATGGGGGAGTGGCATATTGCAGCCTCCGCGCCTACAATCCTCGCGACCCCAAGGAGCAGATGCAGATGAGTTGGTGGGGTGAGATGCAAGATGGTATTGACTATTACTTTGTCTATGGCGACGACATGGAAGATGTGATAAAAGGCTACCGTCAGCTTACCGGAAAAGCACCGATTATGCCTAAATGGGCTATGGGATACTGGCAAAGCCGCGAGAAATACAACACTCAGGAAGAAGTGCTCTCTACTCTTGCAGAGTTCCGTCGTCGTGGCATTCCTATCGACAATATTGTGATCGACTGGCTTCACTGGAAGCAAGATTCATGGGGAAGCCATGAGTTTGACCGTGACCGATTCCCCGATCCTAAGGGGATGGTAGACACTATCCACGATATGAATGCCCGAGTCATGATTTCTGTATGGCCCAAATTCTATGCTACTACCGAGCATTTTAAAGAATTCGATGAAAAGGGCTGGATGTATCGCCTGGCAATTGAAGACAGTATTCGCGACTGGGTAGGTCCGGGATATCTCGGCTCTTTCTATGATGCTTATGATCCTGACGCACGCAAACTATTCTGGAGCCAGATGAACGACCACTACATGCCTCTCGGTATTGATGCGTGGTGGATGGATGCTTCCGAACCCAACATCCGCGACTGCACTGACCTCCAGTATCGCAAAGACCTCATTACTCCTACTGCGCTTGGTCCGTCTACTAAATATTTCAATGCCTATGCCCTAATGAATGCAGAAGCAATATATGATGGACAGCGTGGAGTAGATCCCGACAAACGTGTCTTCCTCCTTACTCGCTCTGGCTTTGCCGGACAACAAAGATATTCTACAGCCACTTGGAGTGGCGACATCGCCACCCGTTGGGAAGACATGAAGGCGCAGATTTCCGCAGGTCTTAACTTTGCCATGAGCGGAATTCCATGGTGGACAATGGATATCGGTGGTTTCTGTGTGGAAGACCGCTATGTGAAGGGCCAGAATGAGTTCTACAAGACAGGCAAGGAGAATCCCGACCTCAAGGAATGGCGTGAACTCAACACCCGTTGGTATCAGTTCGGAGCATTCGCTCCTCTCTTCCGAGCCCACGGACAATGGCCCTACCGAGAGATTTTCAATATCGCCCCGGAAGATCATCCCGCATATAAGTCAGTGGTATACTACACTAATCTCCGCTACAAACTGATGCCCTATATCTACTCGCTTGCCGGCAAGACTCATTTTGATGATTATACTGTGATGCGCCCGATGGTGATGGATTTCACTTCTGACACAAACACCAGAAATATCGGCGACCAATATATGTTTGGCAACGCTTTCCTTGTGGCTCCGGTATATGAATACGGTGCTCGCCAACGAGACATCTATTTCCCAAAAGGAGCGACATGGTATGATTTCTATACCGGCATTGTTGCTTCAAATGGAGGGGAGACTTTTGTGGTCGGCGCTCCATATGAAAAACTCCCTCTCTATGTCAGATCAGGGTCTATCATTCCTTTCGGTCCGGAAATGCAGTATTCTGATGAGAAACCGGCTGACGTAATTGATCTCTACGTATATACGGGCGACAATGGTGAATTTACCCTCTATGAGGATGAAAACCTCAACTATAATTACGAGAAGGGTGCATACTCAATGATTCCGATGAATTATGACGAAAAGACAGGCACTCTGACCATCGGAGAACGCAAGGGTGAATTCCCCGGAATGCTGAAAGACCGCACTTTCAACGTAATTAAGATTTCTCCCAATATGCCCGGTGGCACCAAAGGGGAGATAGTCAAATATTCCGGTAGAGAGGTGAAAGTGAAAATCTGAAAGATAATTTGAATAAATCATGATTAATCTGGTTGAATCATGATTAATCATGATTAAAATCATTCAAAATGAAAATCAGAATTATATTTTTGGGTCTCTTGGTGCTTGCCGGATTAATTCCTGCAATTGCAGCTCGCGACAACAGGGCGATATCTTTTGATAAAGGATGGAAGTTCACGCTCGATAATCCCAGTGAGGCTTCCGACCCTAACCTTGACGACTCTGCATGGAGAAGCCTCAACCTTCCTCATGACTGGGCCATAGAAGGGGAATTCAGCCAAGACAATCCTTCCGGAACGGGGGGTGGCGCTCTCCCGGGTGGAATCGGATGGTATCGAAAGGCTTTCACATATACTCCCTCAATGAAAGGGAAATCGGTATATATCGATTTTGATGGTGCATATATGAACTCCACTGTCTACATCAACGGACATGAACTTGGCACCCGCCCTTATGGATATGCATCTTTCAGTTATGACCTTACTCCCTGGCTTAAGCCGGGCAAGAATGTCGTTGCTGTGAAAGTTGACAACTCGGAGCAACCTAATTCAAGATGGTATAGCGGATGCGGTATCTACCGACATGTATGGCTCAGGATTCTCGATCCTGTCCATGTGAAGAAATGGGGCACTTTTGTGCGCCAGGATATCGTGAGTAGCGAGATAGCAAAACTATCTGTGATTACCAATATTGAAAACACCGGTAAGAAAAAGACCAATGCCACCCTTGAGACAACTATTTACTCGCCTGAAAGCGAAATTGTTGCCAACACATCAACTCCCCTGATGCTTCTGCCTGGCAAGGAGAGTGAGGTGGTCCAGAATCTTACGGTTCCCAATCCGGAGTTATGGTCGGTCAAGTCTCCTTCTCTCTATACAGTAGTGAATGAAGTAAAGGTGAAAGACATTACCATCGACAGATTCGAGACAAAGACCGGATTTCGCTTCATGGAATTCGACGCGGAAAAGGGATTTTCCCTTAATGGGGAGCGTATGAAAATCAATGGAGTTTGTCTGCATCATGATGCCGGTGCTCTCGGTGCGGTTGTGAACAGGGCTGCTATCAAGCGACAGTTGAAAATTATGAAGGAGATGGGAGCAAATGCCATCCGATCATCCCATAATCCTCCTGCCCCCGAACTTCTCGAACTTTGCGACTCAATGGGCCTGATGGTGATGGACGAGACTTTCGATATGTGGCGCAAGAAGAAGACATCTCACGACTATTCCCGATATTTCCCGGAGTGGCACGAAAGAGATCTTACAGATCTTGTGGTGCGCGACCGCAATCATCCCAGCATCATAATGTGGAGCATTGGCAATGAGGTGCTTGAGCAATGGAGCGACGCCAATGCTGACACTCTTTCTCTTGAAGAAGCCAACCTCATCCTCAACTTCGGACATGGCGACGAAATGCTTGCTAAAGATGGAGAACCGCTGAGCGTCAACTCATTGCTCACTATAAAACTCGCCGACATGACACGAGAACTCGATCCGACACGTCCGGTGACGGCGGGTTGCAACGAGCCAAACCCGGGCAACCATCTTTTCCGTTCCGGTGCGCTCGACATTATCGGATTTAACTATCATGACGACTGGTTTAAGGATGTGCCAAAGAATTTCCCCGGCAAGCCGTTTATAGTGACCGAAAGTGTCTCTGCCCTGCAGACTCGCGGCTACTACCAAATGCCCTCCGACAGCGTCAATCTTTGGCCCGAACGTTGGGACAAGCCATTCTATAATGAGTCTTTTTCTTGTTCAGCCTACGACAATTGCCATGCGCCTTGGGGAAACACCCATGAGGGCACTATGAAACATGTGGAAGACAACGACTTCATAATGGGACAGTTTGTATGGACCGGATTTGACTATATCGGAGAGCCAACTCCTTATGGATGGCCCGCAAGAAGTTCATATTTTGGTATTGTTGACCTTGCCGGAAATCCCAAAGACTCTTACTATATGTATCAGAGCCGTTGGCGGCCGGATATCGATGTGCTGCATCTTTTCCCTCACTGGAACTGGAAGGATGGTGAAGAAGTCGACGTTTGGGCTTATTTCAACAATGCTGATGAAGTGGAGCTTTTCCTCAATGGCGAATCACTCGGCACTAAGACCCCGGAAGGAGATGCCTATCATGTATGGTGGCGCGTTCCATTCACTGCCGGCACGCTTGAGGCTGTAAGCCGAAAGGATGGAAAGGAAGTGAAACGCACTTCGATTAAGACTGCTTCAGAGCCATATGCTCTGCGTTTGACTCCTGACCGCTCTGAAATCAATGCTGATGGAGAAGACCTCAGTTATGTTGCAGTGGAAGTTGTTGATAAGGATGGCAACCTCTGCCCATGGGCTGAAAACGAAATCTTCTTCTCTGTGGAGGGTAGTGGTTTTAACGCTGGCACCGACAATGGCAGCCCAATCTCTCTTGAAAAATTCAAGTCTGACCGTAAGAAAGCATTCTATGGCCGTGCTCTCATCATAGTCCAAAACAATGGAGAGGAAGGAGAAATCAAGGTCAAGGCCGCGTCTGCAGGTCTTAAAGAAAATAGCGTAACGATAAACGGTAAAAAATAAACGATGAAATCAACTATAATGCTTATGGCAACGACAATAGCGGCTGCATCTAATCTTTCGGCAACAGAGCCAATATATCTCGACAGGAACGCCCCAATTGAGCAAAGAGTGGAAGATGCTCTTTCTCGCATGACTCTTGAAGAAAAAGTTGCCATCTGCCATGCTCAGGGTAAATTCTCTTCTCCGGGTGTTGAGCGACTTGGCATTCCTGAGATATGGATGAGCGACGGTCCTCATGGCGTACGTGCTGAAATAAATTGGAATGATTGGGGATACTCCGGATGGACCAACGATTCCATAACCGCATTCCCGGCTCTTACAGCCCTTGCTGCCACTTGGAATCCAAGTCTGGCTGCTCTCTATGGCAAAAGCGTGGGTGAAGAAGCTCGCTATCGTGAGAAAGATGTGTTGTTAGGTCCTGGGGTAAACATCTATCGTACCCCACTCAATGGCCGCAATTTTGAATATATGGGCGAGGATCCGTATCTTGCAGGAGAGATGGTGGTGCCATACGTGCAGGAACTTCAAAAAAATGGGGTTGCTGCATGCGTGAAGCATTTCGCTCTCAACAATCAGGAGAAATGGCGTGGCACTGTCAACGTTGACCTCAGCGACCGTGCTCTCTATGAGATCTATCTTCCTGCTTTCAAGAAAGCCGTTCAAGATGGTGGCGCTTGGGCTATTATGGGTGCTTACAATAAGATCTGGGACCAGCATTGCTGCCACAACCATCGTCTTCTGAAAGATATCTTACGCGATGAATGGGGCTTCGACGGCGTGGTGATTACTGACTGGGGAGGGGCTCACGACACAAGGGAGGCTGCCCTTAACGGTCTTGACATTGAGATGGGTTCTTACACCAACGGATTGACAAGTGAGAGTGCATTCGGATATGAAGACTATTACCTTGCCAATCCATATCTTGAAATGATAAAGAGTGGTGAGGTGCCTGAAAGCACAGTCGATGAGAAAGCGAGAAACATCTTGCGTCTGATCTTCCGCACTGCGATGAATACTGAAAAGCCATTCGGATCAAAATGCACACCAGAGCACTATGCCGCTGCAAAACTGATTGGAGATGAGTCTGTAGTGCTTTTGAAGAATACCGGTATTCTTCCTCTCGATGGCTCTAAATACAATTCAATTCTCGTGGTAGGCGATAATGCAACTCGCCGGCTTACGGATGGCGGTGGTTCGTCTGAACTGAAGCCAAAAGACTATGTCTCCCCTCTGGCGGCTCTGCAGGCTATTTATGGCGACAAAGTTAAGTATGCGCAAGGATATGCATGCGGACGCACGCTCTACGAGGCTGAAGATATTATTCCTCAGGAAGAGCAAGACCGACTCAGGACTGAGGCTGTTGCAATGGCAAAAGATGCCGACCTGGTGATTTATATCGGTGGTCTTAACAAAAATGCTTGGCAAGACTGTGAGAGCACCGACCGGCGCGAGTATGAACTTCCATTTGGACAGAATCAGCTTATTGAGGAATTGGTGAAGGCGAATCCGAATATTGTGATTGCCAATATTTCCGGCAATGCGTATGAGATGCCATGGGTTGATAAGGTGCCGGCGATATTGCATACTTCTTATCTTGGCACTATGGGAGGAGCAACTATCGCAGATGTGATCGCCGGAAACGTCAATCCTTCCGGAAAACTCCCTTACTCCATCCCTAAGAAAATTCAAGACTGTGGGGCAAACTTCTATGGAGAAATCTCTTATCCGGGCATAGAAGAAGGGGATGCTGACTTCGTTGCTATCCCTGGGTCGGTAATTGAAGGAGGTAAGAAACCTCATCAGACCTACAAGGAAGATATCCTGGTTGGCTATCGCTGGCACGACACAAAGAAGATTCCAGCTCTCTTCCCATTTGGATATGGACTGAGCTATACAGATTTTGAATATGGGAAACCTGCAGCAACGGGTAAAATCCTCGATGAAAACGGTAAAATTGTGATTGAGGTGCCTGTGACAAATAAGGGGAATCGCGAAGGAAGCGAGATTGTGCAGCTTTATATCTCCGACCTTAAATCATCGCTCCCAAGACCTTTGAAGGAACTGAAAGGATTCGACAAAGTGAGACTTGCTCCGGGTGAGACTAAGACGGTGAAATTTGAGGTAACGCCCGAAGAGTTAAAATTCTTCGACGATAAGGCTCACACATGGGTAGCAGAACCAGGAAAATTCAAAGCCCTTATAGGAGCCTCCTCTACCGATATAAAGCACACCTTCGACTTCGAATATAAATGATAAAAAGGAGGATTTCAATCCTCCTTTTTATCATTAAAGCCCCTAAAGCGCAGCCCATGGAAAGCAGGCATTGGCTTCGCCCAAGCTAAAGCAAGTCCTGCCTGCGCCCCAAAAACCCCCAATTATTTCTTCAGCGCAGTGGAAACTTGCTCGGCAATCTGCTTCATGCCGTGGATGTTGGGGTGCCCTGCTGTCTTGTCTATGTCCTGGAGTTGGATATATGGCACTCCGTAATGGTCGCATGCCTCTACAATAGAGGTTGTGATTTCAGACTTCAGTCCGTCGTTGATGATATAGAGGATTTCTGTGTTGGGGTAGCGGTCTACAATATGCGAAAGCATGTATGTAAGGGCCGGACGGAATGATTTGAGTTGCTCCGTTGTCCAATTGCTCCATACGAATTCTCCTATGGGGGAGTTAGCCCAAGAATCATTTGTTGCTCCGAAGATAAGCAAGACATCGGGGCTGCCAAGATTGTCCATACGGTTGATGAAAGCCCTTTCAGTATAGTCTTCGCCACGATAACCGGTAGTGCATATGGTAGAGCCGGAATAGGAATTATTCTGCTCGAGTTTGTAGCCGCCATCCTTGATTAACTGATGCCACCATGTCTGCTTCACGTCAGTGACATCGGTACGCTTCGGATCAGCCTTGACAAAATACCACATTTCGTTGCTCTTAGGCTCGATATAATTCTCAAAAGTAGAGTAGGAGTCTCCCAAAATTGAGACACTTTTCTTCACTTGGGCGGAAACAACTGCTCCCGCAGAAATCACAATGGCGACTGCTACAGCCCCAATTTTTCTGATAAAATCCTTATTCATATGGAATACACATTAAATTTCCACAAATTTAGCGATTTTTTCCTATCCACCAAAATAAAAATAATCCATTTAAGTGTCAAATAAAGTAGTAAGCACACTCCGTGCGCGTCCAAGCGCGTCAGAAACGTAATCAAGCATGCTCCGCATGCGTCCTCGCGAGTCAATATTCACACTAAATTTGCAAGCAAAATTATTGTGAGTAAGAATTAAAGAAACTTAAAAAAGCAAAAATCTTCAGCATGCGTAGCAATATGGAGTAAAAATAGCCGTTTCTATATCATAAGCAAAAGATATATTACAAATCCATAACTTTCAGGCTAACCCCTTCATATTTTTTATGCAACATTCTTCCAACAACTCCATATTCAAGTCAATGCTCCATGCTGTAAGTGCATTGCCCTCGTACTTTGATCTAAAAAGGCTCTTTGTCTTAGATTCATTGTCGCTGGTATTGTTTGCCATGGTTCTTTTGGGCATTGCTGATCATCTTTCTGCAGCTCCAAACATACTTTTGCAGACTCTCTTCGTAATAACAACCTTAGTGTCTTCAATCCTGTTTTTAAGTAGACGAGCCTTTGGCATGGTGCTGATAAAACTCAGCATGCTTGCAAGCATCTACATGTTGGATGCAGCCGTCTATATAATTTAACCTAATCCATTACTTTAGTTTGCCGTTCGGCCCGCACCCTCAAAGGTGCGGGTCGATGTCGTTTATGTCTA
>CAZCZX010000036.1:0-16905 GCA_964503095.1 uncultured Sangeribacter sp.
AATCAATATGTATATGCTGCGAGTTCTTCTGGCTTGAAGTTGGAGATGAAATCAGCGTGCTTAGTGCATTCTGCCTGAGCATACTTCACATATACTTCGAGCGACTTGTCGAATTCCTCATTGCGTTCAGCTTCTTCAAGAAGCAGGCATCCCATTACAGTGTGTCCTGCCATCTCTACCAAGCGGCGTGCCATGAAGTCAGTGTAAGCCTGATCCTTAACTTCAAGAACGCTTGCTACTGCTGCCTCATACTGCTCAGTCATCTCATCAAGAAGTTTCTTTGCCCCAGCATGCTTTTCAGATACTTCAGCATTAAGTGCTTCCTTGATGAAGTTGAGATATGTGCCTGTGGTGACGTGGCGGATTGCTGCCACTACCTGAAGCTGCGTCGTTCCCTCGTAGATGCTTGTGATGCGTGCATCACGGTATAGACGTTCGCACTTATAGTCTTTCATGAAGCCACTACCACCATGGATTTGGATACAGTCATATGTATTCTGGTTGCAGAATTCTGACCCCATACCCTTAGCAAGCGGTGTGAATGCATCTGCAAGTTTGCTATAGGCTTTAGCTTCAAGTTTCTCTTCTTTAGTAAGAGCGCGCTCTTTTGCAATGTCGTCATATATCTTGTAGATGTCTACGAAGCGGGCACAAGCATAGAGAAGGGCACGGCTTGCATCGAGCTTAGCCTTCATTACGCTGAGAATTTCTGCAACAGCCGGGAATTCGATGATAGCCTTGCCAAACTGTTTACGATCTTTAGCATAGTCAAGTGCCTCACGATATGCTGCTTCTGAGATGCCAACGCTCTGAGCCGCAATACCAAGACGCGCACCATTCATAAGAGCCATCACATACTTAATAAGACCCATCTTACGGTTGCCGCAAAGTTCTGCAGGAGCATCCTTATATACAAGTTCACATGTCGGGCTACCTTTAATACCCATCTTATTCTCAATGCGACGAACGTTTACGCCACCGTTACGCTTATCGTAGATGAACATTGATAGACCACGGCCATCTTTAGTTCCTTCCTCCGAACGAGCGAGTACCAAGTGAATATCAGAGTCACCGTTGGTGATGAAACGCTTCACTCCATTGAGCACCCAACTTCCATCTTCTTTCTGAGTTGCCTTGAGCATTACACTCTGAAGGTCGGAGCCGGCATCTGGCTCTGTAAGGTCCATACTCATAGTTTCGCCTTCGCAGACACGCTTGATGTAACGTTCTTTCTGATCTTCATCAGCAAACTCATAGATTGTCTCAGCGCAGTCCTGAAGACCCCAGAGGTTTTCAAATCCTGCATCAGCACGGCTTACGATATCAGCAGCCATGATGTAGGGAGTGATAGGGAAGTTAAGACCTCCAAGACGGCGAGGCATTGACATGCCCATCAAGCCAGCCTTACGGCATGCCTCGAGATTCTTCTTTGTGCCTTCAGCATAGATCACACGGTTGTTTTCTACACGCGGACCTGTGTGATCCACTTCCTCAGCGTTTTCTGCGATAACATCACCACAGATTTCGCCTACTACTTCAAGCACTTTGTCATAAGAATCCATGGCATCCTCGAAATCGAGGGGTGCATAGTCATATTTCTCCGCGTCTGCGAAGTTTCTTTCCTTAAGTTCCACGATCTTCTTCATCAATGGATGCTGAAGATGGGATTTGAGATTCGGATTGTCTGTATAAAAATTAGCCATGGCTTATTTTGAATTCTTTTTATAATACTTGATTAACTTTGGCACTACATCTTCCATCTTGCCAGTGATCACGATGTCTGCGATTGTGTTGATCGGCGCATCAGGATCTGAGTTGATAGATATAATGAGGCTTGAATCCTGCATGCCGGCAATGTGTTGGATCTGACCTGAAATGCCACATGCAATATAGAGTTTCGGACGTACTGTCACGCCTGTCTGGCCGATCTGACGGTCATGGTCTACCCATCCGGCATCTACAGCCGCACGGCTTGCGCCTACTTCTGCACCAAGCACGTCAGCGAGCTGCTGAAGAAGATCGAAGTTTTCCTTTGATCCTACGCCATAGCCACCAGCTACGATAATCGGGCTACCTTTAAGGTTGACTTTTGACTTTTCTACATGACGGTCGATGATATCCACCACAAAGTCAGTATTGTCAGTGTATTTGTTTACGTCAAGGTCAACTACATTTCCTTTGTAATTGGAGTTGTAGACCTCTTTCTTCATTACGCCCTCGCGAACAGTTGCCATCTGCGGACGGCAGTCAGGATTCACGATAGTCGCTACGATATTTCCACCGAATGCAGGACGTATTTGATATAGAAGATCTTTATATTCCTTACCGCTCTTTGCATCTGTATAGTCACCAATTTCAAGCGATGTGCAGTCTGCTGTCAAGCCGCTATGGAGTGCACTTGATACGCGAGGACCGAGGTCACGACCAATCGATGTTGCACCCATGAATGCGATGCGTGGTTCGATTTCTTTGAAAAGGTTGATCAGGATTGAGCTGTGGGGAAGTGATGTATAAGGATATAGGCGCTTGTCCTGAACTTTATATAGAGTGTCAACGCCATAAGGCATCACTTGCTTTTCGATATCCTTAAGATTGTCTCCAGCCACAACAGCCTCGAGCTTAATGCCCAGTTTATCGGCCAACTGGCGACCTTTGGTGAGGAGCTCAAGGCTCACATCAGCAACTTTGCCGTCTTCGTATTCGAGATATACGATAAGATTGTTCTTGTCTGCCATAATAATATAAATTAGCCGATTGTATGGTTAGCAAATAATTCTTTGATGAGATCTTCGATTGCCTCATCAGTATTCTCAATCTTGCGAGCTTCTTTTGCAGTGAACACTACATTCTCGATGCTCTTCACCTTGGTAGGACTACCTGCAAGACCACATTGAGCAAGGTCAGCATCCACGTAGGCGGCATTCCACTCCCCTATGTTAAGGTATGGGCGCTTCTCTATGAGTTCCTTTTTCTTATCGTCGTTTGCCACTTCGGATGGAACTGCTGCATATTTGTATTTCTGAAGGCATTTAGCATTTCTTGGGCGACAAGGTGCTGCACTGCCATTGACAGTAACCACGAGTGGAAGAGGAGCTTTCACTGTCTCCACTCCTGATTCAATGCGGCGTTTCACTGTCACTTTGCCATTGTCGGCATCTACAATTTCTTCAGCGTATGTCACTGTAGGAAGACCAAGTTTTTCTGCTACCTGTGGTCCTACCTGAGCAGTATCTCCGTCGATAGCCTGACGTCCACCGATGATGATGTCATAATTGCCAAGTTTCTTGATTGCAGCGCTCAATGCGTAGGATGTAGCGAGGGTATCACTGCCGGCAAATGCTCTGTCGGAGAGAACTACCCCATTGTCAGCACCGCGGTAAAGGCCTTCGCGGATAATTTCGGCTGCTCGAGCCGGACCCATAGTTAAGATTGTCACTTTAGAGCCGGGATACATATCCTTGAGGCGTAGAGCCTGCTCAAGCGCGTTGAGATCTTCCGGATTGAAGATGGCTGGAAGTGCAGCACGGTTGACTGTTCCGTCCTCCTTCATTGCATCTTTGCCGACGTTTCTCGTATCAGGCACTTGCTTAGCAAGCACAATGATATTTAAACTCATAATTGTGTAATATTATGTTTATAAATAATAATTCATTTTTTGTATCCCCAGATTTCCCAATCTCTTATTCCGAAACATGTTCATCAAGGCTTCCGCACTAATGCACACAATCCGGATTTGAGTGCAAAATTAATAAAAATTATTGAATTATTACTATAAAATCTTTAATAAAACCAAGTTTTAATGTTAAAATCAACCATTTTCCTCAGATGTTTGTTAGTATTTTAAATCTTTTAACACTTAAACTATGGCTAACGCATTTTTTATCGCAAGGAAGAAAATTACAAACCACACTAACGGTGGCACGGTGCTTATGGTGGCTACCGCTCTTGCTCTTTTAGTGGTCAATCTTCCGTTTCTTCATGATTTCTACAATAGTCTATGGACTCACACCATCGCTCTTCGTGTAGGTTCGTTCAATCTTTTCAGCCATCATGGGCATGCAATGTCGATAATGGACTTCATCAATGATGGGCTGATGGCAGTGTTCTTCTTTTCCGTCGGGCTTGAGATCAAGCGTGAGGTATTGGAAGGTGAACTTTCATCTTTCCGTCAGGCACTTCTTCCAATTGTGGCAGCCATCGGCGGCATGATTGTTCCCGTTGCCATTTTCTTCTTATTAGGACATGGCACCGACTATAGCCAGGGCGCAGCAATCCCAATGGCTACAGATATCGCCTTTTCTCTTGGAGTGCTTGCGATGCTCGGGAAGCGTGTTCCAATCGGTCTTAAAATATTCCTTACTACTTTGGCTGTAGTTGACGATATAGGAGGAATTTTGGTGATTGCCATCTTCTATTCCGGACATATTGACTATGTGTCTCTTCTTTGGGCAGCAGGATTGCTTGCAGTGCTTATTATAGGAGGAATCTACGGTGTACATTACAAGACGTTTTATGTGACGATTGGTATTTTTGTATGGTTCCTTTTCCTTCAATCCGGAGTTCACCCTACGATTGCCGGCGTCCTTGTGGCTTTCTGCGTGCCTGCAAAACCGGTATATGCTCCTAAGAATTATATAAAGACCATCAGGAAGACAATTGGAAATTTCTCGCAAGAAGATGAGGATAAATTGGAAAGCCGCGGCATTCTGACTAAAGAGCAGACCAACTGGCTTAAAGAGATTGAATCTGCTTCTGATAAGGTGATATCCCCACTTCAAGATTTAGAAGACTCTTTGCATCCTATTGTCAACTTCATAATAGTACCATTATTTGCATTTGCTAATGCTGGAATATGGCTGGGCGATGTAAACGTCACCGACATTTTCTCCGGGGTTTCAATAGCGATAATTGCAGGTCTTGTGATCGGAAAATTCTTAGGAATATTCACTTTCAGTTGGCTTTGCATTAAAGCGAAACTCGCTCCTATGCCAGAAGGAAGCACATGGTCGCAGATAGCTGCCGTTTCAGTGCTTGGTGGTATCGGATTCACAGTTTCCCTCTTTATAGCCAACTTGACATTCGGAGAAGATGTATATATGTCTCAGATTCTCAACAATGCAAAACTCGGTATCCTTATCGGATCATTCCTTGCAGGTTTCCTCGGATGGCTATTCTTGCATATGACACTCCCAAAATCTCCAAAAGATAATCCCACTTCATCTTCCCTGCAAGAATAGAATTTCTAAAGCAAAAAAAGCCCGAAGGCTTTTATCTTGTTAACCCACGGTGAAACCGTGGGTTTTGTCATATTACCAATCTGCTACCCCGGAGGGGGCAGAACTTTTATTATACTATCTCTCTGACAGAATCTATATCAGGCAAATTAGATATCTGCTCCATTACCATCCGGAGCTCATTGTAGCTATGCACCGCAAATGTGATAAGAATAGTGGCAATGCTATCTTCAGTCTTAGTATTGATGCTCCCTATTGAGAGATTCAGGCTATTCGATATGCAGTCTACCAAATCTATCACCATGTGCGGGCGGTCTACACACACAACCTCTATCTCCACAGGATAAAGTGTGTCGTTTGCCTCAAAATCCACACTGACAATATTGTCGCCAAGTTGCGACGACATCTTAATGACTTCAGGACAGTCTCGCTTATGCACCATGATGCGGCTACCAGTGTTGAAAAATCCTATCACTTCTTCGCCAGGCATTGGCATACATATAGGACATCGGTCATATTTAGGTTTAGGAATTTTTGCAAGATACGACCTTATAGCCTTCCTTGCCTTATATGTCACTGTCGCATCAAGCCAATCTTTAGATGGGTGGCAATCTGCATCTGTGAATATTTCCACTATATCTCCTCTATGGAGAGGAGTTTTAATTGATGCAAGTCGACCGTTGATTCGTGCATACTTGGCTTTTTCTCCAAGTTTTGAATGTATTTCATATGCAAAGTCAAGAACTGTGGATTTCTGTGGAAGCACTATCGGTTTTCCCTGAGGTGTGAATGTCATTATGTCGTCATTGTAGAATGATGACACCACGTTTTCAATAAACGTTCCCCCTCCATCTTGTGCATTTTTGGAAATTTCCCTAAGATTTGAACGGAATTTATTTATCCATCTTCTGATGTTCCCTTCTGAACTGTCGCTTAGGAAACCATATTGCGAATTTGTCACCATTCTCTCGCTGCTGATGTGCACTTCTTGCCATCTTCCGAAGTCTGCAAGGAGTTTCACATGAAAACTTTGGTAACCGTTCTCTTTAGGACTGTCTATATAGTTGGATATTCCTCCGGGTTTCTCTTTAAATCTGTCGGTAAGAAGTGAATATATCTTAAGAGCAAGATTTTTCTCCGACATTCCTTCTTCATTCTTGTAGACTATCTCTACGAAATGGCGATATTTCAAATGATCGAAATCATCTCCATATTTATTCATTTTTCGCCATAGAGAATATGGTTGGCGATATTCCACAAACACACGAGCCTTTATGCCTCCTCGCTTCAATATGTTGGAGATTTCGTCAGTGAAGATTTTTAATCTTGCATAGTTCGACTTCTTGTCGGCTTCAATTCGCGAAGTCAGTTCTGCATATTCATGCGGACAGCGAAAACGTAAAGATAGGTTTTCAAGTTCAGTTTTGACGTTGTATAGGCCTAAGCGAGTTGCAAGCGGAGCGTAAAAGTAATCGGTTTCTCCTGCTATCTTCATCTGCTTGTCAGGTCGCATAGAGGATAGGGTACGCATGTTATGGAGTCGGTCGGCAAGTTTCACGAGCAATGCGCGGATGTCATATTGCACAGCTGTGAGCATCTGCTTGAAATTGTCGAGTTGCTTCGACATTTCATACTTTTCCTTTTTTTGCTTTGTGACGACTCTTACCAGAAATGCTACGTCATTGCCAAATCGCTTTTGAATCTGGTCAACAGTCCAGTCCGTATCCTCCACAACGTCATGGAGAAAGGCTGCAATTACAGTGTCTACATCAAGGTTAAGTTCCTGTGCTGCTATTGTCGCGACTGCAATGGGATGGAAAATATATGGCTCTCCCGTCTTCCTTTTCTGCTTTGAATGCGCATCTCGCGCCACTTCGAAGGAATCCACAAGACGCCGATAGTCTTCGTCTGACACGCGTGGACGCATCGCATCGAATACCACCTTTGCCCTTTTTTCTATTTCAGCAGAGTAATCTTTCTTCTCTTCTGATGGTTTTTGACCCTTTTCTTCCATACCTTTGTTTTTTTATCCGTTCGCTTTCTTTTCCATATAGCCCTTCACTTCTTTAAATAGAGTGGATGCAAACACCAGATCATTCAGGTTTTGGTTGTCGCTTCTATATATGGTCTTGTCATTGCCTGTCCAATCGCAGAACCCCTTGTTGATAAAAATGATATGCTGCCCTATTCCGAGCACTGAGTTCATGTCGTGTGTGTTGATGACAGTCGTGATCTGATACTCATGTGTGATATCGCTTAGCAAATCGTCAATTAGTAGCGATGTCCTTGGATCAAGACCGGAGTTCGGTTCGTCGCAGAAAAGATATTTCGGATTCAAAGCGATGGCTCTTGCTATGGCTACACGCTTCTGCATACCACCGGAGATTTCAGATGGATACTTATTGTCAGCATTCTTAAGTCCTACTCTCTCTATGCAGAAATGTGCTCTTTCAAGTTGCTCATTTTTACTTAAAGGTGAAAACATTTTGAGTGGGAACATCACGTTTCCGAGCACTGTCTCATTGTCAAACAATGCTGAACCTTGAAACAGCATTCCGATGTCCATACGCAATTCCTTACGCTGCTCATTGTTCATGGTATTAAGACATCTTCCGTCATAGAAAATTTCCCCTTCCTCCGGTCGGAGTAAACCTACAAGGCATTTCAAAAGCACAGTCTTTCCGGAACCTGACTGTCCGATGATGAGATTAGTCTTTCCTGTTTCGAAAGTGGCTGTTATGTCATGGAGCACCTGCACTCCATCAAACCATTTGCTAATATTTTTTACTTCAATCATTGGAGCAACAGTTTTGTGAGGATTACATCGGCAAGAAGAATGAGAATTGAGCTTGACACAACTGCATTGGTACTTGCCTTACCAACTTCAAGCGCACCACCCTTAACATAAAAACCATAAAAAGAAGCAACAGTGGCTATTATGTAGGCGAAAACCACAGTCTTAATGATTCCATACCAGACATACCACTCATTGAAAAATGACTGGATACCAAAGACATAGTTTTCCACAGTCAGCATATCGGTGAATTCTGCCACGAGCCATCCACCCCAGAGTCCTACAAACATAGAAAGGACACAGAGCACCGGCACGAACAGTACAAATCCAATAACTTTCGGCAATACTATGAAATTAGCGGAATTGATTCCCATGATATCCATAGCATCGATTTGTTCCGTAACTCGCATTGTGCCAATCTCTGATGCTATGTTTGAGCCTACCTTTCCTGCAAGAATCAGACACATCATGGTAGACGAGAATTCAAGCAAGAGGATTTCCCTGGTTGCCAAACCAGTAGAATAACTTGGTATCAGCGGGGAGACAATGTTGATTGTCATCTGAATGGCAATTACTGCGCCAATGAATATTGAGATTATCACAACCAGCGGTATGGAATCAACACCCAACTGAGAAATCTCTGTCAGGAGTTGCTTGAAGAAAACCTTCCACTTATCCGGAGTGCGGAAGACCTGAGTAAGGAACAGACAATAGCGTCCGAACGTTTTTATTGATTTTGTTATCACTTCTATCTCTTTTTAGTCAATCTTTTTACTTGAAATTGCTCTTTAAAGCATTTCCAACTGCAAAATTAATAAAAATTTTTAAAGTTGAGCCTTATCTATTTGTTTACAACAATCGTTTTTATTAATTTTGTCATTAAAATTTGAAAAATATTGCAGTCTACACCAAAAAATGCGATTTATTGGCGAGTTTTGGCGTTGACAGAATAATAAATTTGTTGAATATGTTAGTGATTGGTATTGCTGGTGGCACCGGCTCCGGAAAATCTACTGTCGTAAGAAAAATAATAGAATCTTTGCCAAAAGATGAAGTCGCTGTTCTTCCTCAGGATTGTTACTACAACGACAACCATCATATACCTCTTGAGACTCGACTCAAGATGAACTATGATGAACCCAAGGCCATCGATTGGCAACTCCTGACGAAGCAGCTCGATGACCTTAAGGCCGGACATGCTATCAACCGACCGACCTATGACTTCCTGACTTGCTCCCGACTTGATGAGACTGTTCGCATTGAGCCGCGTGAAGTGGTTGTGGTGGAAGGTATCCTCGTGCTTTGCGAGAAAGAGTTGCGAGATAGGATGGATGTTAAGGTCTTTGTTGATGCCGACGCCGACGAGCGTCTTATACGTGTAATACATCGCGACTGCATTGAACGTGGTAGGACTCCCAAAATGGTAATCGATCGTTATCAGGAAACCCTCAAGCCTATGCATGAGCTTCATATCGAACCCTCCAAACGATATGCCGACCTTATAATTCCCCAAGGTGGCAACAATGAGGTGGCTATCAAACTCCTCACTGACTATATTCGATCACTTCTTCCATCTTTCAGAAACATATAATGAAAATATTCCCACTTTTCCCCAAAAAAGAGAAAGACATTCCTAAGGTAACTTCTGAATTTGAAAATGAGATTCCCATTTCAGATGGTGAAGCTGCCGACGGGTATGTTGATGAAATTAACAAAACGTTAGAAGTTCCCGATTCTGTCATTGCTCAAGATATGATAGAGACTGGCGTTATGCCCGATACTCAGATTAAGGAGCATGAAGAAGAAATATTCATTGACACTCCTGAAGGTGGACTTGAAGAGGAAGTCATAGAAATTGATCCCGAAAAAGGGATACTTCGAACAAAAGACTTAGTGAAAAAATATGGCAAACGTACTGTTGCCAACAAAGTCTCCATATATGTCAGACAAGGTGAGATCGTGGGTCTGTTAGGTCCTAATGGTGCCGGAAAGACAACTACTTTCTACATGACCACGGGACTTATCACCGCAAATTCAGGAAAGATATTCCTCGACAATCAAGACATTACAGGCTATCCTGTATATAAGCGTGCGCAACTTGGCATCGGCTATCTCGCTCAAGAAGCTTCCGTTTTCCGCAAACTATCGGTTGAGAACAATATTCGGGCTGTCCTTGAGATGACTAAAATGACCAAGGAGCAACAGAAAGAGAAGCTTGAAGAACTCATTGAAGAGTTTAATCTTCATAAAGTGAGAAAGAATTTGGGCGACCAACTTTCAGGCGGTGAACGTCGACGCACGGAGATTGCCCGTTGTCTTGCTATCAATCCAAAGTTTATTATGCTCGACGAACCATTTGCCGGTGTAGACCCGATAGCCGTTGAAGACATTCAAAGTGTTGTCTACAAATTGAAGGAGAAGAATATCGGCATTCTAATTACAGACCACAATGCCCCGGAGACGCTGAGCATCACTGACCGCGCTTATTTGCTGTTTGAAGGAAGAATTCTTTTCCGCGGCACGAGCGAGCAACTTGCTGAGAATCCAATCGTTCGTGAAAAATATCTTGGTCGCAACTTTATTTTCCGCCGTAAAAAATTCGATTGACATGAAAAAATTCATTGACATTTGCCAGTTTGTGTTGGTATTGATGGGATTCATGATATGCGGATTGTTTCTGACCACAATGATCGGGCTGATCCCTATGAATTGGCAAGCATTGCAATGGTGTATTATTGCCGGCCAGAATATCCTTGCATTCATCTTGCCTGCCATCCTAACATGGAAAATATGTTTTAAGACGTCACCGTTAAAGGCTATTGAGGCTGATAAAGTTCCTTCTATAAGGATGATAGGTATCGCTCTACTGATTTATTTAGTCGGCATTCCCGCTCTCAATCAGATAGTGTATTGGAATCAGGAGATGGCACTACCGGAATTCTTATCGGGATTTGAGCAATGGTGCAGGCAGATGGAAGAGCAGGCTGAAGAAGTCACTAAGGGGCTTATCAATACCACAGACTTATTGCCAACAATCGTCAACTTGCTTCTCATTGGCGTTTTGACCGGTATCGGTGAAGAGTTTTTCTTCCGTGGTGCTTTTCAGCGGATGCTTATATGGTGTAAGGTGAATCCCCATGTTGCGATATGGACGGCGGCTACAGTATTCAGTGCGCTCCATTTTCAGTTTTTCGGATTTATCCCCAGGCTGTTGCTTGGCGCATTTTTCGGTTATCTCTATTGGTGGAGCGGTTGCATATGGGTTAATGCCTTTGCTCATGCTCTCAATAATAGTCTGGTGATTGTCTCCACTTGGTGTATCAACAAGGGATTCATTTCTGAAGAATTCGACATGATGGGAGTTTCTGAAGGAAGTGTCCCTGTAATTGCGATATTAAGTGCAATTGCTGTGGCTATAATCATCGGTTTTTACCACAGCCGTGGTGTTCTCATTGGTCCTAATAAATTTCCTCCAGCAGTTTCCCAAAATTCTTAAATTTGTGCATCATGCCACCAAAAGCAAGTAAAGACCTCTCCTATCGTGAAGTCCTTGACAAAATAAATAAGCGTGAGTTCGCATCAGTATATCTTCTGATGGGAGAAGAACCCTATTATATTGATCTGATTGTAGATGCTCTTGAACGTAGTGTTGTCAAAGAAGACAATAAAGCGTTCGACCAACTTGTGTTCTATGGGGCAGATTCAGACCTTGATGTGGTCATAGCAAGTGCTCGTCAGTACCCAGTAATGGGCGACCGTCAGCTTGTTATTTTGAAAGAGGCTCAGACTTGCCCTGGCAATAGGACTCAACTTGACAAATTTGCTTCCTATCTCTCTCAACCCAACAGCCAAGGCATTTTAGTATTGGCTTATAAAGGTGATAATCTATCTGCCACTTCCGCTCTTATGAAAGCAGCCTCAAAGGCTGGTGAAAAGGTTGTGGTTTTTAAAAGTCCTAAAATTAGAGATTATCAACTTGCCGGTCCTATAAAGGACTATTGTAGGCAGAAAAAAGTTGCCATTGAAGATCAGGCTGTTCAGATACTCATAGAATACATAGGAAATTCCCTTCAAAAATTATTTGGGGAAATCGACAAACTCATTGTTGGAGCAGGTTCGGAGGCTAAGAGGATTACTGCCGCTATGGTGGAAGAAAACATTGGAATATCTAAGGAATTCAATAATTTTGAACTCAGAAAGGCTCTTTCAGTCAAAGATTATCCTAAGTCACTCCGCATTTTGGATTATTTTAAGCGAAATCCTAAAAATAATCCAAGTGTCATGACTACTTCTACTCTCCAGACTTTCTTCAGCCAACTTGTAGTGGCTCATTACACCGCTGACAAAAGCGACCAGAGTCTTATGGAAGTTTTGCAACTAAAGAATAGTTTTGCTTTAAGAGAAATCAAAGATGGCCTGAGGATGTACTCGCCGCGCCAGTCGCTTGCTGCCATTTCAGCATTGCGCGATTTTGACTGCAAAAGCAAAGGGATCGGCTCGCTGCAAAATGAATACGATCTCCAGCAAGAACTAATCTTCAAAATCTTCACCGTCTCCTAATCCCTTACACCAACTTAAATTGGGCAAACCGCAGATAGAGTTTCTTCTCCCCTGCCTGAGCAAACTTGACAGTGATGACTCCCTCGCCCATCACAAAATCAAGTTTAGTCACTACTCCTTCGCCAAGTTTCGCATGAACTATATGAGTTCCCACCGGCACTTCCTCCGGAGTGTGAGTGCCGGGAGTTTGCCCCTTTTGCGCGCCAGCCGGCCTTATTGAGCCTCTGTCAGATGCGATGTCTCTTCCAAATGATGGCTTTGGAGTATCATACGTAGAAGCAAATGATTTCCTAACTCCCGTGCGGAAAGAATTATACCGATCTATAGGATTCGTGAATGAAGATGATTGAGGGGTGTCAGAAAAATCTGACGATGTCTCAATCTGAACGAAACTTTTGCCAATTTCTGAAAGAAAACGGGAGGGTCGCGTCTGAACAGTCTGCCCATTTCTGAATCGAGTCTTTGCATATGTCAGAGCACATGTCTCCTTTGCTCTTGTCATGGCAACGTATAGCAGACGTCTCTCTTCCTCCACTTCATCTGTGGAATTCATCGACATGGAAGAGGGAAGCAATTCCTCTTCAACTCCAACAACAAACACATGTTTAAATTCCAACCCCTTGGCTGCATGGCATGTCATAAGTGTCACTTTCTCGTCGGCAGTCTCGTCATTTGAATCTTGATCCGTGGCAAGCATTACTTCTGAGAGGAATTCCTGCATTCCAGCATGTTCATTACCCTCTTCCTGCCTCGTGTCTACAAAATCTTTCAGACCTGCAAGCAATTCCTTAAGGTTTTCCTGTTTGCTGATTGATTCCGGAGTGTTGTCATGATTCAAAACTGAAAGTATTCCGCTTCTATTATATATAAGTTGTCCTAATTCATAAGCATTCGAACCCTTTGCATTGTCGTCAATAAATTCTTGAACCATATCTCGGAATGCCAATAGTTTCTTCAGCGTCCCTGAATTGACTGCGACTCCTCGTGCCACTGGATCTTGAAGCACTTGCCAAATGCTGACATTTGCCTGAGTCGCAGCTGCTGATAATTTTCCCATAGTAGTGTCTCCTATCCCTCGGGCAGGATAATTGATGATGCGACGAAGTGCCTCATCATCATCGGGGTTGATGGCAAGTCGAAAATAGCAAACGGCATCTTTTATCTCCTTACGCTGATAAAAAGATAGTCCACCATAAATTCTATATGATATATTCCTTTTTCGCAAAGATTCTTCCAATGCGCGACTCTGTGCATTCGTGCGATACAAGACGGCATAATCTTCATAAGAATCGTGATGACTGAGTCTTGATTTCGCTATCATATTTGCCACAAGATATGCCTCTTCGATATCGGAATAGGTTGAGAGAATCTTCACCCTCTCGCCCTCTTCATTCTCGCTATAGACGTTTTTCTTCATCTGGCGAGTATTCTTATCGATAAGGCTTCCGGCAGCGTTGATGATATTCTGAGTAGATCTATAGTTTCTTTCAAGTTTAAATATTCTTAATCCGGGATATCGCTTCTCCATATTGAGGATATTTCCGATGTTTGCTCCACGGAATGAATATATGCTTTGCGCGTCGTCGCCTACCACACAAAGATGCTTATGCAAAGCTGCCAATTGTGAGATAATCAAGTGTTGCGCAAAATTGGTGTCTTGATACTCATCTACAAGTATATATCTGAAAAATTCCTGATAGTGTCTTTTGATGTCTGGAAAATCGCGCAATAAGATGTTCATATAGACGAGGATATCATCAAAGTCCATGGCATCTGCGCGCTTGCATCTCTCGCAATACATTTTAAATATCTGTCCGGTCAACGGGCGTTTTGCCTTTTTATCTGCGTTATAATTGTCAGCATCTTGGATATATTGGTCGGCAGATATCAGTGCATTTTTTGCATTAGAGATGATGGAATGGATAGTGGCTGGTTTATATATCTTCTCATCAAGCTGCAACTCTTTAATGATACTCTTAAGCAATGATCTTGAGTCCGATGTATCATAAATGGTAAAGGATGGTTTAAATCCAATTTCTTCGGCATGCTGACGCAAAATCCGGAGAAAAATGGAGTGAAATGTGCCCATTTTCAATCTTGAGGCCACTTTTTCTCCTACCACTTGCGTAATGCGCTCCTTCATTTCTCGGGCAGCCTTATTTGTAAAAGTCAACGCCAATATGCGCCATGGTTCATATCCTGAACGTAGCAGATCCACTATTTTATAGGTAAGCACACGTGTTTTGCCCGACCCCGCACCCGCTATTACAAGTGCCGGACCATCCTTATACACTACAGCATCCCGCTGCTGTTCATTCAATAGATCAAGATAATTATAATTGATATCAGACATTACTTTATTTTTTATAATTCGGAAGACCACATAGGAATGTTGGGTAGGAATGTATAAGTCTCATTATCATAGTCCATCTCGCAGCAGTAATGACGCAGACCGTTGCTTACAATCAGATAGCGGGAGCGTAACACCATATTATACCGTGCTATCTGATCAAAAACATCCTGAGTGATGGCAACTGTAGGAGCCTTATATTCCACGATCACAACCGGCGACCCATCACTGCGAAATACAACCGTATCGCAGCGCCGCCTTGTTTCATTGAGTCTTAAAGACACTTCATTTTTCATAAGAGAAGCCGGATAACCGAGCGAATCGGTCATCCAGGCTGTAAAATGCTGTCTTACGTACTCTTCCGGTGTCAGAGCAACATATTTGCTTCGTAATGGATCAAACACCTTCAGAATCTTGCCTTCCATTCTTAGTCTTAATTCAAGAGGAGGAAGGTTTAGAGGGGGACGTTCAGTCACTTATAATTAGGATCAAATAGAGTGTTTAGAAGATGTGCGAGTCGCAGACCACCCTTGAGAAGTTGCTGCTCAATGAGTGGAGTCCATTCGGAAATGTAGTCATAACTGATTACAGTGCCATCAGGAGTTTTATCATATATCTGAGTAGCATAGACAAATGTTTCTTTACCCCAATCATCAGGATCTGTAGAAGAAATTATAGCAGCTTCCTCCTCTTTTGATACCCTGTCTATTTGATCCTGCCATTCGGTATATGTCCAATTATGGGCTGACTCAACAAGGCTGCTGTCCCAGATGCCATGCAGATTCCTGTCGCTGTTAAAGTATTTCACCTTCACGTTGTTGCCTCCGCGATCTGACAGGTGGCCCATATGCATTGGCTGATGTATATCACCCATAAAATGAACCAGAAGTTTAAGTGCAAGCTGTTTTTCCTCCAAAGTAGAATTTGGATCAGCAAGCACGGCGTATTGACTATTTATCGCTGTAGTGACATCACCGTTCTCATTCCTTGGGAACTTATCATAGTCTTGTCCGGCATCTATATTGCGGTAGTGCCACGTCTTAGTGTATTCATATTGTGGGGTGTGGCAAGCGTTGTCTGCCCAATTTGACCAATATACTATCGACTTTCCTCCGAATATGGAGTCACAGGCTGCTTTAGCTGCCGGAGTAAGATGTTTTTCTGCAATGAAAGCAGTTACATCATGTCCCTTTTGTCCCCATCCGAATGCAGATGCCGACATCGTGAGCATTATTCCAAATGCAAATATTGATTTTGCGTTCATTTTGAGTGTTCTTTGAATTTTAGCACAAAATTAACAAAAAAACACCACCAATCCAACATAATTTTGATAAAAAAATAGTTACAATCGCACCAATTTAGGTAATTGATTGTTATATTAACATAAAAAACTTAAAAATTAATATTATGAAAAGCAAGAATTTGACTTATACAGGGATTGTCACCCTGATATTGGGTGTAGCCCTGCTGTTTATGCAGGCTACAGCCATCAACATAGTGGTAATGGTAGTAGGCGGAGCATTCCTCCTCTCTGCAATTATCGACTTGATTGTTGTCTTCCGAAGTAAAGCGACTTTGGAAGTGAATGGCGAGAAGAAATCTACAACTTCCATTTCTATTATATCAACGCTGACGGCGGTCGCAACCGGTGCCCTCGGTCTGTGGATGCTATTAAAGCCGGCAAGTTTCAGTTCACTGCTCGTCTACGTATTTGCGGCGATAATCCTCCTTGCAGGACTATACCACATTAGTATGCTTGGATTCGGATTCCGCAATGCCCACTTCCCATTTGCATTCTACATTCTTCCAATCCTTTTGGTGGCTACAGGAGTGGTAGTATTCGTACTTGGTCCGGTAAAGATGATGAATGCAATAGTCCTTGTGACTGGCATAGCCTTAATAGTCTACGCAGTCTGCAACTTCCTGGAAGCAGCCGGCGAATCCAACTATATGAAAATAGAGAATAA
>CAZCZX010000036.1:17005-18430 GCA_964503095.1 uncultured Sangeribacter sp.
GAATAATTAATTGTAATATTTATAAGAAAATTAAGGAGTATCATAAGTAAGAATTATGATACTCCTTAATATTATGCTTTTACTCGAGCTTTTAGACATTTTGGGCATCCATGTCCAGCTGCTTTTGTCCGGACTTTCATCTGATATTCATGTCCACACACATCGCACTTAAATGTCTCAATTTCATCCGGATTGTTCAAGTTCTCTTCTTGTCTCACACCTGGATTCTCATCCGATGGTCGAGTCAGGTCAAGTTCATTCCAATCAGGAATAGCCTCCCAAGCCTCTTTCCCACCCCAAGCGACATCAATACGGTCTTTAACATCATTGGCTATCCACCACATGGGTCCCAATTTTGGCGTCTTAGCCACTTGCCCCATGAATAGTTTCAAAGCAAATGCGGGAGCGATTGGTGCAAGCGAAAAATACCATGGGAGTTCACGCTTCATCTGAACAAAATATTCTTTTGGTGTCACTCCACTACGGAAGTGTAAGATATCTTCAAGTTCATCCGAGTCAGCAAACCAGAAGCCGTGAAAATTCTTTGTGGCAAACCAGTTGGCATTGAATATTTTCTCCGGCGGCGGACAACCCATTCCTTTCAGCAATTCGCATTCAAACTCATAATTCGTCATGCGATACGATGCCCCTCCACCAATGTTATAGCATTTATTCCAAAAAGAATCCGGCACTTCATCTCGGCATACTCTTTCGAGAAGTCGACCTGAGTCATCTGCAGTGACCCATTCCAATACTCCTTGGATTGGCACATGAAAAGCAATTGGATCTGAAGCATTCATAAGCAGTCCGCTATGAAGAATACCGGTCTGACGAAGAGAAACCCACCATTTAAGATCGGAATCCAAGAGCATTCGTTCTGACTCTGTCTTTGAATATGCATATGCATCGTAATGAGCCGGCGTCAAAGGATCTCCACATTGTCCCCAATGATTTGGCACTCCCCTATTACCATATTGAGACACTGACCCAATATACACCACTTTCACTTCTTCTTTTCTTGGAAGAGCGGCATCTATTATATTCTGCATCGCACCAACATTGGTCTTAATAGTCTTTTCAGGAAACCAGTCGGCAGAAGGGGAAACCATCCCTCCAACATGCAGTATGATATCGGCATTCTCTACTCCCCTCTTTATTGCCTCTTTATCGAGCAGGTCACCCCAAATCACCTTTACTCCTTTATCAATAAAAGGTGCCAGTGACTTCCTATTCTTCTTGCTATCGCGAGCAAGAACAGTGACATCATAGAGTCCGGGCTCAGCAGTCAGTTCCTTAAGTCCCTTCGACCCCATAACGCCGGTAGCCCCCGTAAGAAATATCTTTTTCATCTAAGTATTCGTAATAAAGTAGTTTTATCAACTTCTCTATTAATAATAACACAATTCCTCCCAATCTCGTATAAAT
>CAZCZX010000037.1:0-18268 GCA_964503095.1 uncultured Sangeribacter sp.
ATCGTTTTCTTGCCTTCTGCATCTGAGGGTCGGGGAATGTAATCCAAATCTCATCAATTTCACCTGGACTGAAAAATTGAGAAATTTGTTCGATTTCAGTTCGCAAGAAAGCAGCGTTTTCCATCCCTTTTTCCTCAACACTTTTTGCCCCCTTCCACATTCTTGCACCCTTTATATCCACACCTATATAGTTTCGATCTGGATTTGCTTCTGCAAGCCCTACTGTGTATTCTCCCTTCCCACACCCCAATTCGAGAGTAATTGGGTTGGAACGCGAGAAAAATTCACTGTTCCATTTTCCTTTATAAGGAAAGCCTTCCTGTATCAATATGTGTCTCGGATATTGTAGCACACATCCGAATGTCTCCATATCGGAGAATTTCTGTAGTTTATTCTTTCCCATAGGATATGATGAAAGTTTAAGAGCCCTATCTATCGGTTAATCACAAGAATCTTGGTGGCTTCAGAATAAGATCCGCCATTGGGTCCGGATGAAGCAAGCACGTAATATACTCCGCTTGGCACTCTATTGAGATCCATGCCGCAGACGTCCCACTGCACCCTCCCTGAAGAAACAGGGCCGAGTTCTCGAACTATATTTCCGGAAGAATCAGCAATTTTTACGATGCAGTCTTCTTCAAGCCCGTCGATTGTAACCCATCCATAATAATCATGACGTACAGGATTGGGATAAGCCCTAATCTCTGAAACTCCATTTTCAGAATTTTGTCCGCTTAGATAATATTCACAGAGTCCTGATGAAGTGGCTATCATCATAGAATTATTATCCGGATTATAGCATGACGAGTAGACTAAATCTGAAGGAAGCATAGAGTTGTTGCTCGTCAGTTGCTTGATTATCTTCTTCCCATCTGAAGATGTGCAGACTAAGCCACCTCCTGAAAGAGAGAACCATTTTCTTCCCAATCCGTCAATAGAAATATCGTTTACGCTAATGCCGGTAAGAAGATAGTCTGCAAGTGATGTTCCGTCATTACGGCTGACCTTAATTCGCGACACCTTATTGGGATAGGTAAAGGCATCTTTGGGATTCAACGTGAATACACCATTATCTGTGCCAACCCATATAAGCCCGGTGGAAGGATCTTCAATGAAGCAATAAAGATAATTACAACTGAATTTGCCGTCAGAATCTTCGAGATTTTGGACATCTATAATTGCCTGTCGATCATCCGAAACAGTTTCTACAGTTCCATTGTGATCATAGATTACTAATGGCCTATTGTAATCATTAATTAACATGAATCCTACCATGTTCTCATTCCCTTGATATGATAAAGGCAGGACAGAATTGAAAGAGGATGCAATTACGTTGTCTATTTTAAGTCTGACAAAAGGTTGGAATGTCTCTGGAGAAACACTGGCTCGTATTTTTTCCGGAGTCCAAATCCATAATTCGGGTATATAATTATCCTTAATTTCGGTATTGAGATGACCCACTAATAAATTGCCTTTGCTATCAAATGCAGGATTTACTACTGCGAATGCTCCACCCCATGCTGTATAAGGATCTTGGATTGACACATGTCCCGGTGCATTGGGGGAGTCATCGCTTCTGGTCATATGCAAGAACGACGACATATCAGTAATGTCGTAGCGAAGAAGACCATTCATAGTCGATCCGAAATAGAAAATATTATGGTTATCCGGATCCTGCGCAATTCCACAAGGATTTGTCAAGACGTATTTTTGCTCAGGATATAAATATGGGATGCCATGCATCGACCAATCCTGATCTTTTATTATTGACAAAAGAATTGGATTCGGAGCGAATCTCGAGTTGAAATTTTGATTGATTCCGTGTGTATTGACAAGCATACCATGTTGTGGTGAATAAAAAAGATTATCCGACCTGAAAACAGCAGGAGCATTTGGCCTGGCAGCCTGTCTTGTAAGACTCCATTGATCATCATCCTCGTGACGAACTGAATAAAATCCCTCACGAGATTTGGCATAATAAAAGTTTTTAAAGTCCCAACTGCCACATACAAGATAATTGTCATCTTGTCGACGTCTAATAGATGATATTGATTCATCATCCCTGGCAATCTGATGAAGATGCTCATATCTGGCTAATAAAATACCATTTTTATTCTCCGATATGATGGAATTATCAAATCTCCCAATCTTCTTAACCTTCGGAGCCTCCACATCTGGAACAAAACTGACTATTGAATGAGTTATGTTTCCATCAGCATTCCTTGAAATCACAAACTTATCAGGTGCAAGCGACAAAAGATCGCCTACGACACCCTCTCCTCCCCAATCAGTTTCATGGAAATCTGACAGTGATATATGCTTTGAATCAACATCATCGTAATACAAATTTCCATCTCTGACTATCAAAAGATAATCACCAACCCTAATGATTTTATCGATGGGCTCATTATAAACGCCACTGGATGCCACCTCATTTTTCTTATCATCTATAATCAAATATCCGAAATCTGTAGCCAGATAAGCCAAATTGAGTTCAGGATCAAATGAAATGGCGCGCACATCTTTGGATCCTGTAGGATTATTCCCATTAAGAGCATTGATGGTGTAGACTGTGCCATCGTCATGAAGCAAATCTATAGTATGGTCATCATAGACAATCAGCAGATAATTTCTAAGAGCATTATAATTTGCTTGCTTTATCAAACTGCGACTTAATGAATTTTGGGCATTAAGTTGGCGAAGTTCATCTGATTCTTTATCATAAGAAAAAAGAAACATTAATTTTTCGTTGTTGTCAGCAAAATTAGCATTATCGACATACGATTCGTCAAATGCCTGAGCAAGCGCAAGAATGTATGTTTTATTTGGAGTGTCGAATATATTCTCTATTTTGTCGTCGAAAGTATTGAAAAGCCTCCAGTCATTAGAGACTGCAGCGTCAACCCTGATTATCGAAAAGAGACACAGACAAAGGGTAGAAAGCCATTTCATCATAGAGGAAATAGCACGACCTCTATGAGAAATAGCATTTTTATCTTCATCTGACATTTCTGCAAAGCAAATGCCTGACTCTTCTGGGATAAATATGGGATCATAGCCAAACCCATGGTTTCCACTTCTTTCTTTTGCAATTGCCCCTTCTACTTTTCCTTCAAATAAATGTTCTTCTCCATTTAGAGAGAGAGCAACGCATGTGCAAAATCTTGCCCGACGATTTTCAACGCCTTCAAGGTTCTTAAGCAGCAGGTCAATATTGTCGTCAGGATTGCAAGCATCTCCCGCATAGCGTGCAGTATGGACACCAGGCGCACCATTGAGAGCGTCTACTAAAAGACCTGTATCGTCAGCAAAGCAGTCAAGACCACAGGCATCCTTAATAGCACGCACCTTAATCAGTGCATTTCCTTCAAGAGTGTCAGCAGTCTCTGGTATATCTTCGTGATAACCTATATCCTCGAGACTTAAAATCTCAAGATTATCGCCTGCGATAGCCCTCGCCTCGCGCAGTTTGCCTGCGTTGTTGGTGGCCATCACAAGTTTTAGTTTCTTTGTCATATCCGTATATAAAGCGTGTGTTGTTATTATTTAACGTAATTCCACCCTCTTTATTACCTAATAAGACATAAGGGGGCGTTCCGAACGATCGGAACACCACCTTTTTAATGAATTTTAAGCAAATCAGAGCACGATATTGACAATTCGCCCCGGCACTACAATCACCTTCTTTGGAGTCTTCCCTTCCAGCCATTTCTCTGCAGCTGGATCGGAAAGAACTGCCGCTTCCACTGCAGTTTTATCGCTATCTGCCGGCACTTCTATGTTGAAACGCATCTTGCCATTGAATTGAACAGGATATTTCACAGTGTCTTCTTTCAAAGCCTCTTCTTCCCATTTAGGCCATTCGCTGTCGGATACACTGCCATCGTGACCGAGTTGATGCCAGAACTCTTCTGCGATGTGGGGTGCAAAAGGAGCAATCAGCCTGGCAAACTCTTCCATAGATTCAACACTCACAGAAGGGAGTTTGCTGAGTTCATTGACTGCGATCATAAACGCTGCCACAGATGTATTAAATGAGAAGTTCTCAATATCCTGACTGACTTTCTTGATGAGTGTATGCATGATTTTCTTCTCTTGCGCATTCCGTTTGGTATCTGTGCGTTTTGAGAAGATGTTCCATAGTTTTCTCAGGAAGCGGTTGACTCCATCGATGCCATTAGTATCCCAAGGTTTAGACTGCTCCACCGGACCAAGGAACATTTCATACAGCCTAAGGGTGTCGGCTCCATATTTTTCGACAATGTCATCAGGATTCACCACATTGAACATAGACTTTGACATCTTTTCCACTGCATATCCACAGACATATTTACCATCCTCAAGAATGAATTCTGCATTTGCAAAATCCGGACGCCATGCTTTGAATGCCTCCTGATCGAGGATATCGTTGTTGACAATATTAACGTCTACTCGGATTGGCGTAGTGTCGTATTGATCGATGAGCCCCTTACTTACGAAGGTATTAGTGCCTTTGATTCTATAGACAAAATTTGTGCGCCCCTGTATCATTCCTTGATTGACGAGCCTCTTGAATGGTTCAGGACTTACCACGAGTCCAAGATCATATAGGAATTTATTCCAGAATCGGCTATATATGAGGTGACCTGTAGCATGCTCCGCTCCTCCGACATAGAGATCTACATCGCGCCAGTATTCGTCGGCTTCTTTGCTGACGAGGGCTTCATCATTATGGGGATCCATATATCGCAAATAGTAGGCTGAGCTGCCTGCAAATCCTGGCATAGTGCAAAGTTCGATAGGATACCCTTCAGGGGTTTTCCAATTTTCAGCGCGTCCAAGAGGAGGCTCTCCGTCGGCAGTAGGGAGATAACTGCTCACTTCAGGAAGGAGCAATGGAAGAGCCGATTCATCCATGAGATAGGCAATTCCATCTTTATAGTAGACAGGGAATGGTTCGCCCCAATAGCGCTGACGAGAGAAAATTGCATCGCGAAGGCGGTAGTTGACTTTCACTTTGCCAATTCCCTTCTCCGAGATGTGTTTCTTTGTCTTTGCAATCGCCTCCTTCACAGTCAATCCATTGAGGTCAAGGTCAGGGCCACAAGAATTACATACGATTCCTTCCTTGGCATCGAAACTCTCTTCCGAAACATCAGCCCCTTCGATCAGAGGGATAATAGGAAGATTGAATTTTTTAGCAAAGGCATAGTCGCGTGAGTCGTGAGCTGGAACAGCCATGATTGCCCCGGTGCCATAGCCGGCAAGAACATAATCGCTGACCCAGACAGGTATTTCCTTTCCGCTAAGCGGATTGATAGCATAAGCTCCGGTGAATACGCCAGTCACTTTCTTATCAATCTGACGTTCACGCTCAGTCTTATGCTTCACTTCATTGAGATAGGCCTCTACAGCTTCCTTTTGCTCTGGAGTGGTGAGTAGTTTTACATATTCAGATTCCGGGGCAAGCACCATGAATGTCACGCCAAATACAGTATCAGCGCGAGTGGTGAAGATTTCAAGTTCGAGATCAGAATTTTTCACCGGGAATCTCATTTCTGCGCCCTCACTGCGTCCAATCCAGTTGCGCTGAGTCTCTTTTAGAGAATCACTCCAAGCAAGATCGTTAAGATCGTCAAGAAGACGCGGTGCATATGCCGACACGCGAAGACACCACTGACGCATAAGTTTTTGCTCTACAGGGAATCCTCCACGGACGCTAAGTCCTTCAGACACCTCATCATTGGCGAGCACAGTGCCAAGTTCCGGGCACCAGTTTACCATTGTCTCGCCTTGGAAAGCTATCCTCCAGTTCATGAGAGTCTCACGCTGTTCTTTCTCGCTCATAGCGTTCCATTGATCGGCAGTCAGCGATATTTCCTTTGTCTCAGCGGCATGAAGCCCTTCTGTGCCGTGCTTCTCAAGATGTTTCACAAGGTCTGAGATGGGGCGCGCCTTGCCGAGCTCAGTGTCGTAATAATGATTGAACATCTGCATGAAAGCCCATTGTGTCCATTTGTAGTATTTAGGATCGCATGTGCGCACTTCACGGCTCCAATCGAAAGAGAATCCTATTTTATCAAGTTGAGATCGATAACGTTCGATATTGTCATTGGTGGTTTTCTCAGGGTGTTGTCCCGTCTGAATTGCATATTGCTCAGCAGGAAGTCCGTAGGCGTCATAGCCCATTGGGTGCAGGACATTGAATCCCTGCTGTCTTTTGTATCTTGAATAGATATCGCTGGCAATGTAACCAAGAGGGTGGCCGACATGCAGTCCGGCTCCTGAAGGGTAGGGAAACATATCGAGCACATAATATTTTGGTTTATCTTTGTTTATTTCAGTCTTGAAAACTTCATTATCGCGCCAAAATTGTTGCCAACGCGATTCGATGTCGTTGTGGTTGTATTCTGCCATTGTATATATTTTTATTGTATTTTTCAATAAGAGGAATATGTATTGAGTGTAGTTACGACTCGATAGAGTCCATAAACACAATCAAGAGGGATTTCAAGTGGAGGATATTTGGGGTTGTGACTTTGTGCCTCTATGTATGTTTTGCCATGCTCGGATGGATACACGTCTTTAAAAAACACGCCATTTGAAGAATCCACAATCATTGGATGCCCCCAAGGAATGAAAGCCTTGTCGTCGATTTTTTTAATCAGAATGATAGCCCCGTCATGAAAATCAGGCTCCATGCTGTCGCCTGAAATTCTAATAGCAAAATCAACACCTTGAACCGGACTTATGACTTTCTCGCATTCATTGGTATTGACTGATTGCGACCAGGCTGTGATATTGCCTGCAAAAGCAGTGACAGGAAGAAGAGGCACAAGATAGCCGGCATCCTGAAGGAACTTACGCGGATCCGTAGTTTCTTTGATACACATTTCTCCTTCTCCATATAATAGCCAGTCGCGGTTAAGGTCTGGATACAAAGTGGCTATGCGATTGATCTTTTCCGCAGGAATCGATTTGCGTATCACGCCTATGTATGTCGGAGCCACTCCAAGACGTCTGCAAAATTCTGTCTGAGGTATTCGCTTTTCCTTTAAATATGTCAGAAGGCGTCCTTTGACAGTGCTCAAGTCATACTTATCTGAAGCCATATGCCGTATATGTTTATTAATTATTGTGCAAAGTTAATAAAATGTTCGCACTCGACAAAATTTTCTTATAGATATTTATGACTTGCTTGTTGTCTTGCCAATATGATGTAGTATTGTGTGAAGTTTAGAGGATAATAATGGAACATTTTCATAATATACCACAATTAACACATATAGGCCTAACAGCAAAGACCTCACAATATATGTACCCCACATCGCATATTTGAAATCACATAGGATTCCTATGCCCCAAAGTAAAGCCGCAAGGAGCGAGTAGCAACCGATCCGCTTCACTTCGTATGGGATTGGATAGTATTTTCTGCCAAGTAGATAACTGACGGTCATGATTCCTGCGTATGATATTAATGCCGCCCAAGCCGATCCTATATATCCATTGGGCATACCAATAGCAGGCACAAGTATAAGGTTTCCCGCAAGCATAAGAACGAACCCGAGTAGGGAAAGATACATACCCCACCTTGTGCGGTCGGTAAGCTTATACCAAAGCGACAGATTGAAATATACGCCGAAACATAAGTCTGCAATCATCATTATCGGCACCACCTGCAATCCTGCCCAATAAGAAGGAGATATGAAATGCTTCAACACAGGGAGAAAATACATCACTCCGAGGAATATTGCGAGTCCAAATATCACAAAATATTTCATCGCATCGCAATATGCTTGAGTCTTATTTTCGCCTTGTTGTGCTGCCTTTGAAAAAATGAATGGTTCATAGGCATATCTAAATGCTTGGGTAAACATCATCATCACCACCGCAATCTTTATATTGGCTCCATAAAGACCAACCATAGCCCTTGCCCCATCAGGATCGTTAGGGAAAAGATATGGAATAATAATCTGTCCCATACCCTGACTGAGATTGCCAGCGACACCGAGCACCAAGAGAGGCCATGAATAATTGAGCATCTTTCCAAGCAATTGAGTGTCGCATACAAATTTCTTTACTCTCATCCATGGCACGAGACAAACTAAAACCACCATTGTACTGATGACATTAGCCAAGAAAATCCAACCTACACTGAATGACGCTCCTCCTAACGGCTCATAAAACCAAGATATAAGGTATGGTGCAGATTCATTGAGTTTCGGACAAAGCAATATAAAAAATAGGTTTAGACCGATATTGACTCCAATATTTATAAGCTTTATAGCAGCGAATGTCCAGGCTTTCCGCCGGAATCTCAAATACGCAAAAGGGATGTTGGAGAAAGCATCAACCGCAACAGTAACAGTCATCATCATCACATAAGAAGGATGGTGTGGGAGTTTTAGTGCGGATGAAATAGGCGAGAGAAATTCGGCTACGATGGCTATGAAAAGGCATGACGTGGTAGCTATGGACACGAGACACGTGGAGTAGACAGATTCATAGTCTTTCTCCTTGCTTGCATACCGGAAGAATCCAGTCTCCATACCGTAGTTTAAAACTACGATTACGACCGCCACAATGGCATATAGATAACTGACAATACCATATTCCTCTAATGGGAACGCGTATGTATATAGCGGCACAAGTCCCCAGTTGAGAAATCTGCCGATAATGCTGCTCAGCCCATAGACAGCTGTGTCTTTTACTAATGATTTAATTCCTGCCATTTCCAGTTGCCGGTTGTCAGATGATGAGAGTAATCAATCAAAGAGAGAGGGAGCGTTTGTCTTTGGATAACGATTGAGATGACGGAAGGCGAGGTCTGTAACTTCTCGTCCGCGTGGTGTGCGTTTCAAGAAACCCTCCTTGATGAGAAATGGCTCATAGACTTCTTCTATTGTGCCACTGTCTTCACCAAGTGCAGTCGCTATAGTGGTCAACCCCACTGGACCGCCACCGAATTTGTCAATAATGGTAGTCAGTATTCGATTGTCAATCTCATCAAGTCCATGAGTGTCGATATTCAATGCTTCAAGAGCCATCTTGGCGGTAGAAATATCAACAGTGCCATTGCCCATTACCATAGCAAAGTCGCGCACACGCCTGAGCAATGCGTTGGCAATACGTGGAGTGCCACGGCTGCGCAGCGCAATCTCAAGTGCAGCATCATCCATGATAGAAGTATTAAGCAGACGCGCCGAACGCTTAACGATTCCCTTAAGCACTTCATGATCGTAATATTCAAGATGGCAGTTGATGCCAAATCGAGCACGAAGAGGAGCGGTAAGAAGGCCACTTCGAGTCGTGGCTCCTATCAGGGTAAATGGAGAAATCGTAAGCTGCACCGACTTTGCCCCCGGTCCTTTATCGAGAAGAATATCAATGCGATAATCTTCCATTGCAGAATATAGATATTCTTCCACAATGGGATGCAGACGGTGGATTTCATCGATGAAAAGCACATCATGAGGCTCAAGGCTCATTAGAATACCAGCGAGATCACCTGGCTTATCAAGCACCGGGCCACTCGTCACCTTGAATCCGACATTCAGTTCATTAGCCACTATATTGCTCAAGGTAGTCTTTCCAAGTCCTGGAGGGCCATGGAGCAGTGTGTGGTCAAGAGCCTCACCACGCATACGGGCAGCCTGCACAAAGACGCGAAGGTTTGCCACAATCTTCTCCTGACCGCTGAAATCATCGAAATTCAGCGGTCGGAGGGCTTTTTCTATGTCGCGGTCGCTTCCCGTTGGTGTGGTCTGGCTTCCGTGTATATCGAATTCAGGCATTTCTTTTTAATTTATTGCCCAACTTAATGGTTTGGAGGTTAGGATTATTTGATTGTGATAAGGAAATAATTCTTTTTGCCTTTCTGAGCAAGAATATATTTGCCCCCAAGCAGGTGATCTTTGCCGATGATAGCTGTCGGATCTGTAAGTTTTTCTTTATTTATGCTTACTCCATTGCCTTGTATCATCTTGCGTGCCTCACCTTTTGATGGGAAAACAGCTGTCTTTTCTGCAAGGAACTCAAGCACCGGTATGCCTGCTTCAATGTCGGCACTTGCAACTTCAAATCTTGGAACTCCCTCGAAGAGGTCGAGCAAAGTCTGCTCATCAAGTTTATGAAGTTCTTCCACTGCACTGTTGCTGAATAGAATCTTGCTTGCAGATACAGCTGCATCATAAGCCTCGCGACCGTGTACCATAACAGTCACTTCCTCTGCGAGTTTTTTCTGCAGCGGACGCAGGCCAGGATCTTTCGCATGCTCGGCAGCAAGGGCCTCTATTTCTTCTTTTGTAAGGAATGTGAATATCTTTAGATATTTCTCAGCCTCTGCATCGCCAACATTAAGCCAGAACTGATAGAACTTATATGGAGAAGTGTATCTTGCATCAAGCCACACATTGCCACTTTCCGTCTTGCCAAATTTTCCACCATCGGCTTTAGTGATGAGCGGACATGTGAGGGCATATACCTCCCCGCCAAGTTTACGACGAATAAGTTCTCCTCCTGTCGTGATGTTGCCCCATTGGTCGGAGCCTCCGAGCTGGAGCTTACACCCCTTTGTCTCATAAAGGTGAAGGAAATCGTAGCCCTGGAGGAGCTGATAAGTGAATTCAGTGAAGCTTAGACCGTCACGAGCTTCTCCATTAAGACGCTTCTGGACTGATTCCTTAGCCATCATGTAGTTCACTGTGATGTGCTTTCCAATCTCGCGAGCGAAGTCAAGGAAGGAGAAATCTTTCATCCAGTCATAGTTGTTGACGAGTTCTGCTTTGTTGGGAGCCTCACTTTCAAAGTCGAGAAAGCGAGAGAGCTGCTTCTTGATGGCTTCCTGATTATGACGCAAAGTTGCTTCGTCAAGAAGATTTCGCTCAGCGCTCTTGCCCGAGGGGTCACCGATCATACCTGTTGCGCCTCCTACGAGAGCAATAGGCTTGTGGCCACAACGTTGGAGATGACGAAGCATCATCACTCCGCAAAGGTGCCCAATGTGAAGGGAGTCTGCAGTGGGGTCAATACCAAGGTAAGCAGTAGTCATCTCCTTATTAAGTTGTTCTTCTGTGCCAGGCATCATGGTGTGGATCATGCCGCGCCAGGTAAGTTCTTCTACGAAATTCATGTCGTTGAGTATATTATATTATTATCTGAATATTCCTATTGGCGAGTGGGTAAAGAGCTCCAATATGTCTCCAACAGCTTTGAGCGTCTCTTTGGAGATACCATCCATATTATCGGAAGTTGTGTGCCACCCGCTGAAAAACCCGGAACCTTCTCGGTAGTCTATTATGTCGATTGTTGGAATGCCGGCTTTTATGAGTTCCACATGGTCGTCCGTGATAGCAGACCCCATTCTGTTAGGGAACATACCTTCATGCCCCAACATCTTTGCGATGCTCCATATCTGATCAGCAAGAGCGGGATTGGCAAGTTGGGAGAAATATTCCCTCATGAATGTCGCATCGTGAGCGCCTACCATGTCAAGAAGTATTGAGACAGTAGGCTTGTAGTCCTGTATAGGGAGATTGTTGGCAAAATACCTTGCTCCCATTGCCCAACTCTCATCATTGTTCTCTTCTCCCCAATCCTCAGCATCGCAGAGAAGGATGTCTAATCCAGGGGCAGTGCCGTCTTTAATGATCGAGCGTGCGAGTTCAAGGATAACTCCGGTGCCACTAGCCCCATCGTTGGCACCATCTACGGGAGTTGAGTGCTTCGCCGGGTCAGGGTCATTGTCCGCCCAAGGACGGCTGTCCCAATGTGCGAGGAGAAGGATGCGCAGCTCTGCCTCCGGATTGATTTGGGCAAATATATTGCGCATAGGTATCTTGGTGCCATCGAAGGTGGTCAGTGCAGCTGTCTGTTCAGTGACGTCGGCGCCAAATGACTTCAGTTTTCTGACGAGCCAATCGCCACAAAGTCTATGGGCTTCAGAACCTGGAACACGCGGACCGAATTTGACCTGAGTCTCGACATAATGATATGCACTATCAGCCGAAAAACCCAACTTGGCGTTTCCGTCAGATTCTGAATGCGTTAGTATAGAGTCGGATGTTTTTTCCTTAGCTGCTCCGCATGAAAAAAATATAATCATGCATACAATTGAAAGAGTCAACATCCTTATTAATAAAATTCTTTTCATTTCAATATGTTGTGGTTTTGTCTATCACAATTTAATTGGATGAGTACTAAAGCGCAAAATTAATAAAAAAATCGCGAATATGCAAAAAAGAAAATAGGTCGACTCACGTCGACCTAATTCCTTTAATTCAAACAACAATAACAACTTTTTTTCAGAACGCTTATAGCAATTAAACTAATCAATCTAATCAATTTTAATTAACTCAGTTGGATGCTTTCTGACTTATTGTCTTGCAACCATTGTTTCTGTCTGAGTTACGTCTATTAAACGCGACTGAAAGCCGTAATGTTCATTTGAATTTATGATAAAGTGTCATATTAACTTTTATTTAACATCTGTAACAAGTTTGCAATATATTACTTATTCAGACGCGCCTGGATATCAGCAGTTTCCTTCTCATAGCCAGGTTTCCCAAGAAGCGCGAACATATTTTTCTTGTATGCTTCTACGCCGGGCTGGTTGAAAGGATTCACTCCGAGCATATATCCTGAGATGCCACATGCCTTCTCAAAGAAGTAGATGAGTGCACCGAGCGTATACTCATCGAGTTTGTTGATCTCAATCTTGATGTTTGGCACTCCTCCGTCGACATGAGCAAGCATAGTGCCAAGTTCTGCCATCTTGTTGACATCGTCGATCTTCTTTCCACCGAGGAAGTTAAGGCCATCAAGGTTCTGATCATCAGTGGGGATATATTTGTGGAGAAGTGGTTCCTTTACAGATATTACAGTCTCGAAGATAGTGCGTTCGCCATCCTGAATCCACTGTCCCATTGAGTGGAGATCGGTAGTAAAGTCAACAGCTGCCGGGAAGATACCCTTTCCGTCTTTGCCTTCGCTTTCACCATAAAGTTGTTTCCACCACTCAGCAAAATAATGCAGTTTCGGGTTGAAGTTGGCGAGTATCTCAATCTTCTTGCCACTCTGATAAAGTGCGTTGCGGACGCGGGCGTAGGTCTCAGCGATGTTGTTGTCACCTGGTTCTGTGGTGTCTTTTTCCATTTCTGCTGCGCCAGCCACGAGTTTTGCAATGTCAAAGCCAGCAACTGCGATTGGAAGCAGGCCAACAGGAGTAAGCACAGAGAAGCGACCGCCAACATTGTCTGGAATTACGTAAGTCTCATATCCTTCCTGAGTAGCGAGAGTGCGGAGCGCGCCTTTCTTTTCGTCTGTGATGGCTACTATGAGTTCCTTTGCAGCCTCTTTGCCAACCTGCTCTTCGAGCTGAGCCTTGAGAAGTCGGAACGCAATAGCAGGTTCTGTTGTGGTACCAGACTTAGAGATAACAACAATACCGAACTTCTTATCCTTGAGGAAGTCCTGAAGTTCTGCAGTATATTCTTCACCAATGTTTTGTCCTGCGTAGAGCACTTTAGCGTGCTTTGGTTCCGGATTGTTGATAAAGTCAGCGAAGTTGTTGCTCAAAGCAGTGATTACAGCCTTTGCTCCTAAGTAACTTCCACCGATACCGATGCATACTACATAATCACATTTCTCTTTCAGTCGATCTGCTGTGGCATTGATCTTTGAAAGGAGAGCAGGATCAGTTTCAGATGGAAGTTTTACCCATCCGAGGAAGTCGTTGCCTGCTGCACGACCTGTGTTTACATCTTTTATAGCCTCTACGGCTGCTGCTTGATTGGCGTTATACTCCTTATCAGCGAAGTATACCGCATGCTGAATGTCTAAACTAACTGCTTTCATAATATTTGATTTTAATAACTATTAGATTTATGAAAAATAATCTGAGAGTTCCTTCATTGCTCGACGCACATTCACCCCCTCGTATAAGACAGCATGGACCATATCAAGAATCGGCATCTCCACTTGAAGGTCGGGACGCTCATTGATGTCGTACATGCATTTTGTGCCATAGTATCCTTCTGCTACCATACTCATCTCCATCTTCGCTACCTTCACACTGTAGCCCTTGCCGAGCATTGAGCCGAAATTGTGGTTGCGCGAGAATTTACTATAGGCTGTCACAAGCAAGTCGCCAAGATAAGCCGATCTGTCGATATCACGAGGCATAGGGGCAATTGTATCTACAAACCTCCGCATTTCCCGAGTGGCATTGCTTACGAGCATCGCCATGAAGTTATCGCCAGCCTTCATACCGTTGACCATGCCGGCCGCGATAGCATATACATTTTTAAGAACAGCGGCATATTCTATGCCATCCACATCGTCAGATATGATAGTCTTCATCTTTGCCGACGCAAGACGCGACGCAAACTGTCGGGCTTTTTCAGTGTCTAAGCAACCAATTGTGAGATAACTGAGTCGTTCAAGAGCCACTTCTTCCGCATGACAAGGACCACCTATTACGAGCATGTTGCCGCGTGGCACTCCATACACTTGTTCGAAATAATCTGTGATGATCATGTTGCGGTCAGGGACAATTCCCTTCACTGCTGACACAATGTTCTTGTCCTTAATATCGATGGTAAGTTTGCTGATTTCCGGCAAAAAATAGGGAGAGGGCATAGCCACAACAAGCGTGTCGGCTCCACTTACCACCTCGTTAATGTCGGAGGAAAAATCTATACGATCGGTATCAAAACTTACATCAGTCAGGTAAGAAGGATTGTGACCGTATTTTCGGAATTCATCTATTTTTTCATCACTCCTGAAATACCAACCTATACGGTCGCAATTCTTGAGCAGAAGCTTGGCCAGCGCAGTTGCCCAACTTCCGCTTCCAAGAACGGCTACTTTGGATATGTGGTCTTGACTTTCCATGATTATTTTCCTTCCTCCTTTTCTTCTTCTGCATCAGCCTTCACTTGCTTCTTTTCCGGACGCATCTGTGGGAAGAAGAGCACTTCCTGAATAGCAGTCTGTCCGGTCATTAGCATGGTGAGACGGTCCATTCCGATTCCAAGGCCAGATGTAGGAGGCATGCCATATTCAAGGGCACGAATAAAGTCATGGTCGATGATCATGGCTTCATCGTCACCTTTGTCTGCAAGGTTCATCTGGTCGACGAAGCGTTCATACTGATCGATTGGATCATTGAGTTCTGAGTACGCGTTGCAGAGTTCCTTGCCGTTGACCATCAACTCGAAGCGCTCAGTTAGTTCCGGGTTGGCGCGATGTTTCTTGGTCAGTGGTGACATCTCGATAGGATAGTCGGTGATAAAAGTAGGCTGGATGTATGTGCCTTCACACTTTTCGCCAAATATTTCATCAATAAGTTTTCCTTTACCCCAACTTGAGTCTACTTCAATATTCTCTTGCTTGCAGAAGGCACGGAGTTCCTCTTCAGTTTTGCCGGTGATGTCAAATCCTGTGTGCTCCTTAATAGCATCAGTCATTGTCACACGACGGAAAGGTGCTTTGAAGGAAACGACATTGTCGCCAATCTGTACATCTGTGGTTCCGTTAACGTCCATGCATATTTTTTCAAGCATGTTTTCCACAAAGCGCATCATCCAGTTATAATCTTTGTATGCCACATACACCTCCATGCAAGTAAATTCAGGATTATGTGTACGGTCCATACCTTCGTTGCGGAAGTCTTTCGCAAACTCATAAACTCCGTCGAAACCTCCTACGATGAGTCTTTTAAGATAAAGTTCGTTTGCTATACGCAGATATAGAGGGATGTCAAGTGCATTGTGGTGAGTGATAAATGGACGTGCCGCCGCTCCTCCAGGGATTGACTGAAGAATCGGGGTCTCTACTTCCATGAGGCCATGATCGTTGAAGTACTGGCGCATGGAGTTAAAGATCTTGTTGCGTTTAAGGAAGATCTCCTTTATTCCTGGATTGACTACGAGGTCAACGTATCTCTGACGATAACGCTGTTCAGGGTCGGTGAATGCGTCATATGCCTTGCCGTCTTTCATTTTTACCATTGGAAGAGGACGAAGGCTCTTGCTTAGCACTGTAATTTCCTGCGCGTGAACTGAAATTTCTCCTGTCTGGGTACGGAACACATACCCTTTCACTCCAATGAAGTCACCGATGTCAAGAAGTTTCTTGAATACTACATTATACATGTCCTTGTCTTCACCGGGACATAGATCGTCGCGGCTTACATAGACCTGAATTCTTCCTTCTGCATCCTGAAGGCTCACAAAAGAGGCTTTGCCCATAATGCGTCGGCTCATAATTCTGCCAGCCACACACACTTCACGACGTTCATCAGCGTCATCCTTGAAATTTTCTTTGATTTCTTCGCTATGTCCTGTGACTACATATTCTGCTGCCGGATAGGGTTCTATTCCGCGGTCGCGTAGGGCCTGCATACTGTTGCGTCTTACGATTTCCTGTTCGCTCAGTTCCTGATTTGCCATTATATTGAGTTTTCTATTTAGTTATATCTGTATTGATTTGCAAATTTAACGAAAAAAAACCATATTCACTCAATTTTATGAGTGAATAATGAATTTCTTCCATTGATTCCCATCAATAGTTATAACAATCTCAACACAAATACTATTAATTCGGAACTGTTATAATATCCTAAATCAGGCCCCTACTCAGTTTCCAAACTGGAGATTGCGCCATGTATTGGCAAGTTGAGGGGAAGTGGCTACATTTGGAGTCTGCGGTTTTTTGTTGACTGTCACTGATGTCTTTTTCACGTTGTCGATGACAAAGTCGCTCAGTTCGCCGAATGTGACTTTGCCTGAGGTCTCTTGTAGTTTCTTCAGAATCCAATAAGTGAAAAGACCATGACTTTTCTCTTCATAAGGGAAAGCCGTCTCATTGCCATCAGCTGCAGCCATCACCACCATGTTTCCTACCGGAGAGGCACTTTTCGGTTTCATGGCCACACCCATAGATTGCGGGATGAGCATTCCGTCGCCGTGATTTGTTCCGCTGAAGCAGGCATCTACCATCACTGTCACGTTCTTGGCTCCCAAATTGCCCAAATCAGCATAGATTTTCTCAAGCGGCATGCATATCGACACTTGACGGGGATCTATATCAACCGGAAGGATGTAGGATTTCTTCCCCTCATCGTCAGGAAGACCATGGCCTACATAATAAAACATAATGTTAAAGTCGCTTCCGGCATAGGCGTCGCCGATGTCTTGGAGCATAGATATTGCTGATGCCATCTGTCCATAGGTGGCATTGATGAATGTCGCCACGTTTCCTTCAGGAATTCCAAGAGTGCGGGTAAGATATTGAGTCATTACCTTGCCATCATTTTCAGCATGATTGACTTTTGATGCGTGCTGATAGTCTCCGTTAGCTATGACCACAGCGAAAGTAGGTGTAGATGAGGGAGACCCTGATGGTATGTTTATGTCTGTGTCTGGAGTAGTGCCAGCGGAAATCTTAACTTTTGTTGTATTAAAGCCCTTGTTTTGATTAGCAGAGGAATTATTGCTGGAGTTCATTGCCAGATTGTCTTCATCGCCTAAACGCCTATTTAGTTGGGCTACGTCGACAGGTTTGAAGTTATAGTCTACGTCAACTTGAGCGTAGGTGGCATTCATATCGCTGTCGTACTTGTATTTGCCGATGCTGACTGATTTCAGCACAACATCCTCTCCGTTAGGCACGAAAGAAGCAATAGCTGCTGATTTCCATTTGTCCCATTCTTGCTTAAATCCCGGGGCCTCGTCGAGGGGCACAGGCAGGAGAAAGTCTCCGAAATCTGAGGTGCTGATTAAGAAAGTCTCGTTGTCGGCATCGTAAGGTTTTATCTCCAGAGTCTGGGACGCGAATTGCTCAGCAATTCCTGCGCAGTATTTGTCAACGAGAGCCTCATACTTTTTACGGTATTCAGCACGGACATTCTCCACATTTTTGGAGTTTACAGAGAAAATACTGTCAGCCATGGCGTTGATTTTAGCAGTTCTTGTGGTCTCGTTGACACGTTCTTTCCATTTGGCTGTTGGCTCAAATTCACCCTTGATTTGCCATTTGCTCACCTCCTCTTCTATGAAGTTTCGTATTTCTTCATCAGATGGGACGTTTATGTCTTTTGAAGCCAGATAGTCAGCCCAATCACCCAAGTTAGCGGCGATATAATTATTGAGAGTCGGTGTTTCTTCCAGGCGTTTGCGGGCTTCTGCTTGCCTTTGCTCTTCTTCCTTACGCTTTTGCTCAGCGAGGAGTTTTTGCTGTTTCTCCTGCTCCTCCTTTTGCTTTTGCTCAGCGAGGAGTTTTTGTTGCT